>NZ_JBFUCY010000020.1:0-141340 GCF_056404995.1 Mucilaginibacter sp. P2_A5
AAAACAGGAACTTAACCAGGCAGCCAAAACGGCAATGCAATATGATCCAGAGATAAGGGCATATGCAGAGCGAAAAATGAAAAGTAAGGATTACGGATTGGTATTGAACAATATAAAATTCAAGCTGATCTTACGAATGTTTTCCCTGGTGAAAAGAGGCGTAAAATATGTGGAAAACTATAAAAGGGCAGCCTAAAAAATCTTTTTTGAATTAAATTTGGAATTATGCTAAACCTAGAATACGAACGAGGTACGAGGAGAAATCTTAGGCGCCTTGCATTCCGATGGACTTGGTGGAATGCAAGGTGTCTAAGATTTCTCCTCACCCCGCCCATACAACTCCACCGCAGGCTCGTTCGAAATGACAATTAGAGTACTGCGGGACTTATTTTAAACTCATAGCTACCTGCCACCGCCTTATATTCCTTGCCAATGGATTTACCTGATAAGGTAACTTTACCCGCAGGGAAGGTGATACTTGCCGTTGAATTTGCCGGTACAATTACTTTATAAGTAACACTGCTCCCCTCCCGTTTCCATGATGATAAAATTTTGCCGTAAGGGCCATCATGCGTGGCGGTAAACTCATTTAAACCAGGCACAAAATGCGGTGCCAGGACCACGTTTTTAAAGCCGGGCTGATTTGCATCGGGCTGAATGCCTGCAATGCCTTTGTACAGCCAGGCGCCAATTTCGCCAAACATAATGTGGTTAAGGGAAATGTCGGATTTGGCATCAATCTGCCAATTTTCATATAGCGTAGTTGCTCCGTTCACCATCCACCAACCCCATGAAGGGAAGGTTTCCTGCGATGCTATTTTGTAGGCTACATCGGGATAACCGTTATCACTCAGTGCGCTTAAAATGGCCTTAGCGCCAAGAATACCTACATCCAGGTGGTAATTATCGGCTGCAACACGGGCGGCCAGGTTGGCAGCTACTTTGCCTTTTAAATTATCGGGCACTACGCCCCAAAATAGCGGAACGCTCAACTCTGTTTGCAGACCCTGTCCGTACATACCGGTTTGCGCATTGAGGTACTTGGCATTGATGGCATTTTTTATTTTTGTAGCGAGGGCTGTATATTTCACAAAATCAGCCTGTTTACCCAAAATTCTAGCTGCTTTGGCCAAAATATTGGCATCTGTGTAATAATAAACCGATGAGGTAAGCTCAACCGGCGAAACAGATTTCACGGGCACCCAATCGCCAAGGCCCCAGGAGGTGAGGCCCGTTGGGTACAATTCGTCAATATGGTTTACATATTTTTCGATGCTAGTATAGCTATCGGCAAGTAGCTTGCTATCACCATAAAACAAGTAAATATTCCAGGGGATGATGGCGATGGTGCTTGTCCAATCCGGGCCGTTGCCCCATTCGTAGCCCCAGCCGCCGGTTGGTATAATAGAGGGCAATACGCCGTTGGGCTGTTGCTCATCGCGGTGATCGGCCAGCCATTTTTCGTAAATGGTTATGGCATCAAAATTATACAGGCCTGTTTCGCTGGCTATGTGGGCATCGCCTGTCCAGCCGTTTTTTTCGCGTTGTGGGCAATCTGTCGGGTAGCCAAACAGGTTGCTCAGGTAGCTATTATTGGTGGCACTCCAAATTTGATTGAGGGTTTGGTTTGATGAGCTTACCTGGCCTACCGGCTGTACATCGCTGTGCATAAAGTAAGCTTTCAAACTTTCTTTGGTGAGCTGGATGGGCTTGCTGCTGCTTACCTCCACATACTGAAACCCTTTATAGTTAAACTTAGGCATAAAGGTTTCTTCGCCTTTGCCGCCAAGGATAAAAATATCTGTCTGGAAAGGGTCCTTATCATCAGTTGGGCGGTAATGCAGGTCGATATTAGATTGATCTACATGGCCATTTTTGTTGAGGCGTTCGGCGTGTTTCAGGCGGATTACAGTGCCCGAATCGCCTTTAACAGTAATCTGGCTTACGCCGGATATGTTACGGCCAATATCAAAAACCCACAGGTTGTCATCAATTTTGGTAATGGTTTTGGCAGGTATCTCCTCAACATTGCGGATAGGCTGCAAGCTTTGCGCCACAATATTTGCTGATGGGGCTGAGCGGTTGATTACGTTTTTCCAGGCCGAGTCGATAAAATCGGGGGTATTCCATCCGGGCTGCTCCTTGCGGGCATCGTAGTGCTCGGCGGTGTAAATGCTGTTGAATACTACGGGGCTCAGGGATGTTTTCCACCGGGTATTGGATGATATGGTCTCGGTAGTGCCGTCGGTATAGGTTACCCTTAAATCCATACAAAAGGCTGGCCTGCCGCGCCACGGCGCCTGGTGAAAATACCATACTGCCGTGCTTTGGTGATTGTACCAGCCATTCCCCAGCAATACACCCACTGCGTTTTTACCATTTTGCATGTTAGCGGTAACATCATATGCTACATACAGCGTGCGCCTGTCAAACCGGGTATACATTGGGTCGAGCCGGTGGTTGCCTATTTTTTTACCATTGATGTAAAGCTCATATAAACCGGCCACCGCAATATACGCCCTTGCCGATTTGATGGCTTTGCCCACCTTAAACGTATTACGGAAATATGGTGCCGGGTTAACCGCAATACCTTTGTTATCGCTTATCCACGATCCTTTCCAGTTGCGCATTTCCATCATACCGGTTTCAAAACTGGTAATTGCCGATGGCCGTAGTTTTTTACCGGCCTTGTCCCACAACACCACCCTCCAAAAATATTTGGTAAATGGCTGCAGTGCCTTGCCGTTGTAGGTAACCAGGCTGGCGGCCGAAACCACTTTGGCCGTTGCCCAGCTATCTCCTCTGCCCGCAGCAACGGCCACCGAATCGGCGCCTACCACCAATTGATATGCGGTTTGGGCGGCGCCCTGCTGGGTATCAGCCATTTGCCAGGTTAAGCGCGGGTGTTTGGCATCGATACCTATAGGTGCAACCAGGTATTCGCACTTCAGGCCTGTAGTTACGGGCATTTGTGCAACCGCAACCGCCGAAATTTTAAACAAACAAATAAACAATAAAGCAATGTAAAGCGCAGGTTTGCGTAAAGATTGTTTCATATTAAAGAGGACTATTCGGTTTATAAAAGCAGTAAAAGCTTTTAGCAAAATCATGGGTAAATATTACTGAAAGCATACGCTTAATGTACAACCTGCAATGTAAAATGATATTTTTATTTGGGCGTCCTGAACTGTCTTGAAAAATACAAATCGAACAATCCTCACAAAATTAAATAGCCAAAAAAAAAATCAGTATTATAACAATCCCTTTAGCACCGGCCAAACCCTATCCGCTCTTTCAGTAGTCAGTAGTGCACTACTCAAAGTTCACTTAAAAAACTCCATTACACTGGCCGAGAACTGTATCGTTTTTGAAGCAGCGTTATGGTCGCCAGGCACATAACTCAGTTTGGATGTCTTGATCATTTTATGTAATGCTGTTTCAGATCCACCGTCATGATCTTCTGTGCCATTTATCAACAATACCGGAATTTTCACTTTAGCTAATTCCTGCGGACTTGTTGAAGGCTGATATTTTTGTTGCAAAGCCAGCGCCGGTACATCAAAAGCTGGGTTACTGTGGATATATTTTACCATACCATCCACATCATGAAAACTGGTATCGCCCATCAAAGCTTTATATGCATGAACGCGTCTTGGCCATTCGGGATTGGTATAAGCATCGCCCATACCGCCCATTACCAATTTTTGTACCCGCTTATCCAACACCAGTAACCGCGATGCGATGATAGACCCGCGCGAATAGCCCACCACATTATATTTTTTGATGCCCAGGCTGCTTACCAGTCCCATTATATCTTTAGCCTCAGCATCATCTGCGTAACCGGCATCGGTATGCGGCTTGTCTGACCGTCCGTTGCCCCGCTGGTCGAGTAGGATCACCTTATAACCGGCGGCAACCAAATCCTGGTAAAGATGCCCGTTTTTCCAGCCCTGGCCGGTGCCCGAAAACCCATGAATGAGCACAACCGGCAGACCGTCGCCCTTAACCTCGTAATAAATTTTTACACCGTCGGTCGCTGTATAAAAGTTCCCGGCCGTTTCCTGCCCAAAACAGGCAAGGCCAGGGGTCAGTATTATTAACAATACAGCTATTAATTTCTTAAGCTTTTTCATTGCCTAAAGTTACTTTACAAACTGGTTAATAACTAATACTCCTGCCAGGCCTGTTATCGAAACCAACGTTTCCATTACCGACCATGACCTTATGGTATCTTTTATACTGATGTTAAAATATTCTTTAAAAAGCCAGAAGCCCGAATCATTAACATGCGAAAACGCCAGGCTGCCTGCGCCTATAGATAGCACCATTAAATTAGGATCAACATGACTTTTGGTTACCAATTTTACCAAAATGCCCGCCGCTGCAAGCCCGGCCACCGTTGCCGATCCTAAACTAACACGAATAATAGCCGCTATAACCCAGCCTAAAAGCAATGGCGGCAGGTTCAGGGCCTTTAACTGATCGGCAATCTGATCGCTGGCGCCGCTGGCGGTTAAAACTTCGCTTAAAGCCCCCGAGCCGGCGATAATAAGCAGTATGAGCGCGATATCCTTAACAGCATCAGTGTAATTACCGGCCAGGGCGCTCATTTTTTTTCCTTGCTTAATGCCCAGCGTAAAAGTAGCCACGAGAAGCGCAATCAGCATCACGATGGATGGATCGCCAAGGAAAGCTATCAATTTTACCACAAAAACATCCTTGATACCCAGGTACGGGAACAAAGCCGAGAGCATTAACAATATTACCGGCAGTAAGGCAGTAAGAAAACTATTTAGAGCACCAGGCAGCTTTTCTGCCGGCAACTCATCGGCCCTGAAGGTGGCCAGGGGTTCGGAGGGTATTTTTTTTAAAAAACGGGCAAATAAAGGGCCGGCAATTATAATGGCCGGTATGGCTATCATTAACCCATAAAGAAAGGTTGTGGCCATGTTGGCATGAAACATGGCTACCAATGCCGACGGCGACGGATGCGGCGGTAAAAAACCATGCGTAACCGATAATGAGGCCAGCATAGGCAGGCCAATATAAACTGCGGGCAGTTTATATTTGTAAACTACCGAAAATATAAGTGGTACCATTAATACAAAACCAATTCCATAAAAAAGCGGGATGCCGATGATAAAACCCGCCGAAACCAGCGCCCATTGTATATGCTTTTCGCCAACGGCCTTAACCAATACCTCGGCTATTTTTTGGGCTGCCCCGCTAACTGCAACAAGCTTGCCCAACATGGCGCCCAGGCAAATGATAATAAGCAATTTGCCCATGATATCGCCCATACCTTTTTGTACCGATGCCATCAATTTATTTATCGGGATGCCCAGCATTAACCCAGCGGCTATAGCAACCATAAGAAAAGCTACAAAAGGATTTACCTTGCCCCAGCTTACCAATAAAATAAGGAGGATAATACAAATAAGGATAATTGCTAATACCATTACATTAAACTGTTAATTGGCACTCAGGCCAAATGCTGTCCGACTAAAGTAACAACATTATTTGATTTAAGCTTTTATGCAAACTGATAAATTTATAAAGATAACAGCCTTTAATTATTTGTTTAAAAACCGGCAAAAAAAACAGACACCTTCTTTTTCTTAAATAATTTAATTAAAACAAAAAAAACCAAAGCCTTGTTCTTTTTTTATGTCACTCTATAAAAAATGCTTAGGTTTGTATGCTGGCGTACCGTTAAATAATAGGCCCCTACTGTTATTCCGTAATTATTCTACAGCATTAGTAAAAGATACTTTAATACATTTAGGCCCCCTTCACTTTTAACGTTTACTATGTCAAAGCGTATTTTAGTATTGGATGATAATCAGGACATTTTAGAAATTGTTCATGAAACACTCACGTACGAACAATTTGAAGTACGCAGTACCTCAAACAGTGAAGATGTATTGCCACTGATAGAAGAGTTTGCCCCCGACCTTGTTATATTGGACTATCGCGTGGCCGGCACAAACGGCGGTGAAATTTGCAAAACCATTAAAGTTCATCCCAAGTTTGGGAACACTCCCGTTATTATATTTTCGGCTTACTTAAGTAATGACGATCACCTTTTAAATTACGGTTGCGACGGCATCATCAATAAGCCTTTTGACCTGGCTGAACTTGTAGAAAAAGTTAACAACCTGATAAAATAATTGCCCGGCTATTACGCCTTGCAGTTCGCTACTTTAACCGAAACCCCGCAGCTTCCCGTTCGTTTTTTTTTCGCGTTTTAACAAGAATTTAAAAAGATTGTTTAAACCAAGATCCTTTTTGAAAAAAAATCATTTTTATAGCATAAAAATAAAAATACAATAATAAAGACCCAGAATGATTGAAATATTGATAACAATCATATCTTTGTGATAGTAAAAAACTAAACGATAAATAAATACAATAAACCCCTGATTGTATTATGGTTGTACAAATAAATCCTCAGCAAGGTGCAAAAGCACCACAAAAAAAGAAGCTGCTGTGCCCAAGATGCAAGGCAGAACTCGAAGACAGGATCCCGAGAGGTTTTTTTGCAAGGCGTTTTTTATTTTTCCTTCCTATCAAAAGATACATTTGCTATAGGTGCCAACGCAAAAGACATGTACTTTATTGATTTGGTTAAAAAAAATAACCAATAGGATATCAAAACTGACTTATTGGTATTATTTAGAAGGAGACTACTGTTTTATATAGGCTATGTTGTAAATTGGCTTCCCTATATTACTATGGCAGAAGATCAAAACATTAGCGTAAAACCAAGAAAAGTATATTATTGCTCAAAATGTGGAAGTCCTTTCCACTTTAAAATGCGCCGTGGCTGGTTTACAAAAAGGGTTTTGTTTTTTTTACCCATAAAAAAGTATTTCTGTGCTAAGTGTAAAAAGGCAAGTTATATTTTTGCCAGGCAGGATGAAGATTAGTTTTAAGTCTTTAATCGGAAATTCAAGTCAAATTTTATCGGTTTCTTACTTAGAACCAAAATTTTCGGCTGAAGGCTAATTGTAAATCATACCAGGTTCAGTACAAATTATTCCTGTTTTCACAACAAAACTTATCTTTTTATTTCGTCATACCGGGTGCTTTTATGCTCATTTTACATTAATTTGAGTATAAGCATAATATTACATTGATTTAAAACCACTTATCAGGCTAATTTGGTATAACATTTGCTTGTCTTCAACGTAAAGTTATTAATTAATGATTAATAGCAGTTTTTGAAGATACTAAAAGACGATACCATGAGACGGATATTAGCGGTTGATGATGATAAGGACATATTGGAGGTTTTACAATACATACTTGAAGAATCGGGCTATGAGGTTGAAACACTTTCAGATGGTCATTACCTTTTTGACAGGATCAGGAAGCATCATCCCGACTTGATTTTACTTGATATTATGTTGGGCGGCTTAGATGGGCGCGAGTTATGCAAACACATTAAAGCCATGAAAGAAACCCATAACATTCCGGTTATCCTGATCTCGGCAAGCCACAATGTTTCTGACAGGTCGCTCCAGACCAACGGCGGCCCGGATGACTTTATAGCCAAACCCTTTGACATAGATGTATTGTTACATAGCGTGAAAGCACAGCTTAACCAAGCGGCTTAATTGCAAAATAGCAGGTTAGCCAATGGCGCCCTGCTATAACAAGTATACATGATGCTTAAGCACCTGTTTCCATTATATTTATTGAATATTTACATTAAAAGCCTTATCCCTTTTTGCACGGTTACGTAGTTTAAAAAACACAACCAGGTTTAAAAAGTGCATGCCGCCCAAAATTAAAATTATCCATCCCAACTTATAGCTTAACACCTCCACTACCACCTGCGTGCTACCTATGCTTCCTGTTTCTTTCAATGCCAGGCTCATGTAGCCAATATTAACAAGGTAAAAGCCAACTACGAGCAGTTTATTTACAGAGTCGGCCAATTCATTATTGCCGTGAAAAATATCCACCAAAAAAATACGCCCATTTTTAAAAAGCACTTTGGCAACCCAAACGGTTAATGCAATGCTTACCAGCAGGTAAACAAGGTAAGTTAAAATAAAGTAGTTCATGATTTTGTGATTTACTGTGTATATTATTTATTGTATTTTCAGGATAAATTGAAATTTGATCTCAAAAAAAATGTTACTTGAACATTTTAAATATCGACCCAAAAAACCAACTTTCTTCGGCTTTCAGCATGGTATCTAAGGTTGTATTTACGTTTTTGGCCAATTTATTAATGTCGTTTATTGATGTTTTAAAGGTTTTATAGGCCGGATCTTTTTCATCGCCTTTAACTTCGGTTAGCTGGGCCAGGATCTTCAGCACCGGGTCAAGCTCGCGTTTCTTACGCTCTTCGGCCACACGGCGTGCAATTACCCAGGTATCTTTTTCGGCATAAAAAAACTCTTTCCGTTCGCCGGTTTTGTGTTGTTTTTCAACCAGGCCCCAGTCAATCAAATCGCGCAGGGTCATATTGGCATTGCCACGCGATATGCTCAGTTCGGCCATCACATCTTCGGTTGTCAAAGCCTCGGGCGATACCATCAGCAAGGCATGCACCTGCGCCATAGTACGGTTTATGCCCCACTCCGAACCCAACTTTCCCCAGGCTTCAATAAATTTAAGCTTCGCTTCTGCCAATTCCATGCACAAATATAGACAAGTTTTTAAACTTTCAAAAATAAATGAAACGGAAGGCAGTATCAAGTAGTTAGTATCAAGTATCAAGACAGTTGCATTGAGTTGCAGGGTTTGGTTACCAACTACCTCAAAAAATCTTGATACTTGATACTTGCGACTTGATACTTAAAAACTCTTTATCAATCTTCTTATTCCATTCCTCCTGCACGCTTACATTAAGCCCATGGTTTGTTTCGTCATCATATTGCTTTTGCAGGTCGTTCATTTCCCTGAACGAATCGAGGTAGTCCACGTTAATCGGCCCGTCATAATTGTCGACCGTAAGTTTTTCTTTGAGCAAATGTTGCTTAAAATGCTCCATCACCAGCTTTACTATATCAAAGTGCCTTTGTTCGTGATTTAAATTATAAGGGGTACGGCCTCCATCCTTTACCCAGCAAGCGCTTTTGGGCAAATATGGTTTTAGGCTTATGTGCACGTTAATTATTCCCTTAACAACCTCCACATGCTCTCCATAAGCTATACTTGGAAAAACTTCGGCTTCATATTTACTGGCAAGGGGCCTTTGCTGAAAATCGTCCCATGTTAAACGCCGCTTAGCCGAGTAGTAAATGGTGTCGCCTTCGGGCTGCTCGGTATAATCGCTAAAAATAAGTTTTACTCCTTTGGCCAGCTTAATATTACCACCAGCCTGCTTATTTATCCAGCTATTAAAATACAGCAGGCCTGCCCGTAACGAATTACTTAACAAACCGCCTACATCCATTTGCTGCCCTGTGCCCCTGGTATAGTTTGTACCTCCGCGGTAATCAATCAGCCGCAGGTCATCATCCTCCTTTTTTAACCAAAATGATAAAACAATACTCAATTTGCCTTCAACTTTACCTCCGGGCTGCAAAGTTTCATCTACCATTAATTTTTTGATGTGGATAATAACCGGCCTTAATGTTTTATCGGGCGGCAGGCTTTTGCTTACATATTCTTTAACTGCCGATAGCGTGCCTCCTTCCAGGTCGGCCATGTATTTGGGTGTGGCCGGGGTTAGCCGCGTAGCAGGTAAAAGCCTGGCTACAGCACTGCGGTCGTCCCGGTCATCTACCACCCCGGCAATGTAAAACTCGTTGGCGGGCAACAAAAATTGCCCGCTGCTTAAAACAATTGGCCCGTTTATTTTTTGTGCATTACAAATCAACGGAAAAAACAAAATGGCTAACAGGTTAATCTTTTTACTTACAAACCGATATATCCCAATCGGCACCAAAACCAAACAACATACACACACAAACATATTATTCAACACGTTTAAAATTTAAAAAAATTGCGGCTACTTATGCTAATTGGTTATTTTTGGTTCAACATCCGTGGCTGTGGATCAATCAACAATTTTAAAGTTTTCCACACACATATCATCTTTAGTATTACCTTCGTTTTATAAACGTGTTTTCCACATTTGTTAACTACTTGTGTTAATTAGCCATTTTCGTTTCGCTATTTTAGCACCATCGTTAGTATGCGCTTTATGATCAAAAAAAGATACATCCCCCTGCTAATTCCTGTTTTTATAGCTTCAACCGCTCTGGCACAGCAAAATCCATCTACCCAGGTTTACCGCTCTTACCATACCGCCATCGACCTGATGAGTAAAGGAAAATATGCATCTGCCGCCGAGCAATTCCGGCTATTGGAGACTGCCAGGCTTAAAACTACCAACCAGCCCAAGTTCGAGTCGGATTTGTCGCTGGTAAAAGAAAACAGCCAGTATTACGAAGCCTTTTGCGCCCTTAATCTTAATAATGATGATGCCGAAAGCATGTTTCAGCGTTTCATCAAAGAGCATCCCGAAAACCCGCTTACCAAACTGGCTTATTTCCAGATAGGGAAATCATATTTTAAACAGGGCAACTACGAAAAATCAATTGAATGGTTTGATAAAGTACAGGCCGGCGAACTTAACGGCCATGATAATACCGAGTACAAGTTCCGCAAAGGCTATGCTTATTTTTCGTTAGGTAATTATAAAGAAGCCCAATTGCTTTTTGCGGAAGTAAAAACCAAAAAAACCGAATTTACCGAAGATGCTACTTATTACTTTGCTTACATAGCCTATCTTAACAAAGATTATCACCTGGCATTGGTAAACTTTGAGCGGCTAAAAAAATCAAAGAAATACGAAAACAGCTATCCCTATTACATTTCGGCAGTTTATTTTTTAGACAAGCGCTATGATGATGTAATAAGCTACGCGGTACCAATTGTTAACAACACCCACCAGCAAAACGAGACCGAAATGCTGCGCATTATTGCTGCATCGTACTTTGCTAAGGCCAATTTTGACAATGCCGTTAAATACTATGGCCGTTTCCAGGACCGCGACCAGGGCCGCACCCAAAACACCCAGGACAGCTACCAGATAGGTTACACCCTGTACAAAGTAGGCAATTACGGCCAGGCCGCAAGCGAGCTTGAAAAACTGGTGGAGCAAAAAGATGTATACAGCCAAAACGGCAACTATACCTTAGGCGATGTTTTCCTGAAGATGAACAACAAGCAAAGCGCACGCAACGCTTTCCTTAACGCATCAAAGCTTAATTATGATAAGCAACTGCAGGAGGATGCGTTGTACGAGTACGCCAAGCTATCGTACGAGCTCGACTTTAATACCGACGCCCTTGCCGCTACGCGTTTATACCTTAAAAACTATCCCCGCTCGCGCCGCATTGATGAGATGAAGGTATTATTGGGCGAAGAATTGTTAAACTCCCGCAATTACAAAGAGGCAGTCGAAATATTAGAGCCTATTCCTAATAAATCGCAAAGCGCACAAATAGCTTATCAAAAAGTTACCTATTACCGGGGATTGGAATTTTATAACGAGCGTGCCTTTGAAAACGCCATAGGTATTTTCCTCCGCTCGCTGAAAAACCCTATCGACCCAAAAACCGCGGCCCTTACCACTTATTGGATGGCCGAGGCTATGTACGAAGTACGCAAATATGCCGAGTCTGTTGAAACCTTTGAGCAGTTTTTGGATATGCCCGAGGCTAAGGAAACCGAAGTGGCCAACTATGCCAACTACGCCGTTGGCTATGCCGCTTTTTATGGCGAGCAGTATAAAAAAGCCGCTAACTATTTTGAAAAGTTTTTGGCCGGCGACGTAAAAGATGAGAGCACCCAAAACGATGCGGTAACCCGTATTGGCGATAGCTACTTTGTGCTTAAAAGCTATGGCAAAGCGCTTGATTATTACAACCGCATTATTGCCAGGCATAACCAGGGCGAAGACTACGCATTGTTTCAGCGTGGGATGATCCAGGGGTTACAAGGCTCGTTGGATACCAAGATAAGCACGCTGAACGATGTGCTGAACAAATTCCCAAATTCTGACTATGCCGATGATGCGTCGTTCGAGATAGCTTATACTTATTTCCTGAAAACAAACGGGGATAAAGCGAAGACAGATTTGCAGGCGATGATCCAGAAATATCCGCGCAGCAGCTATATTCCGCGGGCGCTGGTTACTATTGGTTTAATTGATTACAATGCCGGTAATGATGACCTGGCAGTTGAATCATTTAAAAAAGTGATCCAGGATTATTCATCGACCGATGAGGCTAAACAGGCGCTTAAGCAAATAGAAAAAATTTATACAGATAAAGGTGATGCCCAAACATTTATTAGCTATGCGGCTACCACGCCAATAGGTAACTATACCGCGGCCGACCAGGAAAGCATTATGATAACTGCTGCCAACAACCTTTATTTAAAAAACGACTGGCAAGGTGCCTTAGGTGCCGTAAACGCTTACTTTGATAAGTTCCCGGGCAAACAGATTTACGAAAAGCAGGCAAGATTTATAAGGGCGCAAAGCTTAACCAACCTGAACAGGACGCAGGAAGCCGTAGTGGATTATAACCTGATATTAAACGACTGGACAAGCGCATACAGCGAAAAATCATTAATAGCAATGGCCAAGCTCTACATCAGCCAGCAAAAATATAACGAAGCAGTAGTATTCCTGAAACGGCTGGAAACCAATTCAGAATATAAGGCCGATTACACCTTCGCTATTAATAACCTGCTGCTATGCTACGCCGAAATGAAAATGCCGGATGATGCGCTAAACTATGTGAAACTGGTTAGGGAAAATGATAAAACCGCCCAGGAAGATAAATTCCGTACAGGTTTATACGCAGGTAAGGCTTATTTGCAAAGGGGCGATACAACCACCGCCATTAAGGAATTAAACTACACCATAACCAATACCAAAACAGTTGCCGCAGCCGAAGCTAAATATAATGTAGCACTGGTTGAGTATTTAAAAGGCAGGTACAAAACATCGCAAAAAATGTGTTTTGACCTGGCTAAGGAAATGCCGAACTATGATTACTGGGTAGCTAAAACTTATATTTTATTGGCCGATAACTACAGGGCGCTTAAAGATAACTTCCAGGCCAAAGCAACCCTGCAAAGTATTATTGATAATTATAAGGCAGATGATGATATACTGCCAACGGCCAAGCAAAAACTGGATGTACTAAATGGTGGCAAAGCAAGCAAAAACGCCGCGCCTGTAGTACCTGATACCAGCGATGATAAAGCAGCGCCGGCAGATACCACCAAAACGCCGGCTCAAAACTAACAGGATAACGAAGAGTAATATAAAAGAAGACAAGCAATGAACTTAAGATACACCTATACGCTGCTTACCTTAATAATAGCATTATACTTTGTTCCTGCACAAGCGCAAACAAAGAAACCCGCTAAAAAGGCAACAGTAAAAACCGCCAAAGCCAAGGCGCCTGCAAAAAAAGCTACAGCAAAACCTACGGTTAAAAAATCTACAGATGCCGGAACAAAAAAACCAGGCAATGTGGTTAGCAAAGCCAGCCAGGATACTACCAAAAAAGGCGGCGCCAACGCCAATAACCCTGCAAACGGGGGCAGCTTATCAGAAGAGATTGTGGTAACCACAGCTTATAAACCGGTTTTGGCCGATGCGGTAAAAATTCGCCGCAACCCCGACCTGGAGGATAAAGTACCTTTTAAAGCGCCCTTAGCCTATGCCCCGCTGGATAAAAAACTGGAGCAGGATTCGGAAATTAAGCGCCTTGATGCCCAAAAAAGACCCGCCGAGCAGGATTCGGTATTGCTTAACAACTATGTTAAAGCAGGCATTGGCAGCATGAAAACCTTGTTTGGAGAGGCCTATTTTGGCAATGGCCGCGACCAGGCCCTGCAGGTTGGCGGTTTCCTGAAACACCTTTCGCAATCGGGCTCATGGGATAAGCAAACCGAAAGTAAAGACGAAGTTGGTGTGTTTATCAAAAGCATCAATTCAGAAAATACCATTAGCGGCCGTATCAATTATAAGCGCCGTGGTGTTTATTTTTATGGCCATCCCGATTCTATTCCCTTAACTTTTAACCCGCAAAAACAATATTTTAATGATATCAGCGGCGAAGTTGAACTGGTCAAAAACTTTAAGGATGTTGAAAACGACTTTACCTACGCGGTAAAACTAAACGGTTATTCATTTGGCGATGCGTTTAAAGCGCGCGAGAGTAATATTATGCTTTCGGGCTTTGTAAACCAAACTATTAAACAGTTTTACACCGGCCTTGGCGCTTCGGTTGATCTGGCCAATCCAAAAGATAGTGCTTACAACTTAAACAACAGTATCCTGCGGTTAAACCCTTATATCAAATTCCAGGGCACCAATTATAAAATAGACGCGGGTGTAACGATAGCTAAAGAATTTGGCGATTTTGACCGCTTTTTTGTATTCCCGGCCGCAAAACTGGAATACCAGGTAATCCCCAAATATGTGCGCTTGTTTGTTGAGGCCAAGGGCGATGTAAACCGCGCATCATTACGCGATTTTGCAAATGTGAACCCATATATCAACCAAAATATAAAACTTCAAAATTCGGTGGATCAGCTGGACATCAGCGCGGGCTTAAAAGGCACATTGGCGCCGGGGCTTAGCTTCAAAGCGGCTATATTTCGCAACAGCGTGAAAGATATGGCCTTATTTGTAAGCACCCAAACCGCTCAAGGCTATAAATTTGATGTGATATATGATAAAGGCCGGTCGCGTGTAAGCGGTTTTAATGGCGAGCTTGACTTTAAAGCAACCGAAGATGTAAACATTTTTGGCCGTGTTGAGTTTAAGGATTATAAAATGGCGACAGAAGAACAAGCCTGGAACCTGCCTAAGTTTTTGTTGACGGCAGGTACCGCCATCCATATTAACAACAAAGTAAGCATTACCGGCTCATTATTGATAAGGGGAACCGCCTATGACAGGCCATTCGGCATAACACCAGGGCCGTTGGGAACTCCAACGCCAAATACAACCCTGTTAATGAAAAATCGCGAAATTGCGTCATTTGCTGATTTAAATGGCGGTGTTGAATATCGTGTAACACCGGTTATTACCGTGTTTGCACAGGCAAATAACATTTTAAACTCAGGTTATCAAAACTGGATATACTATCCTAACTACGGATTTAATATCTTTGGCGGCGTTGGTTTCTCGTTTTAAGATATCAACTTGTAGTAAACCGTATTTTAGCAAATGGATATAGCCAATTACTTAAGCGAACTATTAGGCCGGCAGGGCGAGATAAGCGTGCCTGGCCTTGGCCATTTTGTGCATGTACGTGTAAGTGCCTGGTATAACGATGCCGAGCGTAAGTTTTACCCGCCTGGTTATAAAATACAGTTTGACCCGCAAGTTGCCGATGGTGATGATACCTTAACAAAATATATAGCCGAAAAGAAAAAAATTTCGCTGGCGTCATCTAAATACTTTACCGATAAATACATCAGCTCTTTAAAACAAGAGGCAGCTTTACAGGAAGTACCTTTTGCCGATTTGGGTTGGTTTTTTATGGATAAAGGCAAAATAGCCTTTAAATCAAAAGTAAGCAACACCGATAACGCTTCTTTTTATGGGTACGGACCTATCAGCATAAAAAAGATAAACCAGCCCGAAGCAACCGAAATTCCGGTTCAAACGCCCGAACCTGTTCAGGTGCCGCCAATGCCGCCCATACAAGTGCCTGCCGATGATTCGGCATTGCCTCCAGAGCCCATGCCACTGCCGCGGCCAATCCGTGAAATCCTATCGGAGGAAACTGTTAATCAACCCGAAGAATATTTTGACGACGAGCCGGAACCACGGCGCGGTATAAGCGCCTGGGCGATTATATTGATAGTTATAATCATTTTGGCCAGCGCCGCTTTAACTGTTTACAAATTTAAACCACAGTGGCTGCATCTGAACAAGGGCCAGGAAACGCAACTGCAACCGGAACCAAAGGCAACTCCTGTTACAAAAAGCGATACCGATTCTGTAAAAAAAACGGCACAAACGGCCGACACTACAGGGAAGGCAATTTTAAAACCTGATTCGGCGTTAAGTAAAGCGGCAGCACCGGTTAATGATACCCTTACTCGTGTACGATATGAACTTTTAGCCGGTGCCTTCAAGAAAAAGGCTGATGCTCAAAAGACTATTATTCAATATAAAAAATTAGGATTTACTGCCCACATACTTGAAAATGTGCCGGGCAGGCTTTTTAAATTAAGTTTAGGTACTTATTTTGTACGGGACGAAGCTGTTGATGCTAAACAAAAAATTGTTTCTACCGGAAAAATAAGCGACGATAAAATAACAATACAACCATACAACCCTAAAAAATGACATTATTATTAATACAGGCAGTAACAGATACAGCAAAACACTTAGCAGATACCGCTAACCACGCAGCCACTCAATTAACGCAGCCCGCAGAAGATTTACGTTTTGGCGACCTGCTGATAAAAGGGGGCTGGGTTATGATACCTATAGGCATACTGGCTGTACTGGGGCTTGTTATATTTTTTGAACGCTATTTCACCATCCGCAAAGCATCCCGGAATGAGTCGAACCTGATGATACAGGTACGGTCGAGCATCCATTCGGGCAACCTGGAATCGGCCATCGCTATTTGCCGCAACAGCAATACACCATTGGGCCGCATGCTGCAAAAAGGGCTGCTGCGCATTGGCCGCCCGATAAAAGATATTGAAGGCGCCATAGAAAACATTGGCAAACTGGAAGTATCCAAACTGGAAAAAAACATTGGTATTTTGGGCATTGTAGCAGGTATAGCGCCGATGTTTGGTTTCCTGGGCACTATTGCCGGGGTAATTAAAATTTTTTACGATATTTCTAAAACAGATAACATCAGTATGGGTGTTATATCTGGTGGTTTATATGTAAAAATGGTAACATCTGCCGCCGGTTTATTTGTGGGTATTGTGGCCTATGTGTGCTACCATATTTTAAATATGATGGTTGATAAGGTGATCCTGAAACTGGAAACTGATGCCATTGAATTTATTGACCTGTTAGAGGAGCCAAGCAAATGAATTTAAGAAAAAGACATAAAAGCGCATCGGCCGAGGTACACACCTCGGCTATGAACGATATCATGTTCTTCCTGCTTTTGTTTTTCCTCATCGCGTCAACGGTTACCAATCCAAATGTGGTTAAGCTGGTTTTACCAAAATCATCAAGCGGGCAGTCTATCTCCAAAAAAACAATCAACGTAGCCATTACCAAAGATTTGGTATACACCGTTGATAAAAAGGTCGTCCCGGTAGATAAACTGATGGACGAGTTATCAACCTATAAATCGATGGCAAAAGAATTAACCATTGTTTTATCGGTAGATAAAACAGTAGCCATACAAGATGTGGTACAAGTATTGGATATAGCACAAAAATTAAACATAAAACTGGTTTTAGCAACGGAACCGAAGGGATAGATAGTATCAAGTAGTAAGTATCAAGTATCAAGACTTTTTTAATTGGCATACAATGAATATTGTAGCAGTCTGATACTTCCCCGATACTAACAAAGCGTTGTCTTGATACTTGATACTAAATACTTGATACTAAAATGGAATACAGGGAAGAGCAAAATAACTATCCAAAGGCGTTTTTAGCAACGGGCATTATTATGGCTGTGCTGATGGCGGCATGTTATTTTATCGTGTTTAAAAACCCGCCAAAACCAGAAGATGGCACGGGCGGGATATTGGTAAATTACGGTACTGTTGATGAAGGTATGGGCAATGATTATATGAGCACCGAAGAGCCTTCTGTGGCCGAAAAAGCTAATCATACCAAACCGGATAAGGTTACTCCTGCCCCGCCGTCCGAGGACAAGCCAACGCCGCAGGCCAGCGAAAAAACTGTAGTTACCCAAAACACTGAGGATGCGCCCGAAGTTGCCGCGCCAACAAAAAAACCAACAACTGCTGTGGCTACGCCACAACCTACTAAAGCGGTTGCAAAACCTGTAGTGAACCAAAATGCCCTTTATAAAGGCAAAGCCACAACCGGCACCGGCGAAGGCGACGGAACAGGCAATAAACCGGGCAACCAGGGTAAAACCACGGGCACTACGCTAACTAACAATTATAACGGAACAGGATCTGGTAACGGCGGCAACCTTAACATGGCCCAGCGTAACTTTGTAAGCCGCCCATCCGTAAGCGACGACAATCGCCAAACAGGCAAAATTATGGTTGATATAAGGGTTGATAAAGATGGCAACGTGGTATACGCCCGCGCCGGCGCCCGAGGCACCACCATTACCGATGCAGCGCTATTACAAAAATGTGAAGACGCTGTAAAAAACTCCAAGCTAAATGCCCTCGATTCGGCACCTGATACTCAACAGGGCACGGTTGTTTTTGTGTTTAAGGTAAATTGATTTCCAGTTTCCAGTTTGCAGCAGGCAGTTTGCAGTTCGCACCTCCAATTAATAGTTTTGCAGCAGATATAATTACTGTACCCAAACTTACTGCAAACTGCTAACCAATAACTGCCAACTACACAAATGAACTACCAGCAAACCATCCAATACCTATATACCCAGCTCCCCATGTTTACGCGCGATGGGGCTTCGGCATATAAAGCTAACCTTGATAATACCATCGAGCTTTGTAAACGGTTGGAAAATCCGCAGCACAAATTCAAAAGCGTTCATGTTGGCGGTACCAATGGTAAGGGCTCTACATCGCACATGCTCGCTGCCGTATTGCAAACCGCGGGTTATAAAACAGGCCTGTATACATCGCCCCATCTTAAAGATTTCCGCGAACGCATCCGCATTAACGGACAAATGATAAGTGAGCAAACGGTAATTGATTTTGTGGCCGACCATAAACCCGATTTTGACGACATCCGACCTTCTTTTTTTGAAATGACCGTAGGACTGGCATTTGACGTTTTTGCAAAAGAGCAGGTAGATATAGCCATTATTGAAGTTGGACTGGGAGGCCGGTTGGATTCGACCAATATTATCAACCCGTTACTTTCCATTATCACCAACATCGGTTGGGACCACATGAATATCCTGGGTAATACGCTGCAACTAATAGCAGCCGAAAAAGCAGGTATTATTAAACCTGCCGTTCCGGTTATTATCGGCGAAAATCAGCAAGAAGTGGCGCAAATCTTTATCGACAAAGCCCGATTAGCCGGTACTGATATTTTATTTGCATCTGACATTTGGGAAATTGAAAACTCAAAAATCAAAAGTCAAAAAGAAAACCTGCTCGATTTAACCGCCACAAAAAACTCACAACTCACAACTCACAACTCACAACTCGCCATCCAGCTCGATCTTACCGGCTCATATCAGCTCAAAAATGTAAAGACTGTGTTAACTGCTATTGATGAGCTACGTATTCAGGGTTTTAATATTAGTGATGATGATACTCGTACAGCCTTATCGCAAGTAAAAACTCTCACGGGCTTACATGGCCGTTGGGAAACATTAACCGAAAAACCCCTAACCATTTGCGATACCGGCCACAACCCCGATGGCATACAGGAGGTTTTACAAAACATTGCATCTGTCAATTACAAACACTTGCATTTTGTGATAGGCATGGTGAATGATAAGGATACCACCAAGGTGCTAACCATGCTGCCCAAAAATGCCACCTACTATTTTTGCAAGCCTGATATCCAAAGGGGATTGGAAGCTGAAAGCTTAAAGCTCAAGGCCGAAAGCATTGATTTGCAGGGATCAGCATATATATCGGTTAAAGAGGCGCTACTGGTCGCTCAAAATAACGCGGGCGATGATGACCTGGTTTTTGTGGGTGGGAGTACTTTTGTGGTAGCGGAGGTTGTGTGATTCAGAATTTGCAGAATTTGAAAATTTACAGAATATAAAAACTAGCCGAAGTCCCCGAGCCTGTCAGGCTGAATGATAAAATTTCGCAAAATTCTGAAAGGGGAAATGATAACGATTTAATCCCCAATGTCATGCCGAACTTGTTTCGGCACCCCACATGCTAAGTTTACTCCATGCGGGCCACCTGTCCTGTGGGATCCTGAAACAAGTTCAGGATGACTTCCGTTTTACAACTTGTCATGGGTAGTCTGTCGAAGACTCGCGTGGAAAGACCTTTGCCCGCTATTGTTCAACGGGCTTATAATGACAGCCCTCTTTTCGCCATCATTCCCGCTTCCAGAATTTCACGATTTTTTTCAACTCAATATGGCGGGTTAATTCTTCTTTCCTGTTGCGATTTTTCAAATATGACAATTCGTAATTTACTGATTTTCAGATAGATAATATTCCCCCTGTTTCACTTGTTGCACAACACAACAGCTTGAAACAGAAATGATTCTGAAAATTCTTAAATCCTGCAAATTCTGATCCAGACAAAATATTCTGATTAAAATTCTATTTTTACTCCTGATAAAACCATCTCTATCCTTACCTTTTATATATATGACATATCTACCATCTGCAGACAGATACAAAAAAATGCAATACCGTCGCTGCGGCAATAGCGGCATTAAATTACCGGCTATTTCGCTGGGCCTGTGGCACAATTTCGGGCACGTTGATGTTACCGAAAACTATCGAAAAATTTTGCACCTGGCTTTTGATAGCGGCATTACCCATTTCGACCTGGCCAATAACTACGGCCCGCCGCCTGGCTCAGCCGAAGAGAATTTTGGCCGTATTTTAAAAGAAGATTTCCGCGGCTACCGCGATGAAATGATCATCAGCAGCAAAGCCGGCTACACCATGTGGGATGGCCCTTATGGCGATTGGGGTTCAAAAAAATATTTAGTGGCGAGTCTTGACCAAAGCCTTAAACGTATGGGCCTGGAGTATGTGGATATATTTTACCACCACCGCCCCGATCCTGAAACACCGCTGGAAGAAACTATGGCAGCGCTTGATCTCATCGTTCGCCAGGGGAAAGCTTTATATGCAGGTATTTCCAACTACCCTGCCGATCTTGCAGCTAAAGCCATTAAAATATTAAAAGAATTAGGCACACCATGCCTTATCCACCAGCCCAAATACTCCATGTTTGAGCGTTGGGTTGAGGGTGGTTTAATGGATGTGCTGGGCAACGAAGGTGTGGGCTGTATCCCTTTTTCGCCATTGGCACAGGGGATGTTAACCAACAAATATTTACACGGCATCCCCGAAGATTCAAGGGCGGCAAAATCAACAGGCTTTTTACAGGCATCGCAATTAACAGACGAACGCCTGGACCAGATAAAACGCCTTAACGACCTTGCCTTGCTGCGCGGCCAAACACTGGCCCAAATGGCATTGGCCTGGTTGCTGAAAGATAACCGCGTTACATCGGTACTGATTGGCGCAAGCCGCGCCGAACAACTGGCCGATTCATTAAAGGCGCTGGACAATATTGTTTTTTCGGCCGATGAACTGGCGCAGATAGAGGCTATATTATAGGCCCCCTAACCCCCTGAAGGGGGAACAATAATTAGATTATTAATTAAAAATATAGTTTCTTAAAACCCTCCTCTGAAGCTACTGTGTGTACACATCTCTCTAAGTAAAGAAAATTGTCATTTCGATAGAGCATGTGCGGGGTTGTGCGGGAGAGCGAAAGAGAAATCTTATACGATTTGCATCGTACCGCGCAAGTTGGCAAGCATGACGTATAAGATTTCTCCTCACGCCAGCGCTCAGAAGCCCTGCCTGTTCGTTCGAAATGACAACGTTTTCATTTAGTGATACGATCCTAAAAGATGTGTACACACAGTAGCCTATAAAGGGGAGAGTTAGAGGGACAGAGAGGGATTCCTATGGCAACTATTAACTGGGGTATAATTGGTTGCGGCAACGTAACCGAACTTAAAAGCGGGCCGGCATTTAAAAAAGTGGCCGACAGCGACCTGATAGCCGTTATGCGGCGCGATGCGGCAAAAGCAGCCGACTATGCCAGTCGCCACCTGGTAGGCAAATGGTACAGTGATGCTAATAAAATGATGGCCGAAGCCGGTGCAAACTCCATCTACATTGCTACTCCCCCGTCGTCGCACCTGGAGTATGCTTTAGCTGCCCTGGAAAAAGGTTTTAATGTGTATGTGGAGAAACCTGTTACCCGTAATGCCGATGAAGCCAGGGCTATGGCTGCTGCCGTAAAACAAAGCAATTCAAAACTTACCGTAGCGCATTACCGCAGGGCGGTGCCTATGTTTTTAATGGTGAAGGATTTGCTGGATACACAAAAAATTGGCGATGTACGCACAGTGCAAATCCGGATGTGGCAAAGCCGCAAGCCAAAACTGATTGCCGAAAGCGAAGCTAATTGGAGAGTGCAGCCCGAGTTTTCGGGCGGTGGCTATTTTCATGACCTTGCCCCGCACCAGCTAGACTTGATGCTATATTATTTGGGCGAACCTGAAAAATATCATGGCTTCTCGCTCAACCAATCGGCATCATCACCGGCCGACGATCATGTTTGCGGCCAAATCCAGTTTAAAAATAAAGTGGTAGTCAATGGCTCCTGGTGCTTTAACGTAGCCGAGAGTTTAACCACCGATACCTGCGAGATCATCGGCACAAAAGGGAAAATAACTTTCCCGTTTTTTGGCAATTATGTGAGCTGGAAAACGGATACAGAAGATGAAACCGTAACTTTTAAGCACCCGCAACATATTCAGCAGCCGATGATCGAAAAAGTTGTGGCTTACTTTAAAAACGAAGGCCCTAACCCCTGCTCCATTGACGAGGCTGTTACTTTAATGGACATTATGGATTCATTCACTAAAACTAAATGAGCAATAAATCCTTTATAAGGAAGTTTGAACATAAGTACTATGTTCATTTATTAAACACTGCAATTAAAATATGAAACGAATTCTGTCTCTGGTTACCATTATTACAGCTTTTACACTTACAGCAACGGCGCAAAAATTTGATGTGCCCATGCATTACGAACTACAAACCGACGCCGACTTTGACATGTACGAGCAACAGGTTATAAACACTGCCGACTGGCTGCAACAAACCGGCTGGAAAGACAAACGCGAAAAAAGGCAGGCGGCCCGCTTATTTATTTTAGCCTGGGTACAGGGCTCGCACAGCGTTTCGGTATCCATCAATAAAGCTGTAAATAGCCTTAGCGATCTTAATCCCGAACTGTTATTTACTTACACTTCGCAATACGCCAAATTTGCTTTACAGCATAAAACCGATTTTGATAAAAACACGGCCAACCTGGTAGCATTAAGAGCAATGCTATCCAAATACAGCGTAGAAGAATC
This sequence comes from Mucilaginibacter sp. P2_A5, assembly GCF_056404995.1. Classification (NCBI taxonomy): domain Bacteria; kingdom Pseudomonadati; phylum Bacteroidota; class Sphingobacteriia; order Sphingobacteriales; family Sphingobacteriaceae; genus Mucilaginibacter; species Mucilaginibacter sp. P2_A5. Next base: position 23,260 of record NZ_JBFUCY010000020.1, read on the forward strand.
GCACAAAAAGGATGAGGACGTTGAAAAACTGATAGAGATTAATAAAGAAGGCAACCTGGCCAGCTGGATAGCTACCGATTTTAAGTAGCCATTTTAATCAATTATAACAACAAAGCCATCAATCTTTACAGTTGATGGCTTTGTTGTTTTTAAATATCAGCTTTTCTTTTTAGGCACCTTTGCGCCCTCTTTACGTGCTTCTGATAAACCAATGGCTACGGCTTGCTTTTTGCTGGTCACTTTTTTACCGCTGCCACTCTTAAGTTTACCCTCTTTCATTTCGTGCATGGTTTTCTCCACTTTTTCACCTGCTTTTTCTGAATACTTTGCCATAACATTTACTTTTAGATAGATATTTTAACCAAAGCAAAATAAAGGCCAATTTTAACAAGGAGTTGGCTGTTTACAATTTTTAGCCGATTTTTGGTTGTAAGCGATTGCCACGCAGCCAGTCCGAATAATAAGAGCAATTAGCCTACGCCAAATGATACCCTTTCTGAATATTCAATGATTAATTTTAAACGTGCCGACCATTTCCAGATTGTCGTTCCGCCCGAAAGGCTGGAGGAGGCAAGGATTTTTTATACCGATATTATTGGCCTTGAGTTCATTGAGCGGCCCAAGTTCAGATCGAAAGGGTATTGGTTTAACATTGCCAATATTCAGCTACATTTAAGTACCGAAGAGGCCATGCCCCGCACATCAAGGCACAACGCTTTCGAGGTGACCGATATTGCTGCGGCACGTAAGCATTTAGAAAGTCACAACGTAGAATTTATGGAAGAACCCGTAATCCCCGGCAGGGAACGGTTTTCTTTTATAGACCCATTTGGGAACAGGATAGAATTATTGGAGATGGTTAAATAATATTATTATGAGCCACAGTTTCAGACAAGCCAAATTCGATTTCACACTGATTCTGTTTGCCTCTATATTTAGCATCATTATTCCAGTCGGAATTTGCTGGTTAACTTACAAATGGTTGAAGGGAAAAAACAATCCTGTAATGGCAATTATAATTCCTGTTATAGAGCTTTTTACCATACTGTGGGTCTATTACATCATAATTCAAACCATTAACCTATAAAGCCAACTCAATATTCGGGTCCCAATACACTTTTTTAAAATCCTGCACCTGGTCGTTAGCCACTTTCACACCTTCACTTTCCAGCATTTCCTGCATCGTATTACCGCCAAAATGAAATTTTGCGGTAAGTAAGCCCTGCCTGTTTACAACCCTGTGTGCCGGTACCGGCGGATTAGCCCTGCCTGCAGCCTGCATAGCATAACCAACCATCCTCGATGAACCTTTGGTGCCTAAATAAGCGGCGATAGCCCCATATGATGTTACTCTGCCTTTAGGTATTAGCCTTGCAACCTGGTATACTTTATCAAAAAAATTAATATCGTCCATTTTAAAAAAGCTTAGAGCCGAATGCTTAAGGCTAAAAGCTTTAAGTCACCTGGTATTATTATTGGCACATTTTGGCTTTCAAAGCTTTAGGCCTTCGGCTTTAAGCTTTTAGCTTTTAAACGCTATTCAAACGAAAACTTAAGGTAATTAATGTTCTTGTTATCCTTCAAATATTTTTTTTCGTAGTAGGTTTTTATTGATAGCACTTCATCGGCATAGGGCGAATGATAGAGATCTTCTGTGCGGATGTGTAGTTTTAATTTTAACTCTTCAATCTTCTCGACCGTGTAGGCATGCAAGCCATCGTTATCGGTTTTAAGATTTACGCATCCGGAGGGTTTCAGAATTTCGATATATTTATTTAAAAAGCGTGGAGAGGTTAATCGCTTTTTTTCGCGGCTTAACTGCGGCTGAGGGTCAGGAAAAGTGATCCAGATTTCGTCTACCTCTCCATGGGCAAAATAATCCAGCAGGTTTTCTATCTGGATGCGCAAAAAGGCTACGTTGGGCACACCATCTTCAATAGCGGTTTTGGCGCCACGCCAAATGCGGTTGCCTTTATAATCAATGCCAATAAAATTTTTATCGGGAAAAAGCTGTGCCAGGTTTACCGTGTATTCGCCTTTACCGCAGGCCAGCTCCAAAACTACCGGGTTATTGTTCTTAAAAAAACCGTTGCTCCATTCACCTTTAAAAGGCTTGCCGGCATCCAACTGTAATACATTGCTAAAGGTATCAATCTCTGCAAATCGTTTTAACTTATCTTTTCCCACTCTATAAAATAAAGTGCAAAAATAGGTTTTTCTGTTAATTGAGTGGGATGGTGTTTAAAATAGCTTTACACTACTGCGCCGGCAGCAGGCTTTTTATAAGGCTCGGGTTTATAATCGTCCTTACTTTTCTTTTTAGTAAACTTTTCAAAAAGGCCTTTTACTGTGCCCCAAACGCCCGAAACAGAATCTTCATTAACGTAATTCGACGCTTTTTGCGATACCAGGCCCACTAAGGCTTTAACCAAAAAATTAGATTTCCTAAACAACGTTTTATTTAAAGCAAGCGGGATGACAAACCTTGATACCAGGTTTATAATATCGGGATGAAAAAGGCCTGGATTACGAATGCCATCGCTATCAACAGAACGCGGAAACAACGACATAACAGATGAAAATATGGCCGAAGGGCTGCTGACCCTCGCTTTTAAAGCCACGCTTTGCTGGCTCTCCAATGCTTTGAGCCGGAAAATCTCGTCCTGTAAATCGTTTATACTTCTTATCTGGTAGCTCATGATGTTTACCTTTTAAATATTTTTTGAATAAAAATATTAGCCAGTGGCTTTTCTATGCGGCCTTTATTCAACTTAATAATGATGGCGATAATTAAATAAATAAGGGCAACGCATCCAAAGCCCATCCAGTTGGAGTTCCATAATTCGGCCAGGTAAAATGCCAACGTAAGGCTGGCGAATACAAAGAACAGCACCATACCTATCACCACAACAACATCGGTAATAACACTTGCCAAAATGGACGTACCATTTTCAATGGCCTCGTATTTTAAAAGTTTAAACCGTGTTTCGGCGTATTCCCTTAACTGGTCAATAATTGGTGGTAATGGTGGTGGGGTCTCTTTTTCGGCTTCCATAGGTTGTTTGTTTTATAATTTTATAAACCCGGATAACGCATCAGCATGAATTATCCGGGCGATTTAAAATTATGCGTGTTCCAAATCGTCCTGGTACTCTTCTTCGGCACCGCGGATTTTTGATTTAATGTTTTCAACCACCTTGTCTTTTAGGCCAACCAGGTTGTCAATTTCGGCCGCGGCTGTTTCTTTAATCGAATCGCCAAGATTTTTTAATGATTCTGTAAGCTTGTCGCGAGTTTCTCCACCTTTGTCGGGTGCAAATAAAATGCCTAAAGCCGCCCCTGCTGCCAAGCCCGCAAGCAATGCAACAACTACTTTTGTGTTATCATTCATTGTAATATAAATTTAAAGTTGAACATTTGATTCATTAATACTAATACCTTGCCAAATATCATTAATTGTATTATTTGTACGCTAATTGTTTGTAAATAGTCTTTTTGTCAGTTATTTTTTGGCTATGTGTTTACAAAACTATTCAATACCTGTCAGTTTTCTGCTGCTGTGTTAATACGTTCCAGCCTATCGGCAGCCATACGGTTAGTTTCATATATCTCCAGCAATAATAAAAAGTAAGATAACAAAAGCGGACCAAAAACCAGGCCTAATATTCCAAAAAGCGGCAGCCCAATAAAAACGCCGATGATAGATATAATAGGGTGCGTATTGGCCACCCGCTTGTTGATAATCATCCGTAAAAAATTATCAACGTTGCCTATAAATAATAACCCATAAGCAAGCAACGCAACCCCTTGCCAGTTATGCCCCTGCGCAAACAATAAAATACTGGCCGGTATGCACAATGTAGGCGCACCTACAACTGGTAAAAACGAAATAAATATGGCTATAACTCCCCAAAAAACCGGGTCGGGAATGCCGAATATTAAAAACCCGTTGGCCAGCAGCACTCCCTGCGTAATGGCTATTATCCCTTGTCCTAAAACGTTGGAATAGGTAGAATCGCGTAGGGCAGCTGCAAATTTTAGTGCATGCTGTTCTCTGAAAGGCGCGTATTTTAACAAACCTGCTTCAAACTCACGCATTTGCGTAAGCATAAAATACAAAATAAAGTACAAAACAAGCAGGGTAAGTATAATGCTTGCCGCGCTGCTGAGTATAGATGGGAACAGGCTGGTGCCAAAAGCACCTAATTTTTGCAGCGTATCTTCGGCAAAATGGGGCTGATTAAGGTTAGCCGCGGCAAAAGCATCAATTTTTGTAGTCCATTGGTCAATAGGCAGGTCTTTAATATTAATGCTGGATATCTTCCCTACCACCATAATGCTCAGGATAAGGAAGGGTATAACGATAATTACTAACGACGTAAAAATAATAATAAGGGCCACCAGCGATTTTGGCCATTCGCGCTTCTCGGCCAGGTTAACATAAAGCGGCCTGAAAATAACGTACAATACAACAGCGCCAAGTATACTGCTGAATAAATCGCTAAGCGCATACAGCAAAAAACATCCCAGCACTATTATACTGGCCAAAATAATGTTGTTACGTTGCTTGTAGTTAAAAATTGACATTGGTGATAAGAATCAAGATATTAGAGTCAAGAAAGGAAAATCGCAAACTGTTGTCTTGATTCCTGACTCTTGGTTCTTGATTCTATTCTTAAAATTGAGACAAAAAAAGCGCTAAAAAGTTTCAGCGTTTCGAAAAAGTATTTTGGCTGTAACCTGTTTACTCCGCATCATTTAACAGGTCGTTTATCTTTTTGGCACTTGTGTCAATCATTTCTATATAAAACAAACCCTCCTCGTTTAAATGCGGCAGCTCGTACCTCAATTGTTCCAATGCCAGGTGCACGTTTGAAAGCTGGTTTCTTATATCGTGCTTCAGCTTGCGCAGCTGGTCATCTTCCCCATCTTTTTCCTGTTCATGCAAATCCATCGTATTACTTTAAGTTGATGGCCTTCATTTTATTGTACAAGGTTTTCCTGTCAATCTTTAATATCTCGGCTGCCCTGGTTTTATTAAAATTCACTTCCCGTAAAACGCGGATGATTGTTTCATACTCGGCCTCAAGCGCGGCATTTTTCAAATCATGCCGGTTTTCTTTAGCCTCCGGCGCATCAAAAGATGACGGCGACGAATGATTCGAATGCTCAAACGATGGCGTTTTAAAGTTCGAGATCTCCAGCGGCAGGGCCTTCATGGTAATCTCGCTATCTTCGGCCAGTAATGCGGCCCGCCTGATCACGTTTTTAAGCTCGCGGATATTACCCGGCCAGCGATAGTTCATAAAACAATCAATAACTTCAGGAGCAAACGACTCTACATTGCGGCCTAATTCGTTAGCAGCTATCCTTAAAAAATGTTCGGCCAGCAACATGATATCAGCACCACGATCTCGCAGTGGCGGCATGTAAATGGTAAACTCGTTAAAGCGGTGGTATAAATCTTCCCTGAATTTGCCCTTGCTTATACCATCCTGCAGGTTTTCGTTAGTGGCTATAATGATGCGCACGTCAAGATCAATCTCCTTTGTGCTGCCAATCCGTTTAACCTTGCGCTCCTGTACTGTACGTAGCAGGGCGGCCTGTATCTCGTATGATAGGTTGCCCACCTCATCCAAAAACAATGTACCGCCGTTGGCCATTTCAAAGTGGCCTATCTTGGTATACAAAGCACCGGTGAACGAGCCCTTTTCGTGCCCAAAAAATTCGCTCGCTGCCAGTTCTTTGGTTAACGAGCCGCAATCCATAGCGATAAAAGGCTGATTGTGGCGCGGACTGTTCAGATGGATACTTTTAGCAACCGACTCTTTACCGGTACCACTTTCGCCTAAAATAATTACGCTGTAATTAGTGGGCGCTACAAGCTCAATTTGCCGCAGTAACTCCTTTGACGCTTTGCTGGTGCCGGCCACAAATTCGCTGGCAAATACCTGCTTTTTAGCTTCCTTACTTTTTGATTTATCGGCGTTTACAGCTCCGGTGGTGGTTTCGGCGGCCTCAACTAAAGCATAGTGTGTTTCAAATGCTTTATTGATGGTATTTAATATTTCATCCGGATATAGCGGCTTGGTGATATAATCATACGCGCCCATTTTAATAAGTTCGACAGCCATTTTTATATCCGAGTAGCCGGTTATAATAATAACCCCGGTTTTAGGGTAATGTGTTTTAATATTGCGAAGCATTTCGCGCCCATCGGTATCTTCCAGCCTGAAATCGCACAGTACCAGGTTATAATCACCAACTTTAAGCGCTTCCATCCCTCCGGTACCGCTTGATGCTGTGCTTACATCAAAGCCATTGCGCGTTAAAAATTTAGATAGCAGTAAGGCTACATTAACTTCATCATCAATGATGAGGATTTTTTTCATATCGGTTACTACGGGTGGTAAAATGTATAAAGTTGTTAAATTACAAACAATGTAGCTATTGTACGATTTTTATTGAATTATAGTTGTCACCATAGTTAAAAAAAATATCCCAAAACAACAAAAGGGACGGCCATAATGGCCGTCCCTTTTGTTGTTTTGTAGGTAAAAGTAGGATCGATATTAAAAACCGTATGCTACGCGTACACCTATAAAGTTTACTTTACTTGCATCAACACCGGTTGCATATTTGGTGGTTGCTTCGTAACGCACGCCTGCATCAATAAAGCTGCTTGCACTTACCGGGAACTGAACACCAATTTGCGGTGCATAAACAAACGCTGTTGATTTGTTGGCGCCAAGATCAGATTTGTTTAACAAAAACGCAGCACCTGCTTCACCCTGTACATAAAAGTTTTCAATAGGGAAGAATTTTAAACCGGCTTTTACAGGTATTAAATGAAAATCAGTAGCATCAAGATTTGGAACACCGCCAATATCTTTTTTACCAAAAACATTGTTATAACCCGCATTGATAGTTACAAATAACTGTTGCTTGTAAACCGGGATATCTGCCTGTACCGACCCGCCTAAATTCCATTTGTAGTTATCTTTAAAGCTACCTACAGGAACACCCGCATCAACGCCAATGCTGTAACGAATACCCCCTGGGGTTGTAGTAGTAGAAGTTGTTGTGGTAGGTGTTGTTTGAGCCGATGCGCCAAGGCCTAAACCGGCAAATGCTAAAATTAAAGCTGAAATTTTGAATGAATTTTTCATAACAATTGTTGTGTTTTGATTTTGTTTTGTTTTAAACACAAGGCAAATTAAAGCACCAAAACATATATGATTTTTCATCCAAAAGTCATGAGTATTTAACCGTTTGATTGACAATAATTTATTTTTTGACCAATACTGTACAATGGTCAGGACACTGTAAAATAGCTAGCCAATTGCTTTTTTACTGTCAGAATTAATACTGGGTTAACATGGGGTTTGGGGTGGCAGAAAGGTACTTTCTGCGTAAAATGCAGCATTGGCGGAAAAAAGTCAAATTAAACCTTCTTGATTCTTGACTCTAATATCTTGACTCTTTTTCCGGCGTTTTAAACTTCTTGATTCTTGACTCTAATATCTTGACTCTTTTTCCGGGCATTGCCTGCGGCCCGGGCTCTATGCTCATACTACACAGGCCTTAGCCACATTGGCCGGTATCCGCGACGATCCCTAATGCACTTATCTGAACCGGGATTCGTCAGATTTATCAGATTTTTTGGATTTTTGATTTTAAGATCCATGCCCGATGACTGTGTCCTCACAGTCATCTTTCCAATATGCTATCCGTTTGCGTATAACATGTGAAATAGCGGGCCGTGGAGACACGGCCGCTGGAAAAGCCTGTCTCAAATCTCATATCTAACATCTCACATCTATTATCGCCCCTTAAACTCCGCTTTGCGCTTTTCTAAAAAAGCAGCAACACCTTCTTTAAAATCTTCGGTGCCAAAGCATTTCCCAAATTCGTCAATCTCGGTTTCGTATCCATTAGTGCCATCGGTTAAACCGGCGTTTACCGAGCGAATAGCGGCGGCGAGCGCCAATGGCGCTTTTGATATTATTTTAAGCATCAGTTCTTCGGCTTTTGCCAATAACAATTCCTGGGCAACTACATGGGTAACCAGGCCATATTGTAATGCATCATCAGCGGTGATCATATCGGCCGCAAGTATCATTTCTAAAGCTTTCCCCTTACCCACTAATTGAGCAAGGCGTTGGGTACCCCCGTAACCAGGTATCAGGCCAAGGGTAACTTCGGGCAAACCCATTTTGGCTGTTTCGGCAGCTATGCGGATGTGGCAGGCCATAGCCAGTTCCAATCCGCCACCCAAGGCGAAACCGTTTATAGCGGCAATAACGGGTTTGTTGCCATTAGCTATCAAATCAAATACCAGGGTTTGATTATCGCGGGCAAGGGCTGTACCATCGGCAACATCCAGGTTTGCAAATTCACTGATATCAGCGCCCGCAACAAAGGCCTTAGCCCCGGCACCGGTTATAATAATGCCGCCGGTAGCAGGGTCGTTAAATGCATCAAAAAACGCGGTATGCAGTTCGGCGAGGGTAGCCTTATTAAGGGCATTAAGCTTACTTTCACGATTTATAGTAATATACTGTATTCTATCTTTCGTTTCAGTCAATATGGTTTCAAATCCCATTGGTATAACTATTTAAAAATTGCGGTGCTGGTGCACCCAATCGGTAATATATTTTACAATGTCCTGCGTACTTGTCCCGGGCGGAAAAAGCTCACCTACCCCCTGCTCTCTCAGTGCAATCATATCGTCGTTGGGTATAATGCCCCCGCCGGTAACCAGCACATCATCCATCTGTTTTTCTTTTATCAATTTCAGGATCTTAGGAAAAACCGTCATGTGCGCTCCGGATAGTATGGAGATACCAATAGCATCTACATCTTCCTGCAGGGCGGTGTTCACCACCATCTCGGGTGTTTGGCGCAGGCCGGTATAAATTACTTCCATGCCGGCATCGCGCAGCGAAGTAGCTATGATGCGTGCACCACGGTCGTGGCCGTCAAGCCCTACCTTGGCAACAAGAACTCGGATGGGTCGGTTAAAGGTATTACTCATACATTGTAAAAGTAATAAGAAAGGTGGAATAATAACCAATGGGGATGGAATGTGAAACGACAATCCCCTCAGGGTCCTTTTTCAAAGAGACCCTGAGGGAACGGAATTTTTAATATCCAACATCGAAGTTCTTTCTTCATTATTCGATATTGGACATTTGGTGTTCGATATTATTTACCAAACCAATTTGTATCCCAATCCCCTCACGGTAATGATCTGCACATTCGGGTCAATTTTTAAATGGCTGCGCAGTTTGCTGATAAATACATCAAGGCTGCGGGCATTAAAAAAACTGTCGTCGCCCCAAATATCATCCAGCAATTGTTTGCGGGCCAAAACCTGGTGCCCGCTTTTGCATAACAGTTTCAGAATGTCGCTTTCCCTGCTTGTTAACTGCCGGTTATAGATACCCTTCCTGATGCTGTTTTTTACAGGTATAAAAGTAATACTCCCAACCTGGTAACTTTCGTTTAACGAGCGGGTGGTTTTAAGCAAGCGGTTATCACTTAACAACACTTTGATACGCACAATCAATTCCTCTACACTAAATGGCTTTTTTAAATAATCGTTAGCGCCCGATTCAAACCCGGCCACCACATCTTTCGGTTGCGAACGTGCCGTTAAAAAGATAATGGGTGTATGTTTATCTGTTTCGCGTACCCGCCTGGCAACCTCAAAGCCATCCATTTTTGGCATCATAATATCAAGTACTAAAATATCAGGTTTGCTGCCTTTATACTTTTGCAGCGCTTGTTCGCCATTGGCGCACAAGTTAACCTCAAAGCCATTCTCCTCAAGGCTTTCACGTACAATATGCGCCAACGCCAGTTCATCTTCTGCAAACAGGATGCGTGTTTTATCCATTTTATAAAGGTATTGATACTATAAATTCGCTGCCTGCATTTACTTCACTTTTTACGGTTACGCTGCCGCCATGGGCCTCTGCAATATATTTAACGTAGTTTAAGCCAAGGCCTGTACCTTTTACGTTGTGTACGTTACCTGTAGGCACCCGGTAAAATTTTTCAAAAATCCTGTTAAGATGGGCGGCCGCTATACCTATACCATTATCCTGAATAGTAAATACCGCCATGTTATTACTTTTGGTTAGGGTTATGTTGATAACGGCAGGTTCGGAGCTATACTTCACCGCATTATCCAAAATATTGATCAATACATTTTTAAAATGCAGCTTATCAGCAGTAATATCAATTATGCCTGCTTCGTTTTTATAAGTAATGGTTATAGCTTTATCCGTTTTTGATCTTTCTGCCGTTATCAACTCATTTACAAGCTCGTCAATCTTAATTTTTTCTTTGATAAGTTTCACTTCCTTATTCTCAAAAGCGGCCACATCAAGTACTTTGCTTACCAGTTCGTTTAAACGGCTCAATTCATTGCGCGAGGTTTCCAGGTAACGTCTTGTTTTTTCAGGATCGTTTAATACATTATACTTCTGCATCCCCTCAATAGCCACAGTAATGGTAGCTATTGGTGTTTTCAGCTCGTGGGTCATGTTATTGATAAAATCGTCCTTGAGCTCACCAAGTGCTTTTTGCTGATTTAGGGTTTTTATAATATAATGGAAACAGAAAATGGTGAACAATATTAACAAACCAGATAGGCCAAGTGTTACCAGCATGCCCTTCATAATCACATACTGTGGATTACGAAAAGCGGCCCTGGCGTATAAAGTATAGCGATACTGCAGTGTATAGTTAGTTAATAAAAACGTGAACCCATGGTATTGGTACTTGTATTCGTTAGTTTCGCTAAGAAAAACGTTATCTGATTTTGATGCTGTGGGCTTGCTGGTTAGCTTTATTACAAAACGCGCGTTGATATGCATTTTGTCCAATTCTCTGCGTAAGTAGTTCCCTATCTTTAAACTATCTGCCTGTTTATAATTGCGTGGCTGTTCAAAGATGCCATTTTGGGTAATCGGGTATTTAAAACCTGGCTTATTGTAATTGGCGTTTATATATGCCCTTACAGCCGGCGGTGGGTTCATGCCGTCGTAAATAAAAAAATCCTGAATCACCTCGGTCATCAAAGGCGGAACATAAAAAGACATTTCTGTAAGTACCTCCGGCACGGTTGGATTAGTATGTTTTATTTTCGATTTGTAGTAATTATATATCTTAGAACTTGTTTGAAAAGAGGCGCTGCTTCTTGAGCCATGAACAGATATCCGGATAGCATACGGTGTAACTAACGGGCCGGTACTGAAAGTAGAACCACCGCTGGCAGCAGCAGTATTTATTTGTGATGGGCTATCAATTTTTATTGCTGTGGCGCTTTCAGAAAGTCTTTTTACTAATACCGTTCTTAGCGAATCAAAGTAATCCCGTTTGCAGCTATCCAGCGCCCGCTGCATGGCCGCATCTATTTTGTTTTCAAATAGTTTTTTGTTTTCCTTGTACGCATTAAAACTCCAGTACCCCTGAAAAATAATGATCCCGGTAAGTGACAGTGCAATTAAAAATAATACGACCTTAAGTTTTCTTTTCATGTTAATTTGATTGATGAAGGTAAAACTAATTACACTGCCATCAACCAATGCCATCTGTTAACATTGCTTAACATACAATAAGATAGCTTAAATTAAAGACCGGAAAATATGCGCTATATCAGGCTATTGCTTTTTTAACCTGTAAGCATAAGAGCGAAGCTTGTTGCCTTTAATCAATATCAAGCTATCGCCTTTAAATTGAGCTGCGTAAGTTCCGTTCAGTAAAACGCCCCAGTCAAAATTTGCCGTATGCGCCAAACTATCAACAAAAATAACCTGGTTATTATTTAACGTAAAGCTTCCCTTGCTGCTGCCCGTCGGGAATGGCGAGCTTGTAAAGGCCGACTGGTAATTGCCGCCCGATAGTTGAACGCTAACATTGCCGATAATGGTGGTTGTTTCTATACCATCGCTAACAACCCAACCTGTATAATTGCCCTGTAACTTTTGCTCGGTTACAAGGTTAGTTTTATCTTTTGAACAATTGCTTACCATTACAGCAAAAAATAATAAAGCTACGAGGTTATAAGATTTCATCATATTGATTTTATACAATTACGACAACCGTGACTATTGTGTTACAGCGCATTAAACAAATTTCATCATAGCAGATACTAAGGCAAAGAAAACATAAAGCGATCTTATCTTAAAATAAACCAATGCTTCGTGTTTTTGCACGGGTACCTCCTAAGCACTTACTGACTACATCTCGAAAAATAAATTTTAACTTTGTTCCTGTTATGATGATCAGTGTGGCTACCCCCTTTAATTTACTCAACCAGGATCTTTTATTACTGCCTCAAAAAGCTATTTACTGGCAGCAGCAAAAGGCTTTAATTATAGCCGATGTGCATTTTGGTAAAGTGGGGCATTTCCGCAAGGCGGGCATTGCCGTACCCCGCGATATGGAACAAAGTGATTTGGCCACCTTATCAGACCTGGTACACGAATACAAGCCCGAAAAACTCCTTTTCCTTGGCGATTTATTTCATAGCGATATGAATAACGATTGGGATTGGTTTATCCTTTGGCGCAGCCAGTTCCCCGGCTTGCAAATCATCCTGATAAAAGGCAACCACGATATAATAGCCGACAGTAACTATCAAAAACTCAATATCGAACTGCATGATGAGTTACTGCTTGGCCCCTTCCTGATGCTGCACCATCCCCTGCCCGATGATAAGTTGCAAACTGCGGCGGGTTACGTTTTTTGCGGTCACATCCACCCCGGGGTAAACCTGAGCGGCAAAGGCAGGCAAAGCATTACCCTGCCATGTTTTGCGTTTGGTAAAAGGCAGGCAATCTTTCCATCATTTGGTAAATTCACCGGCAAAATAGCCATCCGCAGCCGGCAGGCCGACAAAATTTTCGCGGTATTGAAAGATAAAGTAGTAGCGATAGCCTGATATTCTGCTCCTTGCCCTTCATTTAAAGCACAGATTTTGTGTAATCATATTGCAATTTCTTAGATTGATTCTAAATAACTTTTTAGCAGTTAATAAGCCGGATGCATTTATATCTTTTGGCATATAATAGATACTTTTGCCAAAATAAATCTAATTCATAATGAGCGAAATTAAACAAACCTTTAACTCATCGCTGGGCAAAAAGCTGATCATGGCTTTAACAGGCTTGTTTTTGTGTACTTTTATTATTGTACACCTTGGGGGCAACCTGTTGCTATTTAGCGGCGATAATGGTTTTGGTTTTAATGTGTATGCCAACTTTCTTACACATTTTGCACCAATTGAAGTAATTGCGTATATCCTATACCTGTCTATGGCGGTACATGCGCTTTACGCATTAATTATTACGGTTAAAAACCGCAAATCACGCCCGGTAGGTTATGCAATTCAGCCAAAATCTGATGCTACCTGGTCGTCAAAAAACATGGGGCTTTTGGGTTCTATCCTGTTGTTATTTATCGTTATCCACATGAGCGATTTTTGGTTCAAGTATAAATACACCAACGATATTGCTTTTAAGGAGTACCGTACTGACCTGGCAACAGGTAAAACAACCGAATCTGCTTACACACCGGTTTCAGAAGATTTCAGCCATTCGGTATCAGTAGAAAACAATGTAGAAGTTGTAAGGGTAAAAGATTTGCATGCACGGGTAGTATACAGCTTTAGCCAGTGGTGGTATGTGGTATTTTACGTGATTGCTATGGGGGCTTTATCGTTCCACCTGTTACATGGTTTCCAGAGTGCTTTCCGCACACTGGGCTGGGTACACCGTAAATACACACCTATAGTATATGCCATTGGTACCTGGTTCTTCGCGGTTATTATCCCGCTTGGATTTGCCGCCATGCCGGTATGGTACTATTTTGTAGTTAAAGGTTGATTAAGTTAAATGAGTTGATTAGGTTGATTAAGTTGAATGGTTAATTAAGTTAAGTGATTGATTAAGTTGGAAAGTAAACACCCTTTCAAACTCACCACTCACAACTCGCCACTCACAACTCACCAAACCAACCACTCACTAATATAAAATATAAAAGAAATGAGTTTAGATGCTAAAATTCCAGAAGGCCCATTAGCCCAAAAATGGAGCAAGCATAAATTTGACCTGAAGCTGGTTAACCCGGCCAATAAGCGTAAATACGATATCATTGTTGTAGGTACCGGTTTGGCAGGCGCAGCAGCAGCAGCCTCATTGGCCGAGCTTGGTTATAACGTAAAGGCTTTTTGTTTCCAGGATAGCCCACGCCGGGCGCATTCAATTGCGGCGCAGGGTGGTATCAATGCTGCAAAAAACTATCAAAACGACGGCGACAGTGTTTTCCGTTTGTTTTATGACACTATAAAAGGTGGCGATTACCGTGCCCGCGAAGGTAACGTGTACCGCCTTGCCGAAGTATCGGTAAATATCATCGACCAGTGCGTTGCACAGGGAGTTCCTTTTGCACGCGAGTACGGCGGCTTACTGGATAACCGTTCATTCGGTGGTTCGCAGGTATCACGTACTTTTTATGCACGTGGCCAAACCGGACAACAATTGCTTTTAGGTGCATACTCGGCATTAAACCGCCAGATACACGCCGGCAAAGTAAAAATGTACACCCGTACCGAAATGCTTGATGTGGTTACTATTGATGGCCATGCTAAGGGTATTGTAACCCGTAACATGATCACCGGTTCTATCGATACTCACGCCGGTCACGCGGTATTATTATGTACAGGCGGATACAGTAACGTTTTCTACCTGTCGACAAACGCTATAGGTTCAAATGTAACGGCTGCCTGGAGGGCCCACAAACGCGGCGCTTTCTTTGGTAACCCTTGCTATACCCAAATTCACCCGACCTGTATCCCGGTAACCGGCGATCACCAGTCAAAGCTTACGCTGATGTCTGAATCGTTGCGTAATGATGGCCGTGTTTGGGCGCCAAAAACTGTTGAGATTGCCGAGCAATTACGCAAAGGAACCATCAAAGCCGACCAGGTAAAAGAGGACGACCGCGATTACTTCCTGGAACGTAAGTACCCAGCCTTTGGTAACCTTGTACCACGCGATGTGGCCTCACGTAACGCCAAAGAAATGGTTGCAGAAGGTAAAGGTGTAGGTGGCTCAGGCTTCGCTGTATTCCTTGACTTTGCCGATGCCATCAAACGTTTGGGCGAAGACACCGTTAGGGCCAAATATGGTAACCTGTTTGATATGTACATCCAGATTACAGATGAAAACCCATACAAACAGCCAATGCGTATTTACCCCGCGGTGCACTATACCATGGGTGGCCTTTGGGTTGATTATAACCTGAGCACAACCGTACCTGGTTTATATGCTTTGGGCGAATGTAACTTCAGCGATCACGGTGCAAACCGCCTGGGTGCTTCGGCTTTGATGCAGGGCTTATCTGATGGTTATTTTGTGATTCCTTATACCCTTGGCGATTACCTGGCTAAAATTGGCCCTAAAAAGGTTGATACCTCCCACCCTGCATTTGAAGCTACTAAAAAGGATGTAGTTACTTATATCAATAAATTACTCGCTTTAAAAGGCAACAAAACTGTAAACGAGTATCACCGCGAGCTTGGCCACATCATGTGGGAATATTGCGGTATGGCGCGTACAGCCGAAGGTTTGACAAAAGCCAAAGATTTAATTAAGGCATTGAAAGCCGATTTCTGGGTTAACGCCATTGTAACGGGCGAAAACGAAGAGGTAAATGCTTCATTGGAAAGGGCCGGTCGTATAGCCGACTTTATCGAGCTTGGCGAATTGATGGTTGACGACGCGTTAATGCGCAACGAATCATGCGGCGGCCACTTCAGGGTAGAGTCGCAAACACCAGATGGCGAGGCATTGCGCGACGATGAAAACTTCGCGTTTGTAGCAGCCTGGGAATTTAAAGGCGAAAACCAACCGGAAGAATTACACAAAGAACAACTGGTATTTGAAGCAGTTCATTTATCGCAACGAAATTATGCTTAGTAGCAAGTAGTTAGTATCAAGTATCAAGACAGAAAACAAAAAAATCTTGATACTTGATACTTGCGACTTGATACTCACTAAATCATATCTCAAATCTAATAAAAGATGAGTAACGGAAATATGAACCTGACGCTGAAAGTATGGCGTCAAAAAAACGCTCAGACATCGGGCAAATTTGTGACTTACAAGGCTGAAGGTATTTCGCCTGATATGTCATTTTTGGAAATGCTTGACGTTGTTAACGAAAGTTTGACCCATAAAGGTGATGAGCCTATTAACTTTGACCACGATTGCCGCGAAGGTATTTGCGGCATGTGCTCGTTATATATCAACGGTCACCCGCACGGGCCAAAGCGGGGTGTTACCACCTGCCAGCTGCACATGCGCACATTTCATGATGGCGAAACCATCACCATTGAACCATGGCGCGCTTCGGCATTCCCGGTTGTGAAGGATTTGGCTGTTGATCGTTCAGCGTTCGACAGGATCCAGCAGGCCGGCGGTTATGTTTCAGTAAATACCGGCGTAACTACCGATGGTAATGCACTGCTAATCCCTAAAGTTATCGCCGATGAGGCATTTAACTCGGCTACCTGTATTGGCTGTGGTGCCTGCGTTGCAGCATGTAAAAATGCTTCGGCTATGTTATTCGTATCTGCCAAAATAACCCAATTGGGTTTATTACCCCAGGGTCAGCCAGAGCGTTACAGCCGCGTACAATCAATGGTAGCGCAGATGGATGAAGAAGGATTTGGCAGCTGCACCAACACCGGCGCCTGCGAAGCCGAATGCCCTAAAGAAATTAAGCTTACTAACATTGCCCGCATGAACAATGATTTCTTTAGCGCTAAATTGTTCAGGGAAGAAGAAGTAAATGAAGTAAAACACTAAGCTATATGCTTGAATATAGTAAGGGCCCGGTGGATTTCTGCCGGGCCTTTTTTTGAGCTGATTTTAAGGCCGGTCCGCCCAGGTGTTGCGATTTTGTTGCGGTTTGTAAATCATGACAATTGATAACGCACTGATTGTTATACAGATGCCATATTTTACTGTTTCACCTGTTGCGCAACGCAACACTTTGACCCGTCTTGAAAAAAATTGAGATATATTGTTTTTAGTTTACAAAGTTGCAAGCGGACAAGCCCCTTATTTCTCTTGTTTAATCGCAAACACATTACCCTGGGTTAAAGAAAACCGGGCACCTTGTCCCAGGAAAATAGCACGTTGTTTATCAACCAATGTTTGTATATAATTATTTAACATATTACCTGCCTGCGAAATAGCATCGCCGGCATTGCCGGACTTAACCTTATGGTTGTTCCAGGCAAATGAGGTTGTTCTAATTGTAACTGTTTGCCACCTGATAATATCGATTCGCATTACCCAGGCATAATAAAAATTATAATCAATCCACATCAATTCCGACTGTGTATTATACTGAACTATGTTCCCATTAAGTTCAAGTGCATATAATTGAAACTGCTGATCGGTAATCGTTTGTAATGCCAGCGATGAATTATCGCCTCCGCAATCGTTATACTTATCGTCATATTCCTTTTTAAGATCATTAAAATCGATGAGGTAATCATTATAAAGGTCATGATACAGCTGTTTTGTAGCAATAAGGGCGCGGCGGTTATGGGTGGCTCCATCCCGGATATGCTGGCTAAAGCTTAGATGGGCGCGTTCTTCAATTTCGCTTTTGGTACGGCCGCATTCGCTGCAAAACAGGCCGTCCTTGTATTCCTGTACATTGAATTCGTATTTTTTTCGCCGGGCATCAATTTTTGATTTAATCTTTTCGAACTTTATTTTACAGCCGTCGTCGGCATTATCCGCCAAAACAGAAGTTTGCGCCAATGTAACCTGGTAACTTGCCAGTAAAATAATGATACCTAAAATAGTTTTCATGTTCAAAAACCGAAAATCCCGAAGCAGGTTAGTTTAAATATGGCAGGCTTTATTGTAAGCTTACCACCAAATTAAGCAGAATATTTTTGATATGCCCGAAATTGGAATATTATTTAACAAAGCAAAGGTATCGTTGCCATCAATTATTAAGCGTTAGGGATAGCAATGAAAAGCCCGGAGCATGGCAGGGATGTGAGCGAAGGCTTGCGAGGACTTGCAATGAATAGCCCGGCAGCCGCTTCTACCAGCGGCTGAAACGCCATAAAACATAAAACTTCAATCAGATTCGTCTCTAATTGAAGTCATCCACCATTTTCCTTTCCGCTTTACAAAATTGCGATAAACCGAAAATCCTGTTTCATCTATTAGCAGATGGACGGCCACAGTCGTTTTGTCAATCCGCTGAGGTCTTACTATTATATCTTTTTGTTTTTGCGGATCCTGAAACCACCAATCTTTTTTTTGGAGAAATTTTGTGGTATCGCCTTCACCTTCGCCGCCAATTATCGTTAACTTTAGCGGGAACTCGATCCTTGATATTTGAAACGCAGAATCGGTGCTAAACCTATTGAAGAATATATTGAAACTTTCTGACGCAGTATTAACTGCGTTGACCTTGGCTGCTGCTTTAGCAGGCAATGAGCCCTTCGACCGTTTGTTATTGTCGCAAGCCGGGAGCAGCAGCAATAGTGCTCCACACAACAGGCCATACTTTTTAATGATTTGAGATAACATGAATAATTGTATAAGGTTTATGCAAAGATACAATGCTGATGATTGATATTTTAGACAAAGACAATCAGGTGTTTAAAACAACTTTTATCAATTAAATTACCATATCAATACATAAACTTTGTTAAAAATGAAAAATCAATTAAAATAATCGCAAAAAATTCAAAATAATTTGCTTTTTTATCAAAAACACTTCATAAATTACATTTTTAAAAAATAACTGATTAGTAATCTTCAAATCTTCACAATTTCATATGCAGGAATCAGCTTATTTTGATAAATACAACCCGATAAGTGGTGTTTGGGACGAAATGTATGGCCTGGACAGCAATGTTCGCGAGCATTATCGTAAGGTAATAGAATATATTTCGCAGGAATCGGCCGACGATTTGAACAAAAAAGARGAACTGGCCAAGCGTCTTTTTATGAGCCAGGGTATCACCTTTACCGTGTACAACAGTGGCGAAGGCATTGAAAAGATTTTTCCGTTTGACATTATCCCGCGCATTATTACCGCAAGCGAATGGGCTTTTGTAGAGAAGGGTATTAAACAGCGGCTTACTGCGTTAAACCATTTTTTGAAGGATATATACAATAACCAGTTTATTGTAAAGGATGGTATTGTGCCTATTGATATCATTTACTCGTGCCCGCACTTTTTACGCGAGATGTACCAACTGAAGGTACCTTATGATATTTATGTACATATCTCGGGCATCGATCTGATCCGCGATGAAGATGGTACTTTTTATGTACTGGAAGATAACCTGCGCACCCCGTCGGGCGTAAGCTATATGCTGGAAAACCGCGAAATAACCAAACGTTTATTCCCCGATTTGCTGCCCCAGTGCGGTGTAAGGAGTGTTACAGAGTATCCAACGATATTGTATAAAAATTTGCTGGCGCTATCGCCAAGGCAAATCTCCAATCCTACTATAGTATTATTGAGCCCGGGAATTTATAACTCGGCTTATTTTGAGCATACCACCTTGGCCCGGCTGATGGGCGTTGAACTGGTGGAAGGGCGCGACCTGGTGGTAAACAACCATAAGGTTTATATGAAAACTACCACAGGCTTACAGCAGGTAGATGTAATTTATCGCCGGGTTGACGATGAGTATTTAGATCCGCTGGTATTTAACCCCGCGAGTATGCTGGGTGTAGCGGGTATCATGGGGGCTTACCGCAAAGGCAATGTAGCTATTGTAAATGCTATTGGCACCGGCGTGGCCGACGATAAAGCGGTTTATGTATACGTGCCGGATATGATCCGTTATTACCTGAACGAAGAGCCGATACTGAAAAACGTACCTACCCACCAGTTGGGCAACCCCGACGAGCGCGAGCATGTTTTTAAAAACCTGAATAAAATGGTAGTTAAAAAAACCAACGGCAGCGGCGGCTACGGCATGCTGATGGGGCACGCGGCATCGGAAGAAGAAATTGAAGAGTATAAAAAAGAGATCCTGAAAGATCCCCGTAATTTTATAGCCCAGCCTACCATCAGCCTTTCGGCAGCGCCGTGTTATATGCAGGGTTCGTTAAAGCCCCGCCGCATTGATTTAAGGCCTTACGCATTGTATGGCCCCGATGGCATTGAGATTGTACCTGGCGGCCTAACCCGTGTGGCTTTAAAAGAAGGCTCACTGGTAGTAAATAGCTCGCAAGGGGGAGGCAGTAAGGATACGTGGGTGCTGGCGTAGGTTAGGACGAAGTATAAAAAGACAAGGAAAAAAGGACTATTAACACCGAACATCGAATTTTGAATAATGAACATCGAAGTAAAACCTATCTTCATTAATAATTTAATTCATCATTCGATATTGGACATTCGATATTCATTATTAAAAAATCATTCCCCCTTCAGGGGGTTAGGGGGCTAATATGTTAAGCAGGGTTGCAGCAAGTTTTTATTGGTTAAGCCGTTACATTGAGCGCAGCGATGGTATGCTGCGGATGCTCAAAATTAATTATGCCTCATCGCAGGATACCGTACAGGAGTTTACCTGGGAGCCGGTGATCAGGATTTTTGCCGGAATTAAAGAGGCGGAAATTGACAAACTGGAAAATGATAGCCGGGCAGTTTTAAAATACATGGTTACGGGCAAAAACAATCCTAACTCGATACTGAACATTATAACCCTGGCCAGGGAAAATGCCCGTGGCGTGCAGGAGCACATCTCTAAGGACCTTTGGCAATGCCTTAACGAGTATTACCATACGGTAAAAGATTCGCGCCTGGAGCGTTCCTTACAGCGCGAGGACCCTATTGGCGTGCTTGATATCTTGATAAAACAAGTAATGCTTTACTACGGCACAGCCGAAATCACCATGGAGCGTGGCGAAGGCCGCAGCTTTATGAATATTGGCAAGTACCTGGAGCGGGCCATACAATCGGTGGATATTTTGGATACCAAATTCAGTTCGGTAAGCGATAATCCCGATTTGCTGACAGACACTACCTACTGGAAACATCTTTTACTTTCATTAGGCGGATATGAGTTGTACCTGAAAACATACCGCGAGGGTTTTGAGGCCGAAAACGTACTGGAGCAGGTTGCTTTGAATAACGACTTCCCCCGCTCGGTTATCTATTCGGTAAATAACATACACCGGTATTTTGACAGGTTGAAAAATGACAGCAATGTAGATACCTTCCGCGAAATGTCGTTCCAGATAGGCAGGTTGCAAAGCCGGATCAAGTACAGTTCGGTAAAAAGCATCCGCGATGAGGGCCTGCATTTGTTTTTAACGCAAACCAGGAAAGAACTTTATGGCATTGGTAACTCATTAAATGAATATTACTTTGCAAACTCTTAATAATTTGAAGATTTGAGAATTTGAAAATTTGAAGATGAAGAATAAGGAGTGATTTGAAGACTGGATTAACTGACTAAGAGGTCATTTTCAAATTTTCAAATCCTCAAATTAACTAATTCAAAAAAACATGCCCGACTTTAAGATACAACATATTACCAAGTACAGCTATGAAGGGATGGTACGCGACAGCGCCAACCAGATTGTACTTTACCCGATAAAGGACGAGTACCAGGATGTAACACACCATGAGTTATCTATAACCGGCAGCCCGGTTGTAGATACCCATATTGATTATTATGGCAATGAAATAGGCAGCTTCACCTACAGCGAACCGCATTCTGTAATGGTTATCAATTCAAAATTAAGCGTTACAACCAGGCAACGACCACTACCTGTTACAGATATTTTTCCCGATCAGCAGTGGGAATATCTTAAACATATTCAATACATGGTGCCTTATATCGACTTTTTGAAGCAGGAATATTTTGAAGGCCTGCCCGAACTACAGGTTATTGTTGAGCAGGAAAGAGCATTGGATGATACCCCGTTCCAGATAGCGTTGCGCTTTTGCGGCTACGTGTACCAAAATTTTGAATACATTAAAGGAGTAACCAGCGTTGAAACCACGCTTGATGAGGTTTGGAAGCTGAAAGCTGGTGTTTGCCAGGATTTTGCACACATTTTAATGGTGATGCTGCGTTTGCTAAAAATACCAGCCCGTTATGTAAGCGGCTACATTTGCACCAATAGCAGCACCATGCGCGGCGAAGGCGCCACCCATGCCTGGGCCGAGGCTTACATACCCGATTATGGCTGGCTGGGCATCGACCCTACCAATAACTGTATCGCCAACGAAACCCACGTGCGTTTGGCTGTTGGCCGTAATTTTTCGGATTGCTCGCCGGTAAAGGGTGTTTATAAAGGCTCATCGGGCCATAAACTGGAAGTAGCCGTGAGTGTAGATGACGACGAAAATACTTTTACAAGTATAGATCATAAAGCCCATCATGATAACGAATTGCTGCATCGTACCACAGATAGTACCCCTAAAAACAGCTATCAAAGGCATTTGGAGATCATTCAGCAACAACAACAGCAACAACAATAACAATTTGAAAATTTGGTAATTTGAAGATTTGAAAATGCCCTTATGATTGAATTATAAGGGCATTTTCAATTCGCTTAATATCGATTTTGGGCACACTGTTATGAGCGTAAAATAGTTTGAAGATTTAGTTAATAAACCATTTTCAAATTCTCAAATCTTCAAATTTTCAAATCAAAAGTTACACTTTCTTAATCGCATCCATCAGTACCGGAATTTTTGGCACTTTATCATAAGCCTGGGCAAGTTTTCCGTTTTTATCATAAATGGCAATGTACGGCGTGGTTTGCACGTGGTAATAGCGTTGCACAACATAAGTATACCCTTCGGTACCTATAATGATGTTATGATATTTAGCCAAATCAAAATCGCGCTGAAATACCTGTATGGCCTTCAACTGGTTCACAAAGGTGATCATTACAATCTGCACCCCTTTCAGCTTATCCAGTTCGGGTTTTAAATCATACATCAAGTGCTGGCAGTGACTGCAATCGGGCGAGAAATAGATTACCATTACCGGCTTGTTTTTTTTCAGGTCGGCGGGGGTAACATAAACACTGTCGGTGGTTAATATATGATATGGGGCAATTTTGCTATTGGCAGGTATGGTTTGGGCCTGGCTGCAGCCCGCGGCTACAATAAGGCAAAACAACAAACATATTCTTTTCATTATGTTGATATAATATTTCATTAAAGCATAGTTACGATATTTTTAGCTTTCCAGCAATTCAATCTGCCAGGCTATTTGTTCCTCAGTTATCGGGAATAACGCATTTTCGCGTACAGTATGATACACAGCATCAAATAAACCATTATAATTACCCTTGTCTGACGGAACCCACTCTACTGTTTTCTCATTATCAGGCCCCATCAACACCAGTTTACCCTCGCTACCTTCGGGCTCAACACCAAAACCTGCTGCATCCGGCATCATTCCGGTATCCAGTTGAGCCTCCTGCACATCGGTACGCAACTTTACAAAACTGCCCAATGTACCGTGTACAACAAAGCCCGGCAGATGCTCGGCAATAAGCAGGCCGGATGTCAGGTATACGTTCAGTTGATTTGGATAACTTAAGTGAATGTGAAAGTAATCATCTACCTGCGAGCCGGGACGATGTGCGGCTGTAGTTTTCACATAACTTAACGGCCGGCCAAAAATACTAATGGCGTTATCAACCAGGTGCGCGCCCAAATCGTACGTTAAGCCGTTACCCGGCGTTTCTTTAGTCTCCTTAAATTGCTTTGTCCCGATAGACATACGGTACCTGTCGAGCCTGAAATTCACTTCTATCAGTTCGCCAAGGCGGCCACTTTCAATCACCTTTTTTACAGAGATGAAACCACTATCGTACCGGCGGTTTTGGTAGATCATTACTTTTTTACCGAGTTGCCTGCTCAAATCAAATAGTGCCTTTACTTCTGCCGAAGTAACTGCCGCCGGTTTTTCTATCAGCACATGTTTACCGACGTTTAACGCCCGCACCGCGTAATCAAAGTGTGTATCGTTTGGTGTATTTACAATAATCAACTCAATTTCAGCGTCATTCAGCAATTCTTCAATAGTGTTATAGCTGATTACATCCGGATATACTTTGCCGGCCTTTTTTTCATGGCGCTCTACAATAGCTTTAAAAGTAAAGCCGGGATTAGTTGCTATAAACGGCGCGTGAAAAATACGGCCCGACATGCCATAGGCCATCAGGCCGGTTACTATTGGTTTTGTTGACATTGATATTTATTTGCCTTTAGTTATGGAGTAAAAATAAGATTATTTATGACAGACAGTGCTATAAACTTATACTAAAACCTACTTTGAAATGCTGCCGATCTTACATAAATTGGTCGATAATATACATCAGTATCACAATGGCAAATACTTTCTCTCAAATTTATCTTCAATTTGTATTTGCCGTAAAAGACAGACAAAGCTTGATATCTAAAAACAACAAGGAAGAGGTACACAAGTATATTACTTCCCTGGTTCAAGTTAGGAAAGCAAAATTACTGGCTATTAATTGTATGCCCGATCACACACATGTATTTGTTGGATTTAAACCCACCATCCTTATTTCAGATTTTGTTAAAGAGATAAAAGTGGAGAGTAACGAGTTTATCAATAGTAAAAATTGGGTCAAAGGTAAATTTGCCTGGTAAGAAGGCTACGGCGTTTTCTCCTATTCACATTCACATATCGATGCTGTTGTTAAGTATGTTTTGAATCAAGAAAAACACCATGAAAAGCGATCATTCAAAGACGAGTATTTAGAATTGCTGACCAAATTCGAAATTCCCTTTGAGGAACAATATCTATTCGAGTTTATTGAGTAGGCATGTATAATTTTATAGGAGGCACCTACGGAGCCAAAAGCACATGTCAAATTAGCTATAAACACGGGGCTCCGCTGGAGCCTAAAATATCGTACCTGCAAATTTATAACAGAATTATATTAAAACCTGCAGCCTTTTTAGAAAGATACAAATCGATGAAGCTTGACTCCGGAGGAGTCTCGTGTTTGTAGCAAGATAAAGAAAAAAGAGTGGGCTCCGTAGGTGCCCCCTACTCGCCCGTAAGCAATAGCCTCACAACAAAGCCCGGCTGAATTTCTCCAACCGGGCTTTACTATATAGTTAACGAAACTTGATGATTATTTTTCGTCTTTTACTTCTTCAAAGTCAACATCGGTTACGGTGTCGGCATTGTCCTGAGCACCTGCACCTGCGTTACCTTCTGGTTGTCCGCCTTGAGCGTCGCCTGCAGCTTTGTACATCTCTTCAGATGCAGTAGCCCATGCAGCGTTCAATTCAGTTTGAGCAGCATCAATTGCATCAAAGTTTTTAGCAGCATAAGCTTCTTTCAGCTTAGTCAAACCGGCTTCAATCGGAGCTTTTTTGTCGGCAGATATTTTATCACCATACTCCTTCAATTGTTTTTCTGTCGAGAAGATCAGGGCATCGGCACCATTCAATTTTTCAACTTCTTCGCGTGCTTTTTTGTCGGCATCGGCGTTAGCTTCAGCTTCGTCTTTCATCTTCTTGATCTCGGCATCAGTTAAGCCTGAAGAAGCTTCGATACGGATTTTTTGTTCTTTACCTGTTGCTTTATCTTTAGCAGATACATGCAATATACCGTTTGCATCAATATCAAATGTTACTTCGATTTGTGGCACACCGCGAGGTGCTGGCGGAATACCATCCAGGTGGAAACGGCCTATAGTACGGTTACCCGCAGCCATCGGACGCTCGCCTTGCAATATATGGATCTCAACAGATGGCTGGCTATCGCTGGCAGTTGAGAAAGTTTCAGATTTTTTAGTAGGGATAGTAGTGTTCGATTCAATTAATTTGGTCATTACACCACCCATAGTTTCGATACCTAATGAAAGCGGGGTAACATCTAACAACAACACGTCCTTAACTTCGCCTGTTAATACACCACCTTGAATAGCAGCACCGATAGCTACAACCTCATCAGGGTTAACACCTTTTGAAGGCGTTTTGCCAAAGAATTTCTGAACAGCTTCCTGAATAGCAGGGATACGGGTTGAACCACCTACCAGGATAACTTCGTCGATATCTGATGTGCTGTAACCTGCATTTTTCAACGCTGTTTTGCAAGGCTCAATAGTACGTTTAATCAGGCTATCTGCCAGTTGCTCAAATTTAGCACGGGTTAACGTTTTAACCAGGTGCTTAGGCATACCATCGGCAGCGGTAATGTATGGCAAGTTAATTTCTGTTTGTGCAGAACTTGACAACTCAATTTTAGCTTTTTCGGCCGATTCTTTTAAACGTTGTAAAGCCATTGGATCTTTACGCAGATCAATACCTTCGTCGCTTTTAAATTCGTCAGCTAACCAGTCAATAATTACCTGGTCAAAGTCGTCACCACCTAAGTGTGTATCACCATCGGTTGATTTTACTTCAAATACACCATCACCTAATTCAAGGATAGATACGTCATGTGTACCACCACCGCAGTCAAATACCGCAATTTTCATATCCTTGTGCGCTTTATCAAAGCCATAAGCTAAGGCAGCAGCAGTAGGTTCGTTGATAATACGGCGAACTTTTAAACCAGCAATTTCACCGGCTTCCTTAGTTGCCTGGCGTTGTGCATCGTTAAAGTAAGCAGGTACAGTAATAACGGCTTCAGTAACTTCAGTTCCTAAAAAGTCTTCGGCAGTTTTCTTCATTTTCTGAAGGATCATGGCCGAAATCTCTTGCGGAGTGTATTTACGGTCGCCAATTTCAACACGCGGGGTGTTGTTATCTCCTTTAACTACCTTGTAAGGTACGCGTGCAGCCTCGTTGGTAACTTCGTTAAACTGGTTACCCATAAAGCGCTTGATAGACGAAATGGTTTTTGTAGGGTTAGTGATTGCCTGACGTTTAGCCGGATCACCAACTTTACGCTCGCCGTTATCAATAAAAGCTACAACGGATGGCGTAGTACGTTTTCCCTCGCTATTTGCTATAACTACAGGTTCGTTACCTTCCATTACAGACACGCAGGAGTTGGTTGTTCCTAAGTCGATTCCAATTATTTTAGACATATGATTGTTTTTTCTGATTTATTAAATTTTACTACAACAGCTATTTATCAACGTTTGTGCCAATATTCATTTGTCAGCGTATATAGTCATCATGACAATTACAGCGTCAGAAAAGTCATAAACTATGGTGACAGGTTGGCAGAAAAGTGATGGTCTGTGGTGAAATGTAAAGGAGAAAGAGGTATCCTTTAGTCAAAAACGGTCTCGGAATTTTATTTAATAAAATGTAAATTTGTATATGGAAACTTTAATAGTACTACCTAAAGATAAAGAACAGCTGGCAACATTAAAGGCAATTATGAAAGCGCTTAAAGTTGACTTTAAAACTGAAAAAAGCAAAGATAAATCGTACAACCCAGAGTTTATTGCAAAAATGGAGAAAAGTGAGGCAGATTTTAAAGCGGGCCGGACTACAAAAATAGAACCTGCTGATATATGGAACTTAGAATAACTGATGCAGCAAAAGAAGACATTAAATTTTTCTTAAAAAGTGGCCAATCGAATATTGTAAAGAAAATTGAACAACTTCTCTCCTCTATCAAAGAAACACCTTTCACCGGTATAGGTAAGCCGGAACCGCTGAAATATGCATATTCAGGTAAATGGCCACGACGAATTGATGTTAAACATCGTGTTGTTTACGAGGTAATTGATGACATAATAATTATTTACTCCTTTAAAGGCCATTACCAATAGAAACCAACAAGGGCGTTGCCTGCGGCCGGGTCATCCGCTCATACTGCACAGGCCTTAAGCTCAAGCCGGTACCCGCTGCTACCCCTAACGCAAATTCTGCGTCGCCAACAACCTTTCCATCATTAGTTATTTACAAACTAAATTCCCATCTTTATCCCAACAAACAAAACGCCTCTGTTACCCATAAATCAAATCAGGCTAATTACTTCGCCTGGAATTGTATAACAAAAGCTTTGCAAGCAAAGCTTAACATTCACTGTTCAAAAAGAGAACTGGTTTACTATTGTTATTTAATTCCAAACAAATCAAATGTTTTTTATCGAATCTGAACGGTTAAAACTGATACCGTTAACACACGAGCAACTCTTGCTGCTACGGCAAAACCGTGCCCTATTGGAAATCTCTATCGGGCTAACCCCATCAAATATGCTGGTCGACCCGTTGTACAATAATGAAATTACCGATGCGCTGGATAACTTCTGGCTACCCAATACCCTCACCTACCGCGATAAATACCTATGGTATACCGATTGGGAACTGGTGCTTAAAAGTACAAACACCCCCGTCGGC
The DNA here is from genome assembly GCF_056404995.1 of Mucilaginibacter sp. P2_A5. Lineage (NCBI taxonomy): Bacteria > Pseudomonadati > Bacteroidota > Sphingobacteriia > Sphingobacteriales > Sphingobacteriaceae > Mucilaginibacter > Mucilaginibacter sp. P2_A5. The sequence goes on from NZ_JBFUCY010000020.1 coordinate 51,642, forward strand.
GGCATGGGCTTCGCGGGCTATCCAAACGAAAACGGCGAAGCGGAAATAGGCTATATGATAGATGGAAATCATCACAACAAGGGGTTTGCCACCGAGGCTTTAAAGGTGATGATCAAATGGGCATTTACCCACCAATTTGTAAAAGCCATCATTGTGCATACTTATGCCGATAACCTGCCATCGTGCCGCTTACTGGATAAATGCCAATTTGAGCAAGTGGAGAATGTAGAAGGATTGTTGACCTATAGACTTGACAGATCACCATCTGACAGATAGAATCCTTTCAATCCTGTTCAATTCAGAAAATCATGTCAAAATAAAACGCCCTGCTCAAATGAACAGGGCGTTTTTAATATTTAAAAGAGAAATTAATTATTCTCCTTTTTCAGCGTTTTCTTCAGCTTCAGGAGATGCAGGAGCTTCAGTTTCTGCAACCGGCGCTTCTTTAACTTCTTCAGCAACTACTGCTTCCTCAGCTGCAACTGGTGCTGCTGTTTTAGCCTTAGCCGAACCACCACGACGACGTGTTGATTTTTTTGTTACCGCAGCAGTATCAACACCGTAAACAGTGTTATAATCTACTAACTCGATGATCGCCATTTCGGCGTTATCACCTAAACGGTTTTCTAACTTGATGATACGGGTATAACCACCTGGGCGGTTAGCTATCTTCTCAGCAATCTCGCGGAAAAGGATAGTTGTAGCATCTTTATCTTGCAGGTAGCTAAACACTGTACGACGAGAGTGAGTAGTATCGCTTTTTGATTTAGTTAAAAGTGGTTCGATATAACCGCGTAAAACTTTTGCTTTAGCTAATGTTGTAGTAATACGCTTGTGTAAGATAAGCGAAGTCGCCATGTTCGACAGCATCGCCTTGCGATGGCTGGTAGTACGGCCTAAGTGATTGTTTTTGTTTCCGTGTCTCATTGTTTTAAATTATTTCACGTGCATACCGTCCGGCGATTTACTCAAGCCTTCGGAATTATGCCTTCGCTATTTTTATTTTAGATTCAAGAATTAAGAGTCAAGAATCAGGACTTTTCTTGTGTCTTGATTCCTGACTCTTGATTCTTTTTATTATTCCTCGTCTAACTTAAATTTAGACAGGTTCATACCAAAAGATAAACCTTTTGATTTAACCAGGTCCTGGATTTCAGTTAATGATTTTTTACCAAAGTTCCTGAACTTTAACATATCAGCAACATCGTACGATACCAAATCGGCCAGGCTGCGGATATCTGCAGCTTTAAGGCAATTTAATGCACGCACAGAAAGGTCAAGATCAACCAATTCGGTTTTAAGGATCTTACGCATGTGCAAAATTTCCTCGTCAACTTCTTTAGTTTCTTCTTTAGCCTGTGCTTCAAGCATCATGTTTTCATCGCTGAACAACATAAAGTGCTGAATAAGGATCTTTGCAGCTTCCTTCAAAGCATCTTCAGGATGAACAGAACCATCAGTAGCAATATCCAATACTAATTTTTCATAGTCGGTTTTTTGCTCAACACGATAGTTTTCGATGGTATATTTAACGTTCTTTATCGGCGTATAGATCGAGTCGATAGCGATAACGCCAACATTTGCATCAGGATTTTTGTTCTCTTCGCTCGGCACGTAACCACGGCCTTTACCAACTGTAAGCTCAATTTCAAGCGTTACTGATGAGTCCATGTTACATAAAACCAGATCAGGATTTAATACTGTAAAGTTGTTGGAGAATTTAGTAATGTCTCCGGCTTTAAAAGCATCCTGGCCATTTATAATAACAAATATTTTCTCGCTGTCGCCAGATTCACCAGTCTTTTTAAAACGAACCTGTTTAAGGTTCAAGATGATCTCGGTTACGTCTTCAACAACACCTTTGATGGTTGAAAACTCATGCGTTACTCCCGAAAAACGTACTGAAGTAATTGCATAACCTTCGAGTGATGAAAGTAAGATACGACGCAGAGCATTACCAATGGTTACACCAAAACCTGGTTCTAACGGACGAAATTCAAACGTACCATCAAAATCATTTGCTTTTTGCATGATAACCTTGTCTGGTTTTTGAAATGCTAAAATTGCCATTTATATCCTTTATTTATTGTTTACTAATTGAAATGATTTTAACCACGAAAATGATTGACAGAATATGCCAACCATCCCCTGGATAATTATTTTTATTATTTTGAATACAACTCGACGATTAGGTTCTCCTTAATGTTTTCAGGAATTTCATCGCGGTTAGGATAGTTAAGGAATGTGCCTGTTAATTCATTTGCATCCCAAGCCAACCAGCTGTATTTGTTGATTCTTCTACCTGCTACTGATGTAGTAATAGCTTCCAATGTTTTAGATTTCTCACGTACAGAGATAACGTCACCAGCTTTTAATGCATATGATGCGATGTTTACAACAGCACCGTTAACGTTAATGTGTTTGTGGTTAACCAACTGACGGGCGCCTGAACGTGTAGGTGATATACCTAAACGATAAACAGCGTTATCTAAACGGGCTTCTAAAAATTTCAGCAAGTTTTCACCTGTGATACCTTCTTTAGCCGAAGCGCGGTGAAACAAGTTTTCGAACTGACGCTCTAATACACCGTAAGTGTATTTAACTTTTTGTTTCTCCATTAACTGAGTTGAATACTCAGATTGTTTTCCACGACGTTTTGAAGCGCCATGCATTCCCGGTGGATAGTTTTTACGTTCTAACGCTTTATCCGGACCGAAGATCGGCTCACGGAAACGACGTGCAATTTTGGACTTAGGTCCTGTATATCTGGCCATTTTGTGTATTTTTAAAGTATCTTACAGCCTGTAGCTGCAGAATCTTAGCTTTAAAATCTGTTAATTAAACTCTTCTTCTTTTTGACGGACGGCAACCATTGTGTGGAAGCGGTGTAATGTCTTTGATAGTGGTAACTTCGATACCTGCAGTTTGCAAAGTACGGATAGCCGACTCACGACCAGCACCAGGGCCTTTTACAAACACCTCTACTTTACGCAAACCAAAGTCATAAGCAACTTTACCGCAATCGGCAGCAGCCTGACCGGCAGCATAAGGGGTGTTCTTTTTTGAACCTTTGAAACCCATTTTACCTGCAGACGACCATGAAATAGCCTGTCCGGTTTTGTTGGTAAGGGTAATGATGATGTTGTTAAAAGTAGCATTGATGTGTGCTTCGCCAACCGGCTCAACAATCACAATGCGCTTTTTGGTAACTTTTTTACTTTTAGCCATTTTATTTTTTGAATTATTGAGTTAGTGAATTACTGAATTAGTGAATAATTCGGACCCATTAACTGCTTGTATAATTAACATATTCCTGGTAAGCTTAAAGTATATAACTACCCGCCGCTAACCAATCGTTATTTACTACTTAGTAGCTTTCTTTTTGTTAGCAACTGTTTTACGTTTTCCTTTACGGGTACGTGAGTTGTTTTTAGTACGCTGACCACGTAATGGTAAACCTTTACGGTGACGTGTACCACGGTAGCAACCAATGTCCATCAAACGTTTAATGTTCAATTGCACTTCTGAACGAAGTGAACCTTCCACTTTAATCTGATCGTTGATGATTCCACGGATTGAGGCTAACTGCTCATCGGTCCAGTCCTGTACTTTTGTATTAAAATCGATACCTGCCTCAGTCAAAATCTTTTGAGCTGTTGAGCGGCCTATACCGAAAATGTAAGTAAGTCCGATTTCTCCTCTTTTATTCTTTGGTAAATCAATACCTGATATCCTTGCCATATTCTTTATTTAGTGATTTAGTGATTTAGTGATTGTGCGAGATGATTTTTAAATTCAATAACTCACTAATTCACTAATTCAAAATTAATTGTTCTTAGCCCTGGCGTTGTTTGTACTTAGGATTCTTCTTGTTAATAACGTAAAGTTTCCCGTTACGGCGAATGATCTTGCAATCTGCGCTGCGTTTTTTAATGGATGCTCTAACTTTCATCTCTTTGTTTATTTATATCTATAGGTTATTCTACCCTTACTCAAATCGTACGGACTCATTTCTAATTTTACTCTGTCGCCAGGTAAAATTTTTATATAGTGCATACGCATTTTGCCCGAAATATGGGCTATAATCTCATGACCGTTCTCCAGCTCAACTCTGAACATTGCATTTGACAATGCCTCTCTAATTGTACCGTCCTGTTCGATCGAAGATTGTTTAGCCATATTTTGTTGATTTTTACTTAATTATCCGCCCTAAAACCGGGATGCAAAATTAATAAAAATTATTTAATTATTATTCTTTTCTTTTAAAACATTATCAACATATTCAAACGTTGATAAAATGTCGGGTTTTCCTTTACCTATTGCAACTGTATGCTCATAATGAGCCGATGCTTTTTTATCTACGGTTGATACGGTCCATCCATCATCCCAAAACTTAACACCGGCACGGCCGGCATTTATCATTGGTTCAATGGCAATTACCATGCCTTCTTCAAGCTTAATACCCGATCCACGTTTACCGTAATTAGGCACTTCGGGCTTCTCATGAAGTTTAACCCCCACGCCATGCCCTACAAGTTCTTTAACAACTCCAAAGCCATTCTTCTCGGCGTGTTCCTGTATCGCGTAACCTATATCGCCTATCCGCATACCCGCTACAGCTTTAGCAACACCCAGGTCCAAACACTCCCTGGTTACCCGCATGAGTTTTTTTACTGTATCGCTTACTTCGCCAATGGCAAATGTAAAAGCCGAATCGCCTACGAAGCCGTTCAGTACAGCACCGCAGTCAACAGAAACTAAATCACCTTCTACCAGTACATGTTTTCCGGGGAAACCGTGCACTACCTGGTCATTTAATGATATGCAGAGTGAGTAGGGAAACCCGCCGTAGTTTAAAAAAGCGGGGATACCGCCGTTATCACGTATAAAGGTTTCAGCAAGTCTGTCGAGTTCGATAGTGGTAACACCCGGGCCTATTACTTTAGCAACCTCTGCATGTGTTCTGGACACCAGCAGCGCGCTTTCCCGGATCAACTCTATTTCCTCGGCAGACTTGTAAATTATTTTTGACATTCCTTATTAGATCGCTGTCGGACTTGTTCCGGCAGCAGCAGGCATTGCTGTACGTCCTTTAATCCGTCCGGTTTTCATTAAACCATCATAATGGCGCATCAGCAGGTGGCTTTCTATTTGTTGCAAGGTATCCAACACAACACCTACCAGGATAATTAACGATGTGCCGCCAAAAAATCTTGCGAAGGTTGGAGATACACCCACTAAACTGGCAATTGCCGGGATAATTGCTATAATAGCCAGGAAAATAGATCCAGGTAAGGTAATTTTTGATATTACACCATCTATATAATCGGCAGTTGATTTACCTGGTTTAACGCCCGGAATAAACCCGCCGTTCTTCTTCATATCATCAGCCATCTGGTTAGGGTTAACCGTAATAGCTGTGTAGAAGTAAGTAAACAGGATGATCAGGACGCCAAACAGCGTATTATGCTGCCATGAATTATAATTTGATAACGCAATTAATATACCGTTTGATGAAATGTTTGGCATAAACTGTTGTACGGTTTGCGGTATAAACATTAATGCCTGCGCAAATATGATAGGCATTACACCCGCAGCATTTACCTTTAACGGTATATACTGGCGCACGCCGCCATATTGTTTATTACCTACTATACGCTTAGCGTACTGTACAGCAATTTTACGGGTGCCCTGTACAATAAGGATAGTAAACATTACAACCCCAATTAAGGCCACAATTTCAACAATGAATGTGATTAACCCACCTGTACCGCTGGTCCGTGAGCTAAACTCTGCTAAAAACGCTACCGGCAATTGGGCAATGATACCAACCATGATGATAAGCGATATACCGTTACCAATACCTTTGTCTGTAATTTTCTCGCCCAGCCACATTACAAATAATGTACCTGCCGTTAAAACAAAGATGTTAAGAACAGTAAAGAATGGGTTACTGATCATCATAGCATCAGCAGAGATCTGCGATTTTAAATAACCTATAGCCTGCAGGGCAGTTATACCTATTGTTAGGTAACGTGTCCACTGGTTAAGTTTATTACGGCCGCTTTCACCCTCTTTTTGCAATTTGGTGAAATAAGGCACCGCGATACCCAATAATTGCACCACAATTGAAGCCGAAATATAAGGCATAACGCCTAATGCAAAAATAGAGGCATGTGAAAATGAACCTCCTGAAAACATATTCAGCAATCCTACTAATCCTTCTGCTTTTTGGTTAGCTACTGACGCAGGATTAACCCCCGGTAGTACCACAAAGGAACCTACACGATATATTACAAGAAATAAGAGTGTGTTTATAATACGCACTCTTAAATCTTCTATTTTCCAGATATTGGATAATGTGGTGAAAAATTTCTTCATCCTAAAATTATAGCTTAACTATGGTACCACCAGCTGCTTCAATAGCTTTTTGAGCTGTAGCAGTAAATGCATGTGCCTTAACTTCTAATTTGGCAGTTAATTCGCCACGGCCCAGAATTTTAACCAGGTCGTTACGGGATACCAAACCATGTAATTTCAAAGTATCAAAATCAACAACATCAAGTGTGTATTTTGTTACTAATTCTTGCAATACATCAAGGTTTACACCAGTATACTCTACGCGGTTAGGGTTTTTAAAACCAACCTTAGGCACACGGCGTTGTAAAGGCATCTGACCGCCTTCAAAACCTACCTTGCTGCTTGTACCTGAACGTGAACCGGCGCCTTTGTGGCCACGGGTTGACGTACCGCCACGGCCAGAACCTGTACCACGGCCAATTCTTTTCCTATTTTTAGTAGAACCTTCTGCAGGTTTTAAATTACTTAAATTCATGATATTAAATATTTTCTACCGCTACCAGGTGGTTAACTTTTCTAACCATACCAATTATAGCTGCAGTTGCCTCAACTTCCACACTGTGGTTAATTTTACGCAAGCCTAATGCTTCGATAGTCTTTTTTTGGCGCTCACTTCTGTCGATCACGCTCTTAATCTGTGTTATTTTGATTTTGGCCATGACTGATTATCCGTTAAATACTTTACCTAAACTAACGCCACGTTGCTGTGCTACGGTATGGGCATCACGTAATTGTGATAACGCAGATACGGTTGCTTTAACCACGTTGTGCGGATTTGATGAACCTTTTGATTTTGCTAACACATTGTGGATACCTGCAGACTCTAATACTGCACGCATTGCTCCACCCGCGATAACACCGGTACCGTTTGCTGCTGGTTTCAAGAAAACAAAACCACCGCTGAATTTACCAATTTGCTCATGAGGGATTGTGTTGTTGATAATAGGAACTTTTACCAGGTTCTTTTTAGCATCATCAATACCTTTTGCAATTGCTTCGGTAACCTCTTTTGCTTTGCCTAATCCGTAACCTACAACACCGTTTTCATCACCTACTACCACGATGGCAGAAAAGCTGAAAGTACGGCCACCTTTGGTTACTTTGGCAACACGCTGTATGCTTACCAAGCGGTCTTTTAATTCGATCTCGCTTGTTTTTACTCTTTTTATGTTGATTGTTGACATTTCTCTGTTCGATTAAAAGTTTAAACCACCTTCACGTGCACCTTCGGCCAGTGACTTAACACGACCATGGTACAAATAACCGTTCCTGTCGAAAACCACATCCTTGATACCTGCTGCGATAGCTTTCTGAGCTACCAGTTTGCCTACGGCTACTGATTGATCAGACTTTGTGCCATCAGCTGCAACGAAATCTTTTGATAAAGATGATGCTGATACGATAGTTTTACCGGTTAAATCGTCAATGATCTGCGCGTAAATACCTTTATTGCTCCTGTATACTGACAGGCGAGGACGCTCTGTTGATCCTGAAAGGCGTTTTCTGATACCTTTTTTAATCCTGTCTCTTCTTGATAATTTAGCTCCCATGACGATTATTTTTTAGATGCTGATTTACCTGCTTTTCTTCTCAATATCTCGCCTACAAACTTAATACCTTTACCTTTGTAAGGCTCTGGAGTACGTAACGAACGTATTTTTGCAGCTACCTGGCCAATTAACTGTTTGTCAATTGATTCAAGTATGATAGTTGGGTTTTTACCCTTATCAGCAGTGGTTGTAACTTTAATTTCTGTTGGCAATTCAAATACATAGTGGTGAGAGTAACCCAACACTAAATCTAATGTATTACCTGTATTGGTAGCACGGTAACCTACACCAACCAATTCCTGTTGGATTTTGTAACCTTCGGTTACGCCTACTACCATGTTGTTGATAAGCGCACGGTATAAACCATGTAATGCTTTGTGACGTTTTTGATCAGACGGGCGTTGAACCAGTAACTGACCGTCTTCCTGTGCAATGGTGATATCGCTATCAACCGCTTGCTGCAACTGACCTTTAGGGCCTTTTACGGTAACAACATTATCTGCTGATACGGTAACGGTTACTCCTGCTGGCATTGCTATCGGTGCTTTTCCTACTCTTGACATTGCTTAATTTCTCCTATTAATAAACGTAGCATAAAACTTCGCCACCTACATTTTGCTGACGGGCTTCTTTATCAGACATTACGCCTTTAGAAGTTGACAGGATGGCGATACCTAAACCATTTAATACTCTTGGCATTTTTTCCATGCCTGCGTATTTCCTCAAACCTGGTTTACTGATGCGCGTAATGCTACGGATAGCAGAAATTTTAGTTATCGGGTGGTACTTTAAAGCAACTTTAATACTGCCTTGCGGACCATTTTCCTCAAACTTGTAATTGGCAATGTAACCTTTGTCGAAAAGCACCTTAGTGATTTCCTTTTTCAGATTTGATGCAGGAATTTCAACAACCCTATGGTTGGCTTTAATAGCATTCCTTACTCTTGTAAGATAATCTGCGATTGGATCTGTATTCATTTTATTGTGTTATGATGGTGGTTTCCTTCCCGTAACATCCGGGGCGACCTTCCATCGGTTAATTCTTTTTTATAGTATCAAGTAGTTAGTATCAAGTATCAAGATTTTGTCTTGTTTTTTGATGCTAACTACCTCTACTCTTTAATACCGTTCGCAAGGTATGTCTTGCTACTAGATACTATATACTTGCTACTGAACTAATTACCAGCTTGCTTTCTTTACTCCCGGGATTTTGCCATCAAGAGCCATTTCACGGAATGTTACGCGTGAAATACCAAACTGACGCATATAACCACGTGGGCGGCCGGTTAATTTACAACGGTTGTGTAATTTTACCGGAGATGATGCCTTAGGTAATTTATCTAAACCAACGTAATCGCCGGCTTCTTTAAGGGCTGCTCTTTTCTCTGCGTATTTAGCAACCAATTTAGCGCGCTTTACTTCACGAGCTTTTACACCTTCTTTAGCCATTGCTATTTTGATTTTTAAATGGTAATCCAAATTGTTTCAACAACTCCAATGCTTCAACATCGTTTGTTGCGGAGGTTACAAAGGTAATATCCATACCTTGGATTTTATTGATTTTGTCAATATTTATCTCAGGGAATATAATTTGCTCTGTAATACCTAAAGTATAGTTACCTCTGCCGTCAAAACCTTTGTCGTTGATGCCTTTAAAGTCACGGATACGTGGCAGGGCAACAGCGATTAAACGATCTAAAAACTCATACATTGTGTTGTCACGCAAGGTAACACGTACGCCAACCGGCATATTTTTACGCAATTTAAAGTTCGAGATATCTTTTTTAGATTTTGAAGATACTGCCTGCTGGCCAGTGATGGTTGTTAACTCGGTGATGGTGTTCTCGATAAGTTTTTTATCGGTAGTAGCACCGCCAACACCCTGGTTAATGGCAATTTTCTCCAGTTTAGGAACCTGCATTACGCTTTTGTACTGAAATTTATCTTTCAGTGCAGTACGAATTTCGTCCTTGTATTTTGATTTTAATCTTGGTACGTAAGTCATTACTTAATTTCCTCCCCTGATTTTTTTGCTACCCTTACTAATTTGCCGGCATCGTTCAATTTACGGCCAACACGGGTTGTATTACCTGATTTAGGGTCAACCAGCATTAGGTTTGAAATATGTATAGCAGCTTCTTGTTTAACAATTCCGCCGTTAGGGTTAGCAGCATTAGGTTTGGTATGTTTTGATACCATATTGGCACCTTCAACAACAGCCCTGTTTTTTGCTATTATCACCTCAACTACTTTACCTTGCGATCCTTTTGAATCACCGGCTATAACTTTTACCAGGTCGCCTTTGCGAATTTTTAATTTGCCTGGTGTTGCAATTTTTTTCTTTTCCATGATTACAATACCTCCGGTGCTAATGATACAATTTTCATAAATTGTTTCTCACGCAGTTCTCTTGCAACAGGGCCAAAGATACGTGTGCCTCTTGGCTCATCCTGGTTATTTAACAAAACAGCTGCGTTATCGTCGAAACGGATGTATGAACCATCTTTTCTGCGGATCTCTTTTTTGGTGCGTACTACTACGGCTTTTGATACAGTACCTTTTTTTACGTTACCTGATGGTAAAGCGCTTTTTACGGTTACTACTATCTTATCGCCTATAGATGCATACCTTTTGCCGGTACCACCTAACACGCGGATCACTAAAACTTCTTTAGCGCCACTGTTATCGGCTACGTTTAATCTTGATTCCTGTTGTACCATCTTATTTAGCCCTTTCTAAAATTTGAACTAATCTCCAGTTTTTGCTCTTGCTCAGCGGGCGGGTTTCCATAATCAATACGGTATCGCCAATGCCACAAGTGTTGGTCTCATCATGAGCCATAAATTTTGTGGTTTTTTTCACGAATTTACCGTAGATAGGGTGTTTCACTTTACGCTCAACAGCCACTACAATAGATTTTTCCATCTTATTGCTAACCACCAGGCCGGTACGTGTTTTTCTTAAATTTCTTTCCATTTTTCTGAATGCTTAAAAAATTAATTCTTTTCAGAAGCCGACGCCGCTTTGCGTTTTGTTAATTCAGTATTTAACTGAGCAATTCCCTTGCGTACCTTTGTTATACGGGATGGATTCTCGATAGCCGATACTGCGTGAGCAAATTTCAATTTGGTAAGGGTTGACCTTTCCTCGCCGATTTTTGCTACCAGTTCTTCTGTAGATAGTCCCAAAATTTCTGAGTTCTTCATCTTCTTGTGTTATTTGTTGTAATAGTAGAAAGTTTCAACGTTGTATTGTTTTGGTTTGATGGTTGAAAGTTCGGCATCTAACTTTACAACATGAGAAAACTTTACAACTTTTCAACTCTTCCAATTTATGCTTCTACGTAATCCCTACGTACAATAAATCTTGTTTGTACCGGAAGTTTCTGTGCTGCAAGGCGTAAAGCCTCTTTAGCAACTTCCATAGGCACACCTTCGGCCTCAAAAATGATCCTTCCGGGGCGTACTACCGCTACCCAGTACTCAGGAGCACCTTTACCTTTACCCATACGTACCTCTGCTGGTTTCTTGGTTACAGGCTTGTCAGGGAAAATCCTGATCCACACCTGGCCTTCACGTTTCATAAAACGTGTTACAGCAATACGTGCAGCCTCGATCTGGCGGCTGGTAATCCATGCCGCTTCGAGTGATTTTACACCGAAAGATCCGAATGAAAGTTCAGCACCACGAGTGGCTAAACCTTTCATCCTGCCTTTTTGCATCTTTCTGAACTTCGTTCTTTTTGGCTGTAGCATTTTCTTAAGCTTTTATATCGTTACGATATTTGTCTTTCTATTTTATAATTATCTCTTTCCTGGGCCACCTGGACGGTTACCGCCACCTTGACCACCTGGACGGCTGCCACCTTGACCACCCGGACGGCTACCGCCACCACGAGGACCACCTTGACCACCTGCTCCGGGACCGCCTCTGCGATCGCCACCACCTGGTTTCCTGTCATTTCTGCGTTCGCCGCCACGTTCGCCACCGCGAGCGTTATCACGACCACCGAATGCCGGTGCACCATCTGGCCTGCCACCTTTACCGCTTGCGCTGCTTGCACCACCAATGTTTGGTGATAAATCGCGTTTGCCGTAAACTTCGCCTTTACAGATCCATACTTTAACACCTATTTTACCATAAGTGGTTAATGCTTCTGCCAATGCGTAGTCAATATCAGCACGGAAAGTGTGCAAAGGAATTCTTCCTTCTTTATATTGTTCGCTACGTGCCATCTCAGCGCCACCTAAACGGCCTGATGTCATGATCTTAATACCTTCGGCACCCATTCTCATGGTTGAAGCGATGGTAGTTTTCATGGCACGACGGAAAGAGATACGTGCTTCTAATTGTTTTGCAATGCCTTCTGCTACTAATTGTGCATCAAGCTCGGGGCGTTTGATTTCGAAGATGTTGATCTGAACTTCCTTTTTGGTAAGTTTTTTCAACTCTTCTTTAATCTTATCAACTTCGGCGCCACCTTTACCAATCACAATACCCGGACGGGCAGTGTGGATAGTTACAGTGATGCGTTTTAATGTGCGTTCGATAACCACTTTTGATACACCACCTTTAGCTATACGAGCTGAAAGGTATTTGCGGATTTTTTCGTCTTCAACTAATTTGTCGGCATAATGATTGCCACCGAACCAATTAGAATCCCAACCTCTGATGATTCCTAATCTGTTACCTATTGGATGTGCTTTCTGTCCCATTTCAAATTAATTGTTTTCGTTTTTACTATCCACAACCAGTGTTACATGGTTTGAGCGTTTACGGATACGGTATCCCCTTCCTTGCGGAGCAGGGCGTAACCTTTTTAGCTGACGGCCACCGCCTACTGAGATTTCTTTAATAAACAAGCCATGATCTTCGGCTTTTTTACCTTCGTTTTTTGCTTCCCAGTTAGTAATTGCCGATACTAATAATTTCTCTACGCGGATGGCAGCTTCTTTATTAGTAAACTTTAAGATACTTAAAGCTGAAAATACATTTTTACCACGAACCAGGTCAACTACCAAACGCATCTTGCGTGGTGAAGTTGGGCAGTCCTGTAACTTGGCAACAGATGCACCACCGGTTAGGGCTTTTGCAGCTTCTTTTTGTTGCCTGATTAGTACAGACTTTTTAATTTTTGTTGTTGCTTCCATTGCCTGTTATTTTTTCTTCTCTGCGTGACCGCGGAATGTACGGGTTGGAGCAAATTCTCCCAACTTGTGACCAACCATGTTTTCTGTTACATACACCGGGATAAACTTGTTACCATTGTGTACTGCGAATGTGTGACCAACGAAATCAGGAGAGATCATGGAACGACGTGACCATGTTTTTACAACTGATTTTTTGCTTGATTCATTCAAGGTCAGAACTTTTCTTTCCAGGTTATGATCAATATAAGGTCCTTTTTTAATTGAACGTGCCATTATTTTTTCCTTCTTTCAATGATATAACGATCCGACCCTTTTTTCTTATCACGAGTTTTGTAGCCTTTAGCTAACAAACCTTTACGTGAACGTGGATGACCACCTGAGGCTCTACCCTCACCACCACCCATAGGGTGATCTACCGGGTTCATGGCAACACCACGAACACGCGGCCTGCGGCCTAACCAACGTTTGCGGCCTGCTTTACCTAACACCGCGTTTGCTCTTTCGCCGTTTGAAACGGTACCGATAGTTGCCAAACAAGTTGACAGTATCATACGTGTTTCGCCTGAAGGCAATTTGATGATAGCATATTTACCATCGCGCGCCGAAAGCTGGGCATAAGTACCGGCGCTGCGGGCAATAACACCACCCTGGCCTGGGTTTAACTCAATGTTGTGGATGATAGAACCAAGCGGGATGTTCTTCAAAGGCATGGTGTTACCAACCTCTGGAGTAGCTGTCTCGCCGGCTACAACTACCGTTCCAACTGTTAAGCCTTCCGGAGCTATCATATATCGTTTTTCACCATCAACAAAATGTAACAGTGCTATACGTGCCGAACGGTTAGGATCGTACTCGATAGTTGCAACTTTTGCCGGGATATCAAACTTGTTACGTTTAAAATCAACTAACCTGTATGCTTGTTTATGACCACCACCTAAGTAGCGCATAGTCATTTTACCGCTGTTGTTACGACCACCCGATCTTGTGTTGGCTGATACAACCAACGACTTTTCAGGAACGTTTGTTGTAATATCTGAGTTAGATACATCAACTCTGAAGCGGGTACCCGGTGTAACCGGTTTAAATCTCTTTACTGCCATCTCTATAATTATATATTGCTGTAAAAATCAATTGTTTGTCCGTCATTCAAAGTAATGATCGCTTTTTTATACGTAGCAGCACGGCCAGATACGGCGCCTGCCTTAGTATTGCGAGTTTTAAGTTTGCCGACGTATTTCATAGTGTTTACCGCCTTAACGTTAACACCGTACATTGCCTCAATGGCGCCTTTAATCTGAATTTTGTTTGCTCTGTGATCAACTTTGAAAGCATAACGGTTAAGTTTCTCGGTTAATTGAGTTACTTTTTCAGTAAGTAGGGGTTTCTTTAAAATTTCCATAATTACTTAGCTAATGCTTCCTCCAAAGTTTTAACAGCGCCTGTAGTTAATAACAGTTTACCAGCGTTTAACACATCATAAGTGTTTAGCTGCTCAACCGAAATTACTTTCGTTTTCTTCAGGTTTCTGCTTGATAAATACACATTGTTATTTTCGGCGCCTGCTACTACTAATAATGTTTTGTCATTAGTAACATTCAGGTCGGCCTCCATTTTAATGTAGTTTTTAGTTTTGATGCTATCAAAATTAAAATCTTCCAATACTAAAATGTTGTTATCCTTTGCTTTGTATGATAAAGCCGATTTACGGGCCAGTGATTTTAACTTCTTGTTTAACTTGAAGCTGTAATCGCGGGGCTGCGGACCGAAAACGCGACCACCACCATTAAATAATGGAGATTTAACGCTACCTGCACGGGCACCACCTGTACCTTTTTGTTTATATAATTTGCGGGTTGAACCTGCAATCTCGTTACGCTGTTTTGCTTTATGTGTACCCTGACGCTGATTAGCTAAAAATTGCTTAACATCAAGATAGATCGCGTGATCGTTTGGTTCAATACCGAATACCGACTCAGGAAGCTGCACCTTGGCACC
This sequence comes from Mucilaginibacter sp. P2_A5, assembly GCF_056404995.1. Classification (NCBI taxonomy): domain Bacteria; kingdom Pseudomonadati; phylum Bacteroidota; class Sphingobacteriia; order Sphingobacteriales; family Sphingobacteriaceae; genus Mucilaginibacter; species Mucilaginibacter sp. P2_A5. The sequence goes on from NZ_JBFUCY010000020.1 coordinate 66,696, forward strand.
TGTTTCTTTACCTGATACGTTTAATACGTTTACTTCCATCTTATTTATCCACTATTACGAATGAACCCTTAGCTCCGGGGATGGAACCTTTAACAACCAACAGGTTTTGCTCAGCGTAAACCTTAATCACTTGTAAGTTCTGTGTTTTAACACGAACGTTACCGGTTTGACCTGCCATGCGCATGCCTTTAAATACACGCGACGGCCATGATGACGCGCCTAAAGATCCTGGCGCACGTAAACGATTGTGCTGACCGTGAGTTTGCATACCCACACCACCAAAACCGTGACGTTTTACCACACCCTGAAATCCTTTACCTTTTGAAGTACCAACCACATCAACAAAATCTCCCGCAGCGAAAATATCAACAGTGATAGTATCACCTAATGATTTTTCATCCTGGAAAGTTTTGAATTCAACAAGCTTACGCTTTGGAGTTGTACCGGCTTTTTGGAAGTGTCCTTTTAACGGACCAGAAGTGTTTTTTTCCTTTTTGTCGCCATATGCCAGCTGTACAGCAGCATATCCGTCTGTATCTACAGACTTAACTTGTGTTACCACGCAAGGGCCAGCTTCGATTACGGTGCAAGGAATATTCTTCCCTGTTTCGTCGAAAATGCTGGTCATTCCTACTTTTTTACCAATAATTCCTGACATTTCTTTAATTTGTTTGTGTCCATCGAAGCAGTAGGGCTTCGTTCAAGACATATTATTCCCCCCGAAAGGGACGGCAAAGATAGAAACTTTACAGTAATAATCAAATAGTTAGTGAGTTATTTTTTTATAAATTTTATGTAGTTGTTTTAACCTGCATTTTCGAGTTATCTTGTTGGAGCCTAATTGATTTAAATTGATGTAAAAGCAAAGTAGTTTATCGTATTTTGCCATGCGTTAATATAAGCACACGTAGGCGTAAATATCGGATGTCAAATTACACGCGTTAGCTGATTTTATCTAATAAAACAACATCAATAAAAAGACTATATTATGGCTGTAGCCTCATCTGCCCGAAACATTATTTTAATTACCATAATAGCCATTTTGATATTTTTTGGTGGATGGGCATTACTACATGCGGTGGCATTAAACATGAGGAACAAAGTTGCAGATGGCTTGCTGGCCGATTTTATCGTTACTTTTCCTCTTTTATACTACCTTATAATTATTCGCCCCTCGCGAACATCCGCAAAACGGCTGTTGTTTGTTGTAAGCATATGCTCGGTGATCGCCTACATAGTGCTTCCCACGCAGCAAAAAGCATATATATTGCAAATTCGTAAACTATCGGCCCTTGCCGAACTGATATTTGTTATATACGCCTTCACGAAATTTAATAGGCTACGATTAGCGTATAAAGCACAAAAGGCACTTCTCCCCGACCCTATTTACAATCTGCGACTGGCAATGGTCAACACCATGGGCGACTCGTTAGGCGTAAAAGTTATTGCTTCGGAATTGGCTGTCTTAAAATATGGCTTGTTACTATGGACGAAAGAAAAACCGGCGCTTACACAAAGCCGCTCATTTAGTACACATTCAGATTTTGGTTACATAGCTATTTGGTGCATCCTTTTCGTGGCTATTATGGTCGAAACGTTTGCCTTTCACCTGCTGCTGCTAAAATGGAGCCATTTGGCGGCCATGATCGTTACGGGACTTACCCTTTACGGTGTTATTTTCCTGGTTGCCGATCTATCCGCAGTAATTAAAAGACGGGTGGAAATTAACCAAAGCACGTTGCTTTTACGCACAGGCTTACGCTGGCGAGCAATAATTGATATAGCTAACATTTGCTCCATAAACAAAATTGTTAACGATTACCATTCAGATGATATTTACTTTAAAGGGGGAATAATAAAAAGTAGTGGCAACCTCCTTATAACTTTTAAAGAACCGGTGCAGGTAGATAAGCTGTACGGTAAAAGCAAAATGGCTAACACTATATTGATGAACATTGACAATTACGAAGCATTTGCTGAAATCATAAATACTGGAGAAAAAGCTTAATTGATATTTAAGGGCAATGCCTGCGGCCCGGGCTGTTCGCTTATACTGCACAGGCATTAAACTCAAGGCCGGTATTCGCTGCCATCCCTATTGCGGAAATGCGCAATGGACAAATATTTACGTTGGGTAAACGTCTATTTTGCTTTCGTTTATTAAAATCACCGTCCTTTTGAACCAAAATCTCCCTCAGAATATTAAAATCAATAGCCGGACTTTACTTAATGCTTTTAAGCCTTGTCAATAATTCATCTTCTGAAATATTACCTAAGTCCGTTTTATCATATATAGATACCAGGAAAATTTCCTCATTCACAAACTTAACATATGTTATTATTCGGGCACCGCCAGATTTTCCCTTATTTTTAGAGGCTATCGCCATGCGTATTTTGTAACAATTATTGCCTATTGATTCACCCATCCGGGGATCTGCATCCAATAAACGTATAATTATTTCTAAATCAGCTTTTAAGGAAGGGTGACGTTTCAAAAGCTTTTTAAACTCGCGCTTAAAGAAAGGCGTAAAAACAACGCTATAGTTCATTCAATAACTCGTCAATTGTTTTAGGGTTAGTTGTATTAGGCTTATACTGATTTACAAACTCGATAGCTTCATCAAATCCTCTTAAAAATTCTTTTTCTTTAACAGTTAATTTTTTTTTGGCCTTATCCAGTTTTTCATCTTCCTTTACGGCAATCACCTTTCCCCCTAACTGCTCTACCACATCAGCCAGTGTCTGTCGTGCTTTTTCGGGTACTTCAATTGTAAACGTTGTCATATAACAAATTTAAACATTTTATCACAAAATATAACAGACGTTCTACTTGGCTTTTAAATTACATCCATCGAGGAAATTGCTTTTAAACTTTTTCATCCGCAAACGGTCAGCCTTTAAAAAATAATATACTTTTAAGCTGCCTCGTAGAGGCTACCTGTTTGTAGAAAACAAATAATTAATACTTTTTTGCTCCTTAGGAGCTACCTTTCTTCAAGATCAACTTTTAAATCGATTTCGTTGTTACATCCATAACCTCCTTCGATATTATCATTTTCTTTCCCTATATTCATCCATCTAACAATTAAGCAGTTAAACACGATGAAACACTTTGCCCAAACGCTTTCCATCATCTTTATCACCACCCTATTATTTGCCTGCAAGCAAAAACCCACAGAAAAAACTACCGTAGCACATGACCGCATGGGCAAAGCCTCCCGTGAGGACAAAAACGGATGGGTTTACGTGCACCTGGCGGGTTCGCCTGCCGATATCGGCTACCAGCACGGCTACCTGTTATCTAAAGAAATTGATACGTTAATAAAAGTGATGCAGTATTACCTGCCCTATACCAGCAAAAAGGATTGGGCATTTTACCGCAAGGCATCGGCCCGATTTATGTGGGGCAAAATTGGTAAAGAATACCAGGACGAGATCCGCGGTATCACCGAAGGCTTGAAAGCCAAAGGCATGAATTATGACACATTGGATATCACCGCGCTGAATGCCAACATCGAGCTTGCGCAATATTATGTCCCGGGGTTGATGAATAAAGTAAAACCAGGCAGCGGCGATAATAAAGCCCCCGGCAATTGCAGCGCCTTTATAGCCACAGGTAAGTATACCAAAGATGGCAAAATAGTTATAGGCCATAATAACTGGACAGATTATATTGTGGGCGAACGCTGGAATGTAATTGCCGATATCGTACCCGAAAAAGGCAATCATATATTAATGGACACCGCACCTGGCTTTATCCATAGCGGCGACGATTTTGTGGAAACCAGCAGCGGCATTGTAATAACCGAAACCACCATTACCGGTTTTAAAGGTTTTGATACCACCCGCACCCCCGAGTTTGTACGTGCCCGGAAAGCAGCCCAGTACAGTAATAGTATTGATGATGTGATAAAAATAATGACTACCGATAATAACGGTGGCTATGCCAACGACTGGCTGATTGGCGATACCAAAACCAACGAGGTGGCCAAACTGGAGCTGGGCCTTAAAACCATGAAAGTATGGCGATCAAAAGATACCGCCATGATAGGCTCCAACTTCCCTGCCGACCTCAACCTGATAAAACAGGAAACCACTTTTGATGTAAACGATAAAACCAACTCGCCCAACGCCCGCAAGCTCAGGATGGAAAAACTGGTTTGCGTGAATTACAAAGGCAAACTGGACGCCGCAAACGGCAAAACGATAGAAGGCGATACCTTTGATGCGCTCAACAATAAAACCGCGCTAAACCGTTGCGTTATTGATGGTCATATTGACAAAGACCCCAAAGGCTGCCCCGAGTGGAGCGAAGGCCCCTACTACCCTATGGGCGCCGTACAGGGCAAAGTAGCCACTGCCGATATGATAAGCAAACTACAACTATGGGCGCATATGGGCCACCCAAGCGGCGATGATTTCCTGGCAGCACCCTTCCTAAAGCAACACCCTGAATATAATTACCAAGCCAAATATTTGCGCGATATGAAAGCCTATCCGTGGACGTTGTTTGCCGCGAAATAAAATCAGAGTTTGTAGAATTCAAAATGATGAACACAAAAAAGCCTTGCAGGTTTGAAACTTTGCAAGGCTTTTTTGTTTTAAATATGGTAATGTATCGGCATTGCTACTTCGTTGGGTCATTCACTACTCCTGTAAACAACACCAGTCCGGTTTTCATTTCGCGGATTGCAAAAATAAAGGGATGGTCTAAATTAAAGTTATAAGGCAAAACAGCAGTGGTGCCAACACTTACCGAAGTTACGGCAGCGGCAGTTGTACCTTCTTCGTTAACCTCAATATATGCTTTATGTTTTACTTCGGTAATAGTGAGGCCACCGGCGCTTAGCCGGCTAAAATCGGCATGGTCGCTAAATGCATTGGCCATACCCAGGTTTGATAAAATCCCCGTTAACTCCTTATCATAACTAAACTTAAATTTGGGCATGCTTACATTAACATAACTGCCGGATAAACCAGTCATCAGGCTTTGCCATTTGGCAGAATCGAGGCCGGCTGCGTATTCCTGTACCGATTGAGAAGTTGGTGTTACTATTACCATACTGAATTTTTTATTGCTGTAGGGTAATTCCAGCACCCGGGCATCGTTAACAATATTAGTATTTAAAGGCAAATCAGTTTGATCCATGAAATCGGCCTGTACGGTACCGCCTGAAGGCAGGTAAAAAACACTTTTTTGGGTTTTAGCCGCATCAAATTTATTTGCCCAGCTGCCTTTAAAATAAATGGCGTTGATAAGGTACATTATTACACCATCCGTCGGTTTATCAATGATCGTAGCAATTTTACCGTCGGTGGCGCTACTTACCCAATTATTGATAACATCTTTGGTGCCCGCGTTCTTAAAATCGACAGATTCAATCCTGGCGTTGTAATTAGCAGAATTTGTTTGCAAAAATGCAGGCAAAGGGGTAAAATTATTGGCGTACCAAATGGAGTTAGCGAACTTTAAAGTAGTTTTTGAGTCGAGTTGCGGCAGCTCGGTTATCATTTTGTGGTAGTAACTATTTACCTGGTCTTCCGTAAAATTGTTAAAATCCATCGTGTTGCGGATATCATGCAGGGTTTGGCCAGCTGCTCCATTACTGGTCATGCCTATGGCCATGCTCACGCTTAACGGAGATATAAAAAGGTTATCATTACCATTCCCGCTTAAAGTAGCTTTAAATAGTTTAAGGGAAAAGGCATTATCTGCAGCAACCTTTTGCTGTTCTGTCGTGGTTAATACAAGATCTTTACCGGTATCGGGGGTGCTGTCAATTTTCTTACAGCCAGTAATTACAACGAGTGATAAGCTTAGGATGGAAATTGTTTTACGGATCATAAAGATAGGTTTATATCTACATTACGATAAACTATCCCCTAAACGCTACACCTGTTTTATTTTTTTGGCGATTGAATGATTGCTACCTCCATATTATATAATTCCTTATCACGGGTTGCCTTATTTAAAAATGCAGGAGCCAGGTGGGTAATTGCATAGCTTTTAAAGATTTTTAGCGGTTTTACATTATACCCTTTGTTAACATACTCCTTCATCAACCCTGCATCGGCATACAGTATTACCTGATTGGGCAGGTTAGCCATCCCATCCGGGGTGGTTTCTTTAAAAGAAGCGTCAAGGTAAAAGTTAAAATCATCGTGAAACTGGCCGGCAGTTACATATACGGGCAGCTTGCCCGGATTATTATGGTTGATGTAGATAGCCGCCTCGCTCCCACCCTGGTAATGCAGCAATGTGGGGTAAAAACACAGGTTTAAAAACAGGTTTACAATAAATGACGTCAGCACTGTTTTAAAAATGGTTTGCTGTATGCCTGTGGAAATACGGCCGGGCAAAAACAACAGCAACAGCAAAAACACCAAAATAATAGCCCCAGTTAGCCAGTTAAGGGCCGATGGCCTAAAAAAGTAGCCTAAAGCGCTTATAATAATCAACATGATTGTTATAACCACTGTTTGGGTGATTTGTATAGCCTTAATGTTTTTAGGCGATGCAAGGCCATAAAGATACTGGGCGGTAATGATGGCAAAAAAAGGGAATACAATATTAAGGTAATGAGGCAACTGAAATTGTGACGTCGAAAACAGTAAAAACGTAAGCAACGCCCCACAGATACAATACCACTCGTGCGATTGTACATTTTTAATACCCTTTTTGATGAACTGGAATACAGCTACAAACAATAAAAGCGACCAGGGCAAAAAAGCCCAAAGGGTAGTATGAATAAAGAACGACGGATCGCCACTCCCTTTGATGGGCCCTGTATTAAAAAACCGGCCAAACTGGCTATCCCAAAAAAAGAATTTAACCCCCGATACGCCTGTGCGGCCAAATACAATCTTTTCGGGATGCAGATCAAACTGTTGGTAAAGGCACCATATCTCGGGCAAAATAAAAATAAGTACCAGCACTATGGCCAACAACCATCGCCAGTGAAACAGCTGTTTCCATTGCCGGGTAATAAGCAGGTGACCAACAATGGCGCCGCCAATGGTGATTAGGGCAAACATTCCTTTTGTCATCACCGCGCAGGCCGTAAATGCGCAAGCCAGCAGCAGGTGCCAAATGCTATTGCCGCTTTGGGCCTTATAAAAATGATAAACAGCTGCAATAATGAGCCCTGTTAAATAAGCTTCGGCCCGTACATCGGTATTGGATAGGATGATATGCTGGGCGGTAAGTAATATCAGCACCGCCCACAACGCTATCTGTTTATTGTATAATGCTTTTGCCAAATAGTAGGTATAAACTGCTCCCATCATCATAAACAATATAGCGGATAGTTTATAGGCCCATGTTTTAAAGCCAAAAAACTTAAAAAATAAGGCAATTACCCAAAATGGAAAATGCGGTTTATCCAGCCAGTCGGAGCCCCAGGCATACAGGTCAGCGTAATCATTGCGCAACACCATGTTTTTGGCGATGGTTGCATAAAGGCTTGGGTCGGGGCCCATAATGGTGGTAAACAGGCCGCTGAAATTAATAACAACCGCCATCCCTATAAAAAGGTAAATCCACTTTGCTTGGGTTGCGCTTGTATCCGGTTTCATTTGTGTTGTAAAGATAAAAAAAATGCCAATCAGGCTTCGGTATACCTATACGCTAAGCCAAAACATAACAATTTATTAACTCAGCGGTTTTTTCTTCATCTTAGCTTAGCACATTAATACATTATAATGCAAAAGCGTACTCCACTATTATTGCTTAGCCTGCTTTGCCTGGCAACCATTACGTTAAACGCCCAAACGCGCGTAAAAAAAGCCGTATTCATTATTGCCGATGGCATCCCGGCCGATGTTATCGAAAAACTAAATACGCCCAATCTTAAACTAATAGCCGCGCAGGGTACTTATTTACGGGCGCATGTTGGTGGCGAAAAAGGCGGCTACTCGCAAACACCTACTATATCTGCCAACGGCTACAACAGCCTGCTTACCGCTACATGGGTTAATAAACATAATGTTTGGGGTAACGATATTAAAGCGCCTAATTACAACTACTGGAATATTTTCCGGATGTTTAAAGACGCATATCCCAATAAAAAAACCGCCATATTTTCAAGCTGGACCGATAACCGCACCAAACTCATTGGCGATAACCTGCCCGAAGCCGGCAGCGTTCATCCGGATTATGCCTACGATGGTTATGAGCTGGATACCGTAAAATTCCCACACGATAAGGCCGGCAATTATATGCACCTGATTGATGAACAAGTGGCATTATCAGCAGCAACATGTATTAAAGATAAGGCGCCGGATTTGTCATGGGTATACCTGGAGTATACCGACGATATGGGTCACCAGCATGGCGATAGCCCGCAATATTATGATGCAATAGAAAAAATGGACGCCCAGGTTGGCCGCATCTGGCAGGCTATACAATATCGCCAAAAAAACTTTAAAGAGGATTGGGTGATATTTGTTACTACAGACCATGGTCGTGATGAGCAAACCGGTAAAGGCCACGGCGGCCAAACCGCCAGGCAACGTAACACCTGGATGATAACCAACTATAAGCCGCTAAACAATTATGCTAAATATTATACACCCGGCATTGTCGATATCACCCCATCCATCAATAGCTTCTTAAATGTAAAAGTCCCGGAAGCACAATTGCGCGAGGTAGATGGAATCTCACTCATCGGCGCGGTGACTGTGGCCCAGCCAGACGCCAATTTGGTTCAGGGTTCGCTTGATGTGAGCTGGAAAGCCATGGATAGCAAAGGCAAAGTAAAGATCTGGGTGGCTGCTGCCAATAATTATAAGGACGGCAAACCCGATGAATATAAATTATCATCCGAAGTACCGGTTACTACCGAACATGCTTTAATCGATGTAAAAAACATGCCATCCAGCTTCTACAAGGTAGTTATTGAAGGCGAATTGAATACGGTTAACCGATGGGTTGTGGTGAAATAAAGCGGGGGAATGAAAGCCCGAAAGTTATTATCCAAGCGTTTTTTATTTAAAAATTCAACATTCATTAAATGAGCACCCGCAGAAACTTCATTGGCACAAGCCTTACCGGCATGGCGGCTTTAACTTTACTACCGGCTGTTAACTCATTCGCCAATACAGGCAACGGCTATCGGCGCAGCCCAAAAAACAAACTTAAACTACGCTTTGCGCTGGTTTCTGATATCCATTACGGCCAGCCCGAAACCGATTTTGCAACCAATACCGGCAATATGGTAAAGTGGCTAAACCAGGACCATGATAAAAATCACCTGGATATGGTTATTGTAAACGGCGACCTGGTACATAACCGCCCCGACCTGCTGCCCGAAATTAAATCCCGATATTTTGATAAGCTGAGTGTGCCATATCATACTATACCGGGCAACCATGACTTTGCCGATGCCTCGGTTTGGAAAAACAACTTTGGTTACGAGGATAAGTACACCCTTGAATTTGGCGACGTTGGTTTTGTACTGGCCAATACCGCCAACACTAAAGGCACCTTCATTTGCCCTGATAACGTATTTATAAAAGCGGCCCTTGATAAGTTTACCGATAAAAAAGTTGTGTTGGTGGTACTGCACATCCCGCCGATAAACTGGAATAAAAATGATGTATTTGTGGATTGTCCCGAAACTATCGAATTACTTCATAAATATCCCAACGTAAAAGCCGCCTTTCACGGGCACGATCATTTACTGGATGGCGTGCGTTATACCGGCAACAAGTTCCCTCATTTCTTCGACTCCCATATTGGTGGCAACTGGGGTACCGACTATAAGGGCTACAGAATAGTGGAAATTGATGAGCAAAACGCTATTTATACCTACCAGGTAAATGCCAGCCAAAACCCGGTGCTGAATTCAAATAAGTTTTAAGAGGGATAACTTTAAAAAAGGTAATTTAACCGCAACGCCAACAGACCTTATCTCCCGCGAGGTTAGCGCAGCGTAACTCGTGGGTAGACCTGGCCGAAGCCTGTGGCTTCGCGGTTCAGCTGAAAGCTGAAACCGTGTTGGTCACGGGTTAAAACCCCGCGACAGTTGGTCAGTTGGTCAAAGTCTTAATTCTTGATTCTAACCTCTTGACTCTATTTCTCACAAGGATATTTCAACCCCACCTGCGCTCTCGCCCTATCTATCATATCTATCATCTGGCGCGACATCTGATGTGGCACTACCGGGCTTTCCGTTAACCCGTTCCTTATCAAATTACAAAAGTGCTCCAGTTCGTAATTCAACCCTCCCGCAATAAAAGGTTCGTTGATTTCGACCGAACGGCCATCCAAATAATCAATTGTAGCCCTTGCCGGGTTCCACCAGTTTTTGTGAATGGTAACATGGCCAAGCGGACCAACTATCAGCGCATCGCCTTTGCCATGCAAATCGAAACCTGCATACAGCTGTGAATACCCACCTTTATGCATCGTTTGGAATATGGCAAACATATCAATACCTGTCTGGCCAAATCGCCCCATGGTTTGTACATCCTGCAAATCGCCAAGCCAGTCTATCGCCAAAAAAGCTTCATAAATACCTATCCCCATTAAGCTGCCGCCAACAAGCTGCAGGTTATAATTTGGATGATCGGGCGGGCAATCGGCAACAGCCGATCCGGCCCTTACATAACCGGCCGGCCCAATGGGATCTGTTGCCAGGTAGTCTTTCAGTTTGGTGTACAATGGATAAAAGGGCGGTTTCATTCCCTCCATAAATAATAAGCCTGTTGCCTTAACCACTTTTAAAACCTCATCCAGTTCGGCTAAGTTTACGGTGGCTGGTTTTTCGCAAAGCACATGCTTCCCCGCCTTAAGGGCAGCTATGCTATATACGGCGTGGCTATCCGGCAAGGTTGCAATATAAACGGCATCAATATCACTCGCCAGCAAATCGTCAATACTATAGCAAGCCGTTCCCCCATATTTACTTACAAAATCATCAACCGTAACGGCTCGCCTTGAGTAAGATGCCACCAACGCTACACCATCTACGGCGACAAAGCCCTGCATAAACCGTTGGGCTATCCGTCCGCAGCCTATAATTCCGAATTTGATCATCTTTTTCAAGTCTGTAGTCTTAAGCCGGTAATTTAGTTATCAGTCAAAAGTATATTAAAGCAAAAAGTCCCAGGTCAAAAATATAAATATTCCTGACATGAGACTTTTTACTGCGGACTTATACCAAATTGGTGAGCGTTGAATAGTTTGAGAACACTTGTCCTTTTAACCATTCACCACTCACTGCTCACCACTCACTACTGATATTGAATATAAATAGGGTACGGCTTATATCTTGATAAAACCTCCTCGGGCGTTAGCATATGATGAGGGGCTTTCTTGATATCGTTTTTGTAAAACAATTTGAAGCCTGTAAACTGTACCGGCTCCTGGTTAATGAAATAACGGTAGGTACCGGTTTTCAAATCTGGTTCGCCCCAGCCATCCATGTCCATTACCACCTGCACTTCGGGATGTAGTTTGATGCTTTTGTAATTGGTCACCATTTTCTTAGTAAAGCGATGAACCACCAAAATTTTAGCCGGCAGGCCGTTTTTCTTTACAATTTTTGCCAAATGGTCAGATACAAAGTTAATATCTGCGGCATCATAGGTTCCAATCTTTTTGCCGGGTTTGCTGCCATCTTTCATGGAAAACTCCGGATCCATACCAAAATGAACCTGTGGCATAGCCAGGTATTTATCGAATAAAGGTAATTCGGCCTGTATATTGCTCAAAGCAACCTGCACATCTAAAAAAACAATAGCATGCGCTTTTTTGGCCAATACCAATACACTATCAATTTGTTTAAACGGCATCCGGTAGCGGTATTTACCATCTTTTCCGCCATCGCCCTGGGCTACTACCGCTATGTAATGTAAAGCAGGCTGCACTGGCGTTTTAGGATCGGCTTTTTCCCAATTTTTAACTTCACCTTTTAATTTGGCCAGCATTTCCTTAGGGGGCAGTTCGCCCAAGATACCCATCTTTTTGCTATATAAGTTGCCATAAAAAGCAACTACACGCTTAAATGGCAAAATAGCACCACCTACAGGATATGGCGTGTTCTTAACCGGCCATCTGCCTGTTGTATCACCATGTGCATTAACTTTTATTAATGAATCGTACAGTTTTTTATCTACCGGCGGATATTCCGACTTTTTAACGCTAAGCGTGTCAGCAGCCTCGGCTGTGGCGGCATCGGTTTTAGCAGCGGTTTTCTTACTATCTGTTTTCCCGGTTTTGTCGCTTTGCGAACAGCCGGGTAATAGTATAACGGAGAATAAGAGCAGGGTTGCAGATAGTAGGACGTTTTTTAATTTCATATGTCTTCGAAGTTCGGTAAATGGCAGGTGTATGTAAGATGTATTGTAAATGCAAACTAATTTTCAGCTACTTATAAAGCAATAAAAGCCGCTTTAGTTTGCGGCAAATATAAATATTGATAATTAATTACTTTTAAGTTTATGAAACTTTCCAAAAACCCCAAGTGGTAATTTTGATCCTGCGGTGGCCTGCAAGTAAAGCTCTCCAATTTCCAGGTTTTCAACTTTCGGGAAAGCGCTTTTGATCAGGTTTTCAATAATGACTGATGAAAAACCAAGCGAATAAGTATTCAGGATCAGGAAATGTTCTTCCGGATCAAGCAGTTGGATTACATCGGCCATCATCTCGTTAATATTATCCTCCAGTTTCCATTTTTCGCCATTGGGGCCATTACCATAGGCAGGTGGATCGAGGATGATACCGTTATATTTTTTTCCCCGTTTCAATTCGCGCTTTACAAATTTTAGCGCATCCTCAACCACCCAGCGGATGTTGCTTAAGCCCGAAATCTCCTGATTTTCGTTGGCCCAGGTAACTACCTGCTTAATAGAATCCACGTGTGTGGTATCGGCGCCGGCAGCCTGCGCAATCAGCGAAGCTCCGCCGGTATAGGCAAACAGGTTAAGTACTTTGGGCTGCGGAGTTTTAAACCGTTTGATGTTTTGGGTAATGTAATCCCAGTTAACAGCCTGCTCGGGGAAAATACCCAGATGTTTAAATGAAGTTAACCCCAGCCGGAATTTAATGGCCGCATCGTTATTTTTGTACTCAATGTGCCAGCGATCGGGCGTTTTTTGGTCTTTTTTCACCCAGTCACCCGCCGTTGCCGACCTCCCCTTAAATTTGATATGATGTAAACGCTGCCATTCAGATGCCGGCAGGCCCTTGCTCCAAACGGCCTGTGGCTCGGGGCGTATCAATATAACATTCCCAAAACGCTCCAGCTTTTCAAAATCGCCGCAATCAATCAGCTCGTAATCTTTCCAGTGCGTTGGGGTAAGTAGTTGAATCATTCTTTTAGTATCAAGTAGTTAGTATCAAGTATCAAGACTGCTGCGCTTGTACGGCGCAAATTATCTTTTTTAGTATCAAGTAGCGAGTATCAAGTATCAAGACAGCTACACTTGTTTGGCGCAAATTTAGTATCTTTTTTTGGATAAGAGATTTGAATAGTGCATCGCTTCATGATCAATCCGATCAAAATCTTGATACTTGCGACTTGATACCAACTAAACGTTGAGGCTTTTTTGAAAACCGTATATTATCTTTTGAATCTCGGTGATCTGAATGCAGGTAGCATCTAATGCTTCTTGAGTGATATAGCCAAATTCTTTGGCAATTATAAATTGAGTTTCCAATTCAAAGGAAGAACCTAAGGCAATACTTAAAAACTGATATAATTCTTTATTTGATTTTCTGCCGCATCCTTCGGCGATATTTGAGGGGATAGAAATGGCCGCACGAACCATTTGGGAAATCAAACCGTACTTTTCATCGGATGGAAAATTTCGGCACAGTTGAAATGTGATCTTCGACACCTCGATCCCAACTTTCCAAACTTTTAGTTCCTTGAAATTGTGCATATCTTTTTAGTATCAAGTAGCGAGTATCAAGTATCAAGACAGCAGCGCCTGTATCTTTTTTAAAGATATTGTATTGGCCGATAATTCAAACTAACCAATAAAAAAGTCTTGATACTTGATACTAACTACTTGATACTCCCTTATAATTTCGCTTTCGCCGCCCGCATAAACCGGCTGGCAAATACAAAGTCGTTAAGTTCTTTGTTGTCGGTGTGGGCAATTTCCTTGTTGCTTCCCTCCCACCATTTTTTGCCCTGGTGCAGGAAAACAATATGGTCGCCTATGCCCATTACCGAGTTCATATCGTGGGTTACTACAACGGTGGTCATGTTATATTCTACGGTAAGCTCGCTTATCAGGTCATCTATCAGGATAGAGGTTACCGGGTCGAGGCCCGAGTTTGGTTCATCAACAAACAGGTATTTGGGCTGCATGGATATAGCGCGGGCAATACCTACCCGCTTTTTCATCCCGCCCGAAAGTTCGGATGGATAAAGTTTGTTTTTTCCGGCAAGGTTAACACGCTCCAGGCAAAAATTGGCGCGGTCGCGTTTTTCGGCCTTTGATTGATTGGTGAACAGGTTAAGCGGGAACATGATGTTCTGCTCTACAGTCATGCTATCAAACAAGGCAGAGTTTTGAAAAAGCATGCCTATGTGGGTGCGGATGGGTACGCGCTGCTCAAAACCCATATCGGTAAAGTTTTCGCCGTTAAAAAGCACATCGCCCTGGGTAGGTTCGTGCAGGCCGACTATACATTTCAATAATGTAGTTTTCCCCGATCCCGATCCGCCTATTATAAGGTTGTTTATGCCAGGTTCAAAAGTAGAACTGATGCCTTTAAGTACTTCGTTGTCTCCGAATTTTTTATAGATGTCTTGTATTTCTATCATAGGAAGAGGCGGGAGATAATTAAATCGAACATGAGTATCATTACGCAGCTAAATACAACCCCGCGCGTTGCCGCCTGGCCTACCTCAAGGGCGCCGCCTGATGTGTAAAACCCCTGGTAACTGCATATTGTAGTAATAATAAAGCCAAACACCACTGCTTTAACCATACATACGGTAATAATTACCGGGTTAAAGCCATCGGGCAAACCAATCAGGAAATCATCGGTAGTAACTTCGCTTGATGTAAAGCAGGCTACATAGCCCCCTATAAAACCCAATAATATAGATACTATAACCAACAACGGAAACATGGTAACCCCTGCAATCACCTTTGGCGATATCAGGTAGCCGGGTGCATTTACCCCCATGATCTCTAAAGCGTCTATCTGCTCGGTTACGCGCATGGTGCCTATTTGCGATGCCATACTTGAGCCGATACGACCGGCCAAAACCAGCGATGATATAGTTGGGCTAAACTCCAAAACCATACTATCGCGGGTGATACCACCTACAACGGATTTGGGGATTAAAGGAGAGATTAACTGGAAAGCGGTTTGAATAGTTACCGCGGCGCCAATAAATACAGATATAATCATGATGATTCCCAGTGAACCGATGCCTGCCGAAACCATTTCGCGCATTACTTCGGCCCAGTACACCGAAAATTTTTCGGGCTTTCGAAAACTTAAACGTAATAAAAGTATATATCTGCCTAAACTTTGAATCATAGGTATGTGTTAAAAATTGGATAAAATTACATTTTTAAATTTAGCTTCCCAGCCGCTATTGTTTAATTGCCTAAAATAGGCGCTTTTTGCAAGCTATTATTACAGCTTACGTAAATTAGCGCTTTAACGCTTCAACAACAGCAAATAAAACCGGCGCCGCTAACCCCGACGCTGCAATAACGAACATTTAACAAAAAAAATATAGTACGTCATCATGAAAAACGCCCTCATCACCGGTTCAACAAAAGGCATGGGCCGCGCCATTGCCGTAGCTTTTGCTAATGAAGGATTAAACGTGGCAATTTGTTCGCGAAACGAAAAAGAATTACAGGAATTCGGAGACCTGCTTAACAGGTCAAATCCCGGCATTAAAGTTTTTGTGCAGGTTGCCGATGGCAGTAACAAAGCGCAGCTACTGGCCTTTGCAGCGGCCGCACAGCAGGAACTTGGCTTTATTGATGTGGTGGTAAACAACCTGGGCACATTTATCCCATCGAGCATATTGGACGATACCGATGACACCTTTGATAAACAACTGAAAACCAATTTCATGCCTGCTTATGAACTTTATCGTTTTTTTGGCAAAACCATGATGACTGCACGCAAAGGGCACTTTTTTAACATCTGCTCGGTAGCTGCATTAAATCCTGTTGTGCAGGCCGGTAGTTACAGCGTAACAAAGTACGCACTGCTGGGCTTAACAAAGGTGATGAGGCTTGAAACACAGGAGCATGGGATAAA
Source organism: Mucilaginibacter sp. P2_A5 (assembly GCF_056404995.1). Classification (NCBI taxonomy): domain Bacteria; kingdom Pseudomonadati; phylum Bacteroidota; class Sphingobacteriia; order Sphingobacteriales; family Sphingobacteriaceae; genus Mucilaginibacter; species Mucilaginibacter sp. P2_A5. The sequence continues at coordinate 82,945 of NZ_JBFUCY010000020.1, forward strand.
AGTAACTGCAATAATTCCCGGATCAACATTAACGGATTCGTGGAAAGATGCGGTTGTTGATAAAAACACCATGGTTTTGCCCGAAGACATATCATCGGCAATTATCAATATTTACAGGATGAGCCCCGGCGCAAACGTAGATGAGATAATTATCAAACCCGCGCCGGGCCAGTTGTAGATGTGCAGTGGGCAGTGGGCAGTGGGCAGTGGGCAGTGGGCAGTGGGCAGTGTGAAAAGTTGATTTGACAGAGATTGTTTTAACTATTTAACATAATCCAACTCACAACTCACAACTCACAACTCACAACTCACAACTCACAACTCACAACTCACAACTCACAACTCACAACTCACAACTCACAACTCACAACTCACAACTCACAACTCACAACTCACAACTTTTTCACCGCCGAAACCCGGCAGTTCACCGACTTGTTGGCCCTGCTAACCTATATTGCATAGGTGTTTTTGGCTACACACTATACCTTTATATCATCAAACACAAACTTGTACGATATTAATTATGGAAAAGAAACTATACCGGGACGAATACCGGAAAAAAATAGGCGGTGTGTGCGCCGGCCTTGCCGAATACTTTGATATAGATGTAGCCATTGTAAGGGCTTTATTTGTGATTACATTTTTTGCCGGGGGCAGCAGCTTTTTGGCATACTTTGTACTCTGGATTGTAGTACCTAACAAAAGCGTTGCCTACTTTAACCCGAATGTTGATTACCGTGTGCCGCCACAACAGCCGTTTAATCCTTTTGAGGATAAGGGTACTGTAAATCAAGGCCAACCCTTTGCGCCACTTACCCCTAAAAAATCATCCACACCGGCGGGCATCATTTTTGGATGTATCCTGATATTCTTTGGCGCGGTGTTCTTGTTCCATGAATTAGGTATCTTCCGCTTTTGGCATGTAGCCAGGTTATGGCCGGTAATACTGGTAGTTGGCGGACTGGCAATGATCGTATCGGGTCAAAAAAAACAGCCATGGGAGAAAGAAGGCTGGCAAAATACAACTGCTGAGCCCGAAGTAAATGCAACCGAACAGCCATTGAGTACAGAAGAGAAAAAAGACGATAATTTTAACAATACCCCTCCAACCGTATAACCATGAAAACCGACAGATTAGTACCAGGTACCATCCTGGTTTGTATAGGAGCTATCATATTACTCCACAACTTCCATGTTGTACAGTTTCAATGGATGAACATACTGTACCTATGGCCTATATTTTTAATTATAGGCGGCGTAAACCTGGTGTTTGCGGGCAACCGGTCGCCTTTGGCAACCATAATAAAACTGGCCGTAATAATTGGAGGTTTCTCGCTGCTGCTGTTTGGCAACTTTGGTAACCGTTATCATTTTTGGCCCAGCACTTTTATTCATTTTGATGATAATGATGATGATGACAACAACGATACAACCAATGTTGATCATGGTGTAACAAAAATTGAAGGTAGCAGCACTTTTAATAAAGATTATACCCCGGATGCAAAACTGGCACGATTGAACATTAGCGGAGGGGCTACCACTTATACGTTAAATGATACCACCAACCAGTTATTTAAAGCCGAAACAAAGGAATTTTACGGCAAATACGAATTCACTAACGATTTGGTAGATTCGGTTTATGTATTAAACCTCAGAATGAAAAGCAATAACAAGGATTGGCACTTTGATTCGGACGATAATAAATCAAACACCGCCGACATTAAATTAAATCCTAACCCTATCTGGGATATTAATGTAGAAACAGGCGCAACAAAAGTAAATTTTGATTTAAGTAAATTTAAAATAAAAAGTGTAACTTTAAAGGGTGGCGCAGCATCATTTGATGTGAAGCTTGGAATGCCTTTAACAACCACAAATGTAGAGATTGCAACAGGCATGTCTGAAAGTACTATCAATGTGCCAAAAGATGCGGCATGCAGTATTGAGGCCAATACAGGTTTATCTTCAAATAAGTTTGATGGTTTTACCAAAAAAGATGATAATACTTACGAAACAGAAGGCTTCAGCTCGGCAAAAAATAAGATCATCATTCACATAAGTGGTGCCCTGGCCGATTTTAAAGTAAACCGTTATTAAACCTGCCCAACCACAAACCGGGACAGAACTAATATATATTCTATTAACCGCTTCATGAAAATGAGGCGGTTTTTTTGTGGGCCACCGAATCCAACAAACCTCACGCCTTTGTCATTAAACCACCATCCACATTTAAATATGTTAAATTGAAAACCATATGCACAAAAAATAAGTTTATTTTACAGCCTAATTCATCTACTATGAAACCGAAGTATTTAATATTGATAGCGGCCTTATTTATTGCCGCAACCGCCAGCGCCCAGGATGTGTTAAAAGGGTCGGTTTATGAAAAAAGCAAAAACGAAAAACTGCCCAATGTTTTTGTGAAGGATATCACCAACAAACAGATCAGCATCACCGATAATAACGGAAATTTCAGCATCCGCGCGGCAACAGGCCATACGCTGATATTTAATTCGCCAGGCTATGTATCAGATACTTTGTACATTACGGATATGAGGCCAAAACGGATCTACATGATATCGCAAACCATATCATTAAGGCAGGTAAACGTAAGTGCCACCAAAGAAGCTTTTGATCCGCGTAAAGAGTATCCTGAAGTTTACACCAAAAGCAGGGTATCTGTAATGTCGCCGTCAACCTGGTTCAGTAAAGAAGGCAAAGATGCGCGGCGGTTAAAAAGATATTTTAAACGCGAAGAAGAAGAAAGGCAAATTGATGAAGCATTTAATGTAGATTATGTAAAAAGCGTAATACCGCTACGGGGTGCCGAACTGGAAAACTTCATGTCGTTATACCGGCCAAGCTATGCCTTCCTCAAAAACAACAACGCCCCAAGCATGACGGCTTACATTAATGATGCCTATAAAAAATACCAGGCCTTGCCTGCCAATAAAAAAGTATTGCCTCAATTGGCGCCGGCACCGGGCAGTTTGCAGTAAGCAGCAGCCCCCCTAAATCTCCCCCGGTAGGGGAGACTTTTGATTTGCATCCTGCATAGGAATTAAAGTCCTCCCTACCGGGGAGGATTTAGGAGGGGCTCAGTCGACAGTCGCCGCCAAATCCCCGCTGATAATCTTTTGATACAGCAATTCTATCTGGCTTTTCAGTATCCTGTCTTCCGAAAGTTCGGGCAGGTTATCAATGTCAAAATACTCAACATCCAGCATGTCAAAACCTTTGCTAACAGCGGTTGACACCGCTTTGCAGTAAAACACCATTTTGTAAACGTAAAAGGGCTGCGGCGGGTGAGGGTGCATTTTTTTATCAAATACCGCCAATAACCTATCGGCAACAACCGTTAAACCGGTTTCTTCCTCAAATTCTTTAACAATCACTTCTTTGGCGCTGTAGCCCACATCGGCCCAGCCACCCGGCAGGCTCCATCTGCCATCGGCCCTTTCTTTGGCCAGCAATATTTTGCCATCGCCATTTAATAATATCCCGCGTACATCAACCTTAACTGTGGGGTAATCATGAGGCATCGCGAAGTTGAATTTGATTTCATCCACGCCCCAACCTGTAACGTTGTCCAGCATTTCGATGGCAATTTGTTGCAGCTCGGCATAACGCTCAATATCATACTCGTTTTTGGCATACAGTAAGCCTACATCGGCCACCGAACGCAGGCGGGTTATTAGTGTTAAAAGTTCTGTATTGTCCATCAAAAGAAATTATAGGAAAAGGTCATGCTGAATTTATTTCAGCATCCCGTATGGCAGGTACCCGACTTAATGAGCCCTTAGCACGCAGGATTCCCAAACAAGTTCGACATAACAATGAGAAGACATCCGCACATCTGAAATTTGAAATCTGCACATCTAAAAGCCTACCCCCTACCCAACAACTCATCCAGCTTATTACGCTCGGTTTGCAGTTCGCGGGCCAGTTTCTTTTCTTTTTCGTTGGATTTCACTTTGTAGGCTTTGTATTCCTCATCAAGTTCGTTGTACAATTTTATGCGGTATTTGGCTTCGCGGCTGTGTGCACCCGATCGGGCTATCACAATGGCTGCCGTTAGTCCGAAAACAATTACCAGGCCCCACATCATCAAATTATAGGTGGCTTTGGTAAAGCTTATACCGGCCAGGTTTATCTCGTCGCGTTTGGCGTTTGATTCGGAAAGGGTTTGACTTTTGGTGGCTACATCGGTTTTAAGGCCGGTAATATCCTGTGTTTGCGCCGACAATTTGGCCTGGGCTTCTTTGAGGTTGCGGCGTTCTGTTTTTAAAGTATCCTGCAGGTTTTTCCACAAGGCCGATACCAGCGGTTGCTGATAATGATATAATTTACTTAACAGGTATTGGTATTGTCCGTTCAGGCTTTTGTCTTTGGCCAGTGCCGAATCGGCAGCTGTTGGGCGGGGTTGGTAGTTGTATTTTGGCGGGGCGACGGCGGGCTTAGCGGTACCGGCGGGTACAGCACCGTATTTCACCACCGGTTTTGCAACGGCAGGCCTGGTGGCAGGCGGTTTGGCAGCATCTTTTTTAACAGTATCCTGGGCAAAGCCCATACCGCAGATGCTTAAAATAACGACCATTAAAACAGAGATACGGAATGTAGAATGCTTGTTCATCATGTAAAATTAGGTACCTGTTATTAACAAAACAGGATTTTAATGGTTTTTATTTTATTATCCTCCATGTTTCTGATCGCTAATGTAAGGTTTCATACGGAATTTTGCTACTCATAGTTATATTAGCGGCATGAATATAGGCATCATTGGGCTGGGTGATATGGGGCGTTTGTACGCAAAGGCTTTTGCAAAAGCTGGTTACACCGTTTGCGGCTGCGATTTACCCGAAAACCGCGATAAGCTGGAAGAGGAACTTAACCCTTTCGGCATTACCATTATGGATAGCGCACGCGATGTATCCCGCACAAACGACCTTGTTATTTACTCGGTTGAGGCCGACAAGCTGGAGCAGGTAGTGGCCGAGTGTGGCCCCTTAACCAAGTATGGCGCAATTGTAGCCGGCCAAACATCGGTAAAACACCCCGAGATAGCCATATTTGAAAAATACCTGCCCGCCGATGTACAAATAATCACCTTTCATGCCATGCACGGGCCGGGCTTTGAACCAAAAGGGCAAACCCTGATCCTGATACCGCACCGGGCCAAACCCGATGCTTACCAGCGCATGTACGATTTATTTACCGCCATTGGCAGCGACATTGTGGAGATTACCGATTACCATGAACACGATAAAATTGTGGCCGATACCCAGGCCGTTACCCACGTAGGTTTTGAAAGTATGGGCACCGCCTGGAAGGCCGCCGGTTTTTTCCCCTGGGAAAACGCATCATACCTGGGTGGTATCGACAATGTAAAAATCCTGACCACCCTGCGCATTTTTAGTTACAAAGCGCACGTGTACGCCGGGTTGGCTATTTTAAACCCTTACGCGCGCCAGCAGGTTAAACGCTATTCAGAATCCGAATCGGAGTTATTTAAACTGATGATCAAGGAAGAAGCGCAAACCTTCAGGGAACGGCTGTATAAGGCGCGCGACTTTGTTTTTCATGAAAGCCGCAAACCTATTATGCTGAGCGATACCGTGATGAAGGAGTTTTCGCTATCGCAACATGCCGATCACCAGAAACCCAACTCGCACCTGAGTATCCTGAGTATGGTTGATGCCTGGTACCACCTTGGCGTAAACCCATATGATAACCTCATTTGCCAAACCCCGCCATTCAGGTTAAGACTTGGCATTGCCGAATACCTGTTTAAAAACGAAGAACTGTTAGAAGAATCCATCGAAACCGCGCTTTACGATAAAACCATCCGGGGCGATGATCTGGAGTTCCACTCGGCGGTAAGGGAATGGTCGGCCATTATTGGTTACGGCGATATGGAAGGCTACAAAAAGCACTTCAACGAAGTACAATCCTTTTTCAGCCACAGGCTGGAAGAAGGCAAAGCCCAAAGCGCCGAGTTGATTAGGCGGCTGATGATGGAGTAGTTTGATTTCGGAATTGGGAGTGTCGATTTTTAACTGTTGGTAGTTTTTAAGAGGTGTTAAAGAGGGCTACGCCGTTTCGGATTTTTAAAGCATAAAATCCGGAGGTGATCTTTAAGATCGCAGAAAGACCTTTTCCTCCTGTCTTGATTCTTGACTCTTAATTCTTGATTCTTCCCTTGGGTGTTGCCTGCGGCCGGGCTCTTTGCTCATACTACACAGGCCTTAAGCGCCTGGCCGGTATCCGCGCCGATCCCTAACACGAAAATAAGCACCTAAAATATTCAGTACAACATCAACAAACACACAATATCCCGATATTTGAAAAATGGACAAGCGACGAATTTTGATAGTTGGCTTAGAAGAAGCCGAAGTTAACGCGATAAAACAAAACCTTGGTTTCGAATATCTAATTGTACAATACGATCAGGTGCCGCAGGCTAAACTTGTAGAGGGGCAACTGTTTGTGGAAAGCCCGTCTGTGCCCGACAAATACCTGCTTGTCGATAAGGTAATATTTCATGGTATTTACGACAATGATTTCGACTTTATAACCCTTTTAGCATTATGGGACGGGCCATGTCTGCCAAATGCTATCGGAATGATGGATCTTCGGCAACGAATCCCGGGATTGGTACGAGCTTTATCAGTATCAACCTATTCGGGCATAAAAAGAGGAATGGTTATTGGCACCCAGGAATATATTGCGGCGACAGAAGTTGTTGCCAAGTGGGGCATCTGGCATTGTGGCGAAGATAAAAGCCGGTTCACCGGCGAATGGACAAGTACTGAAACCTCGGTTATCGAAGAATTTATTGACGGCGAAGCTGTAAGAATTATGCTTGTAGGCGATAAATACTGGCAGATACGGCTTACAGGCGATACCTGGTTAAAATCTATCCATAACGAAGGTTCATGGGAAATGGAAGTTGATGCAGGATTACTACAAGATAGCCGGGCAATAGCCAGGCACTTTAACCTTCAAACCGTGGGTGTCGATTATATGATAGGTTCCAATGGCGAAAAGTATTTATTGGAAGTTAATCATATTCCAAATGTTACCGTATTCCCGTTTGTGAACGAAGCTTTTATTGAGTTTGCTCACAGCTGGATAAAAGCCGCTTTATAATAAAACCCGATTAGATAAATGCATCAATTTAAGGCCAAGCTTAAGCTGATATTTCTGCCCTTTGTATATATAGGTGGCATTACTTTGGCCACATACACTTTTTTGCACCGGTTATTGGGAATCCGGTTTCAAGTTGTGAACCTTCCAGAATGGTATATAAACTTTGCCATACCTGGCGTATTGGTATTCATTGTACTTATCATTTGGTTACGCCCACGTTTAAAATTACTTAAATACGGTGCCTCCGGTGGAAAAAGCCCTCTTCCGTTCTTTATTTATATAGCCGGGCTTGCCTGGGCCATTCCAACAGGTATTGCGCAGCAATATGTAGAAACAGCTACAGGTAAGTTGACTACCCTGGATAGTATCAGCCAGATTAACACCTTACCCATCACAAAATACTATACTATTAAACAGTATTACAGCGCCAAAAAAGCGGTGCACGTTAAGATGGTATTTTCGGTGATAGGAAAAAACCACACCGATTTTGTGATGACGGCCTACGCGGCCGTACCAGTTTTTGATCATCTTTTCCCCGATACCAATATCATAACAGCCATGCGCAAGCGTGCACACATCAACACGCTGGTAATTATTGATAATAAGTTAAGCACCATGCAGCGGCTAAAAAAACTGCCTGCCGATTCGATAAAATTCATGCGCTACGTAAATCCATCGCAGGTGATGCCAAAATATGGCGAAGCCGGCAAATATGGTGCATTGGCCGTGGTGACCATAAATTACAAACTAAAGAAAGATCCTGAACCAATGAAGATATGGCCACCAGCATGGCTGGCGATTAAATATACCAAAACAGTTAAGAACAACCTCTCTTTGGCCGAAAAGGATTTAAATTTCAAGGTATTCGCGGCCAAATGCGAAGCTGATTTTAAACGTGAGCCATTGGATAAATTTAGATATCTGAATAAAATCTCTTTAAATGATAATGAGTTGAAATATTACGTTGGCGCTATCCGCTCCAGGAATGACGTGGCAGAAGGAAGTCCCCTTGTCTTTTTACCAGTTTACGAGCCATTTGCCAGGCACAATGGCAACAGGCTATTTTGGATTTTTGGATCTTTCGGCATTGGCTCAGCCATATTTCTACTCATTCTGCTATGTTACCGGCTAAGAGATGATCAACCCGGGAAGAAAAGGAGACTCACCTCCAAATTTTTAAATAAGGCCGTTCTTATAAATCAAATTCCAGTAACTATTCACTAAAAGTCACGTATAACAACTTTTTTTTAAAGCCGGGAAAGCTTGAAATAGGATGATTCTTTGAATCTGGTATATTTTACGCTCCTTTTTTAATTTATACCATGAAAAATAAAAGTTACCTGATACGCACCATCGCCGGTGTATTAGTTTTATCGTCGTTCGCGATGTGTACCAAAAATAAATTTGCCGAACCGCTGAACCCGCCCCCGGTTACGAACGCCAAATTTTCGTCCTTAGCTATTACCGACTGCACTTATACCGTTCAGCCTTCTGAATGGATGGTTGACGGCACTAACATACCCGCGGGATCTACTGTGTGTATCCCCGCCGGTAAAAGAGGCGCTTTGCTGCTTAAAAACTTTAAAGGAACCGCGGCTGCCCCCATCGTTATTATTAACAAGGGCGGTAAAGTAACTTTTTCTACCGCTGTTACTGCTTCATATGGGTTCAAAACTCAAAATTGCCAGTATTTTAAGATACTGGGCAATGGCGATCCCGATACCGAGTATGGCTTTGATATAAATGGCGGCAATATCGGCATGACGATGGATAACCTGAGCTCGGATTTTGAAATCGCAAATGTGGAGGTGCGTAATAGTGGCTTTGCCGGTATTATGGCCAAAACAGATCCAAATTGTGATGAAGCAACATGGCGTGGCCATTTTACCCTGCAAAATGTAATTCTTCATGACAATTATGTTCACAAAACAGGTGGCGAAGGGTTTTATGTGGGCAATTCGTTTTATGCCAACGGCGTCTCGCTTTCCTGCGGTAAGGTTTGGCCAGGCGATGTGGTGAACGTTAAGCTATACAAAAATATCACCGATTCTACCGGTGCCGAAGGGATCCAGGTTGGCAGCGCTATTTTAGGCTGTGAAATTTATAACAATACGGTTAAAACGCCCGGGATAAGCCCTTTTGCATCTTATCAAAATAACGGTATACAAATAGGCGAAGGTACCGGGGGAAAATGTTATAACAACCTGGTTAAGGATGCACCCGGCAATGGCATTATTGTACTGGGACTTGGGGATAACCTGGTGTTTAATAACTATATCATCAATTCAAAAGCCTATGGCATTTTTGCAGATTCAAGATACACGCCGGGGCCCAATTTCCAGTTTATTAATAATACCATCATTGCTTCAGCGTTGGGTGGCATAAAATTAAATTCCGAAACTATCCCAATGAACACCGTAATCAACAACGCAATTATACAGTCGGAATCGGTGCTTCCGATAATTAAAAAGAGCAGCAATGTTAAGCTTACAGCGTCAAATAATTATGTGACCAACAATGTAAGCGCCTGTGAATTTGTAAATTATAACGAAGATGATTTCCATCTGCTGTCATCGTCTCCCCTTATCAATGCAGGGGCAAACGTTTTATCATATGGCGTAGCATTTGATTATTATGGCACCCAACGCCCTGCTGCGGATGCTTTTGACATCGGGGCCACCGAGTATTGATAGGTGTTAATAACTACTATCCATTGTTATAATAACCAGCAGCTAAAAGTTATTCGCTCCTTAAATTTTTCACCGGGCTATCCAGGGCAGCTTTAACAGTTTGTATGCTTATCAATACTGCGGTTACTAAAGTAAGTCCTGCAATGGCTATTATAAATGGATTAATAGATATGGCTACCCTGTAGGCATAGCCGGTAAGCCAGCTGCTCATCAGCCAGTAAGCCAGCGGGCAAGCTACCAGGCAGGCAATTACTATTACCCCTAAAAATTCCTGCATAAACAAGCCGATAATGCCCGTTACCGACGAGCCTAATACTTTGCGGATGCCTATTTCTTTGGTACGTTTTTGAATACTTAAAGATATCAACCCAAGCACACCCAACAGTACAATGATAATAGCCAATGCTGTTGCAATATAGGCTGCTTGTTTCAGCTGAATTTCGGATTGGTACATCTTTTTCAACGCGTCGTCCATAAAACCATATTCAAAGGGTGCGCCAGGAAGCTGCTGAGCCCATTTTTTTTGCAGCCCGGCAAGGCTTTGCCGCATGTTACCAGGTTTTAGTTTGATGGAAAAGTAACGGTAATAAGTAGTATAGTTTACATTCATGTAGGTGATGGGTGGCATCAGGTCATGCATCGATCCGAATTGAAAATCAGCCGTAACACCGCAAATAGTAAGCGGAACACTGCCCCCCTGCTGCATTATTTTTTTACCAATTGCATCTTCCGGCGTTTTATAGCCCATCAATTTGGACTGCATCTCGTTAATTACCACCTGTGTGGTATCAGCCGGGATAAAAACCGGCTTAAAAAAGGTACCAGCTCGCATAGGGATGCCATAGGTATCAGCATATTTGTTATCAACCATTAAACCCGTTGCAGTGACAGATTGCGCCGGGCTACCCCCTTGTTTATACAGGATATAGTTACCTCCGTTTTGCCCGTTGGGAATATCCCACGAAAGCGAAACACTGCTTACCTGCGGCATTTGCGCCAGCTGTTCCCTTACCGATTCCATTTTTTGCACCCCTTTTACCGACCAATCCCTGGGCACCTGGGCATATACCAGGTAATCTTTATTATAACCCAGCTTGCCGGTAAAAAACAGGTTTATTTGTTGCGAAACGATAAGCGCGCCAATAAACACAATGGCCGCCGTGCCAAACTGAAAAGCTACAAGCGTTTTGCGGAACACCACCCGCTCTTTTACCGACGCCAGCTTACCTTTTAACGAATCAATTGATTTTAATGCCGACAGTACCAGCGCGGGGTAAATGCCGGCGAGTAGCCCCACCAATGCGGCAAACAAAAAAGGTATTACTATAAAATAAACCGGGAAGGCGAAGAGGCCGGTTATTTGCTCGCCCAGTACATGGCTAAAATAGGGCCGGGCAAGCGCGTAAAGCACAAGGGCAATAATTGTGGCTATCAATACCATCAAAACAGATTCGGTTAAAAACTGCCAGATAAGCTGCCCCCGCAAACCGCCTAATACCTTCCGGATCCCCATCTCCTTAATCCGGCCTGCCGAGCGGCCAATACAAATGTTTATAAAATTGATGACAGCCATCAGCAAAATAAAAAGCGCAATGTATCCCAGCGTGTAACACATCTTTTTAACGGCACCGCCCCAGCCGTCCAGGTAATAGTTTTTGAGCGGTACAGCCATATTTGTAAGGTTTTTACTGATGTCTGCCGATGCGTTTTTGCGTAATAGCTCGCGCAGGGGCCGTTCCAGGTCCTTAGGGGTGAAGCCATTTTTCAATTCGATATAACCTACAGTGCTAAAATTCGTCCACCCTTCCAGGTTGCGTTTAAAGTACCTGGCCGCGCTTGACGTAAAAAAGAAATCGGAATTATTATTCTGATCAAGGTTGGTAACCGAATTTTTGGGCACTTCGCCCAACACCCCGCTGATAGTAAAATCATGCTTCTCTCCCCCAAAACTTTCAAAATTGAGGGTCTGGCCAACCACATCCAGTCTGCCGAAATATTTTAAGGCCGCTTTTTGTGTAACTACAACGGCAAAAGGATCATTAAGTGCGGTTTTGGCATCGCCATATAACAATTTAAAGCCGTACATCTTAAAAAAAGTACTATCGCCCAGTTGCAGGCTTTCCCTAAAATGCATATCCCCTTTAGATACGTTGGTAGTTACGCCGTCGAAATGATAATAGTTGGCAACCAAATCAGGATAGTTTTCATACAAAGCCCGGGGCATTTGCCCAGCAGAGGCAATTTCGTTTCCCTGGCCGGGATCTTTCCATTTACTGGTTAAAATATACTGGTTACTGTAGTTTTTAAGTTGGTGGTTTACCTGCATCTGCCCCCATATATAGGCTCCAATAAGTAAGGTAAAAGCGATGCCAACAGATAGCCCCAGGATATTGATGACAGAAAACACCTTGTTTTTCCAAAGGTTACGCCAGGCCAGTTTAAAGTAGTTTTGCAGCATAAGGTTCAATTTATCACCTAAAGATAAATTGATTGTGGCAGGTAAATAGGCATGTTAACATTATTTAACCTTTTAGTTCATTTTGCTGCGCGGTCATTTAGTCGTTGGTCGTTTCGCTACGCTGTCATTGGTCATTGGTACTTTTCAATTTTGTGGATCCTGGCCCACCAAAAACCTGGCACTTAAAACTTAAATGCTTAAATTTACAATCCCCCATTTAAATACAACTCACAACTCATCCGGGCACATCGAAGTTGATAACGAAACAGAGGCAAGGAGCAGGTTTGCCTTTACGCTGAAGAGAGCGGTGTAAAACGGATTTTAAACTTACGAAGTTTCAAAAACTTCGTAAGTTTCGTCGCTGGGTGTAGTCTCGTTCTATATCAAATCCAAAAAACCTGAAGAATCGGCCTAATCCAGGTTCAGACAAAATCGCTCTCAATTCACCTCCACAATCTTCATCCCCCAGGGCTCCAATTGCATAGCAGAATTACTGCTTACGCTTGCTCCCGAAAACAGTTCCTTGCCGTTTCCGTAAGGATAAGTAAAGCTTGCTTCTTTATCGGAATAGTTGAAATAATAGTGCACTGTTTTACCTGCCTGGTTTACCCCATACTTGGTAATCAGCGGGAAAGCCAATTGCTGGTCGGTACCCCAAAGGCCTGCTTTTTTAACCGCGTCGGTCAATACTTTATCGGTAACGGCGCTGGTTGTAACGCAGCCAATGTAAGTTGCCAGGCCCTTGCCGTAGGTGTTTTCGGTAATGGCCGCGTATTTGCCCCAAACCGGGTGGTCGTAATAAGCCAGCACCTTTGCGGTTGTGGGGGTGATGAGTTCCATCCAGGTATTAAGCTTTTTATCCTCGGGTTTCAGGTTAAAATCATCGCCTTTAAGGCCAACGTTTTCGGGCACAGTGAACTGGCTGTAGTAAATCCCTAATGCTTCGTTAATAATGCCGGGCTGGTGGGTTGTGCGCACTTTCACATTTTCGTCGCTGAAGCCACTTTTAAAGGTGTAGATGATGTGGCCTCCGTTTTTTACATAGCGGTTAAGTCGTTGTAACAAGCTGTCGGGTGCCACATATAAAACCGGTACTACCAGTAGTTTATAATTTTCGATGTTTTGGCTCGTAGGGTCAACAAAATCACAGCCTACGTTCATGTGGTACAGGCCATCATACAGTTGCCGCAATACCTCATTGTAGCCGGTGCGTACACCCCAGCCAAAGCCAAAAGCTTTAAAGCCGGTAAGGGCCTCGTTGCTGAATAGTATGGCTACATCGTTTTTCTTTTTCAGGTTGATCAGTTTCGGACTTAACCGGTCAAAATCCTTACCGATGGTTTTTGCCTCGTTATAAACCGGGTTGGGCTCAAAATCATGACTTAACAGGCCTTTCCAATAGGTCTCGGCCGAGTTATGGATAGAATGCCAAGGCCAGTAGCCCACCATGTTGGCGCCCGAGGCCAGGTGGCTGAAAGCCTGTAATCTTAACTGCCCCGGATAAGGTGTCCATTGAGCAAATCCCTGTGCTTCGGTTTCTATGGTCAAATAGTTTTTGCCGCCCTTCATGGAGCGGGTAACGTCGCCGCCAAAAGAAATCTCAGCACCTGTAAGCTTATCCTGGCTGGGGTGATAAATATCTATCCCTGCAATATCCATGGCTTTGGCAGCTGCAAAATGGTCAACATCAGGCTGGATACCAAAAGAGGACCCACGCCAGTCCAGGTCGAAGTTTTGGGTAATGAATTGGTCGGGCCGCTTGTATTCGCGCACAATAGCTGCCTGCCAGCCTAAATATTGGGTAACCACCTGGCGCTGAAATTTAGCAAATTCTGATGATAAACTGCCATTGATGGTGTTATTCATCGATGGAAAATCTTCCCAAGCGTTAATGCGGTTGCTCCAGTAATCCAGCCCGAAGATGTGGTTAATATTATCGAGCGTTTTATATTTAGCCTGCATGTATTTTACAAATAGCGCCTGTACATTTGGGCCCGATGTACCGTATGATTTGGTTTCGTTATCAACCTGGTAACCTATAACCGCGGGATTATCTTTTACATGCTCCATTATCTTACGGATCACCCGCTCGGCATACATCCTGAAATCGGTATTGGTAATATCCATATTTTGCCTTGGCCCGTACTGGTTTTGACCCTGTGGTGTAATGGCTAATATTTCGGGATGTTTTTTGGCCATCCAGGTAGGTATTGCATAAGTAGGTGTGCCGACGATTACTTTAATGCCGCCTTTTTGCATGGCGGCCAGCATCCTGTCGATATGGGTAAAGTCAAAAACACCATCTTGCGGTTCAACGGTGCTCCAGGTCGATTCGGCAATGCGCACCACGTTTATGCCCGCTTCTTTCATCATCTGCACGTCTTTGTCAAGGCGCTCGTAAGGCATATATTCATCGTAATAAGCTACGCCGTAAAGCAACTTATCCATTTTGGGGTATTGCGCAAATGAAGCGGCGCAAAAAAATAATTGCACAATGAAAAGCAGCAGGCATCTCTTTTTCATAAAATTGGTTTTTGGTACAAATTGGTTTACGCCATGAATCTACAAATTAATTGTGTTTTTAACACATAATAACAAAAAGTTTACAATTTGAATAATGGTTAACGTGGTTTGGGTAAACTTTTAGCCAAACCGGGCGTTTTGTGCAGTAGATGTAGTAGTAAGCCATCTTTTAATTGTTGTTTAAAAACAGATATTAGCATCCTGTTATTACCTATATAAACCAGTGTATATATCATGAAGATGGCCGCCCGTATTTTATTCATACTGCTGCTTTGCTTTTTCCTGCGGGATGCAAGCGCGCAAACCAAAAGGTTAACTTATTGCAACCCCCTTAACCTCGATTACGGTTACACCCCCTTTGATAGTTTTGCTGGCTGGGGCAAACACCGCGCCACTGCCGACCCAACCATGACTTTGTTTAAAGGCAAATATTACCTGTTTAGCACCAACCAGTTTGGTTACTGGTGGAGCGGCGATATGCTGAACTGGAACTTTGTATACCGTAAGTTTGTACGCCCTTACAACCAGGTTGCAGGCGATGAGCTTTGCGCGCCCGCTACATTGGTTTTGGGCGATACCCTGCTGGTAATAGGATCAACCTATAATAAAGATTTTACCCTTTGGATGAGCACCAACCCCACCAAAGATGATTGGAAAGCCGCTAAAGACTATTTTAAAGTAGGCGCCTGGGACCCCGGCATGTTTGCCGATGATGACGGCCGGGTTTACATTTACCATGGATCGAGCAATACGCTGCCGCTTTACGGGCAGGAGATAGACAGGAAAACATTTGAGCCCATTGGCCCCAAAAAAGAAATGATTAAGCTCGACCCCGAAAAGCATGGCTGGGAACGTTTTGGCGAGCATAATGATAATGTGTTTTTGCTGCCCTTTATTGAAGGATCGTGGATGAACAAGCACAACGGCAAATACTACCTGCAATTTGGCGCACCTGGTACCGAGCAAAGCGGCTATGGCGATGGCGTTTTTACAGGCGATAAACCGCTTGGGCCCTTTACTTATCAAAAGCATAATCCATTCTCGTACAAGCCCGGCGGCTTTGCCAAAGGGGCAGGGCATGGCGCAACCTGGGCCGATAAGTTTGGCAATTACTGGCATATCAGCACCATGGGCATCTCGGTAAAAAACAATTTTGAGCGCCGCATTGGTTTTTGGCCGGCCGGTTTTGATAAAGATGGAACCTTGTATTGCAACACTGCTTATGGCGATTATCCGCAATATTTGGCCACAGGGGCGGAAGACCACCTGCAAAGTAATTTTACCGGATGGATGATGCTCAACTACAATAAACCGGTAGAAGTATCATCAACCCTGGGCGCGTATTATGCCAATAATGCTGTCGACGAGGATATTAAAACCTATTGGAGCGCCAAAACCGCCGGCAAAGGCGAATGGTTTAAAACCGACCTGGGCGAAACAAGCACCATCAACGCAGTGCAAATTAATTATGCCGATCAGGATGCCACTTTCATGGGCAAATCATTGGGCGTTTATCATCAATATATAATTTACTCGTCGGTAGATGGCAAATCATGGAAAACACTGATTGACAAAAGCCAAAACAAAAAAGATGTACCGCATGACTATATCGAACTAAAAACACCCGCAAAAGCGCGTTACCTCAAAATGGTAAATATGCACATGCCAACGGGAAAATTTGCGCTATCCGGTTTCAGGGTGTTTGGTAAGGGAGCAGGTGCAAAACCCAATACCGTTCAAAGCCTGATTGTGCTGCGTGGCGACAGCGAACGCCGCAACTCCTGGCTTAAATGGAAGCCCAATGATAACGCCACGGGCTACACCATTTATTTTGGCATAGCGCCCGATAAGCTATACAACAACATAATGGTGTACGGCAAAAATGAGTATTATTTTAGCGGGATGGACAGGGACTTGCCCTATTATTTCCAGATAGAGGCCTTTAATGAAAACGGGATTTCGGCACGGACAAAGGTGGTAAAGGTGGAATAGGAAAGCGTTCTGTCCCTTTTTAGTGAAATATTTTTTATCTTTATACTATGAAATCGAAAAGTAGCAAGATAATAAAGCCCAGCGCTTCTTTACGTCAGGAAATTGTAAAGTCGATGATCGCGTCTTTTAAAATTGAAGGCATTCATATATCAGAAGACGATGCTGTAGCCTCATTAAAGAGGTTAGAGACTAAGCAGGGAAAATAGATGCGATAAATTGTTCCATCTTGTCATATCTCTTTTCGGCTGATTGTTGGACCGCAGCTACATAAAATTCAAATTCTTTTTCGCTGATTTTTTCGAATTTTAACGCATGGTAACCTTGTTTTCTTGCCATCAAATTGGCCAGTATTCGAGCTGTTCGCCCGTTTCCTTCCCTGAAAGGGTGTATAAATAATAACTCGCCATGTACTGTGGCAATATCTTTAATCAATTCGGTTTGACTATCATATTTGTTGGGTAGTTTAGCAAGGATATCGCGATCAAACATTAACATACTTTCATGAAGAAAGCGCGCGGCTGGAAATGGAAAGCCTCCTTTAGATAGATTTACATCGCGATATTTGCCGGCAAATGTATATAAATGGCGTAAGGCGGTCTTATGGATGTTATTAATATACTTGATATTGAACTTTGTTCTTTTAGTTAGCGACTCGTAAATATCAATTCCGCGTCAACAAAACCGTTAAATTCCGATAAGAAGACTTCTTTAGCTGATTTTAAGCCAAGGATATTAGGTAGGATTTCAGTTTGATTATTAGGCGTATCGTATTTCATACTACTATGGCAATTTAAGAAAATTGGGGGGCTCTTGGCCCGATAGTTGCGCTTTTTTTGTAAACTGCACCATCTATGCTGAAAACAATACCTGTATTTATAATTTTCCTGTTTATTTATAGCGGAATTGCTGCGCAGGCGCCTGACAGCACCCTGAAAAAATCGCCCGTTAAAACTTTAACTGATGCACAGTTTACCGCACTGTTAAACGGCGAGGATATTTATAATATGCCGCCGGTGGCGCTGCTGAACCATTACCCCATGCCGGATGTAGCTATCCGGTTTAAGAAAGAGGCAGGCCTTAGCCCTATCCAGGTTACTAAGCTTGAAGCTATAGCTAAGGAGTTGAAGCGTAAACGAATTGAAATGGGGGGATTTATTGTTACCAACGAAAAGAGACTGGATGATTTGCTAAGCAAAGGAACGGACGAAGGCAGCCTTATTTTTTATGGAAACCGGTCGGGTTTATATTATGGCGAGTTGCGGGATGCCATTTTAGTTGCCTGCTATAATACCTGGAAACTGCTATCGCCGGCGCAGATAAAAAAGTTGGAAACTTTGCAAAATCATAATTGATAAATTTGCCGTTGGTTTTGTTTAATTTAGCGGCCCCAAATAAAGTGTATGAAAATAACTTTTGATTTTGAAAAACCCCTTGCCGAGCTGATGCAGCAAATTGAAAAGGTGAAGCAGGTTGAAGATAAAAACAAGCTGGATATGTCGGCAACGGTTGCAGAACTGGAAGCCAAACTGGAAAGCACCAAAAAAGAAATATACGGCAATCTTACCGGCTGGCAAAAGGTACAAATCTCCCGCCATCCCGAAAGGCCTTATACGCTGCAATATATTGAGCTGATGTGCGATGATTTTATTGAATTGCACGGCGACCGCACAGTTGGGGACGATAAAGCCATCATAGGCGGGTTCGGAACGTTAAACGGCCAGACAGTGATGTTTATAGGCCAGCAAAAAGGCCGTAACACCAAAGAACGCCAATACCGCAACTTCGGTATGGCCAATCCCGAAGGCTACCGCAAAGCCCTGAGGCTGATGAAAATGGCAGAAAAGTTTAACAAACCTGTTGTTACTTTAATAGACACCCCCGGAGCATTCCCCGGCCTGGAAGCCGAAGAACGCGGACAAGGTGAGGCCATTGCCCGCAACCTGTTAGAAATGTCGGTACTTAAAGTGCCTATCATCTGCGTTATCATAGGCGAAGGTGCATCAGGCGGCGCATTAGGTATAGGTATTGGCGATAAGGTAATGATGCTGGATAATTCCTGGTATTCGGTAATTTCGCCGGAGAACTGCTCAACCATCCTGTGGAAAACCTGGGAAAACAAAGAACGTGCAGCAGAGGTATTGAAACTGACATCTACAGAAATGTTGAAAAACAAATTGATAGATGGTGTTATTAAAGAACCCCTTGGCGGCGCCCACCAGGACCCTGTAGCTATGGCTGCCACACTAAAAAAACAATTACTAAAAGACCTTAAAATACTAAAAGAAAAAGACGTTACCGAACTGGTTAACGAGCGCATCGAAAAATTCTGCTCGATGGGCGTAGTGAATGACTAAGGATTTTTTGGACTTGAATAGCATAAACAAAAGAAGCGGCGATTGCCGCTTCTTTTGTTATCACCCTTTTCGTTTGCTGATGTCATATAGAGGAACGAAGCATCTGTAGGCTGTTCATGGGCGATAGAAAAGTTCGCAGATCCTTCGTTTCTACCTATGACATAGTTAATTATTTTCGAGCCGGGAGGCCTGTCAACCCTGAACCTGTCGAAGGGTCGCGCGGAGAGGCCTTTGCCCGCTATGGCTCGACGGGCTACCCGTGACAGCCCTTTTTCCGAGGCCATTTCCCCTTCATAATTCGTAAAATTCCACCACCCGGCGTTTCAAAAGTCCTGAATCTTTCCGCTTAATTCTTGACGCTATTTGAAATTTTTTGTAACATCGTATGCCCTCTTACATCTAAATAAAAAAAATAAATACAAAAGCCAGCAGGTGCAAACCAATAAACCAACACAATTGCCAGGCCGGCCAATGTCAAAAAATCATCATGAAAAAAATATTTATAGCGCTTACAGGTTTAGTGTTGAGTGTTTCGGCATGCAGCCAAAACCCGCCACAGCAAAATAACGTTACTATCGAAAACAATACCACTGCCGGTTTTGATGTAAATAAGCTTGCCCAGTTTGTAAAAAACAGTACCGACCCGCAAACCCTGGAAAAAGCTATTAACAACCCCGCCAACCAGATCAATAACCTTGATTTGGATAAAGATGGTAACATTGATTACCTGAAGGTACAGGAAGCCGATAACAACAAGCTGAACATCATTGACGATGTGAGCAATTCACAATCGGTAACGGTGGCCAGTGTTAACATTCAGCCTACGGGCAATAACAATACTGCCAACCTGGATATCCAGGGTAACCCAACTTATGTGGGGTATAACAACTATTATCACTCCTCATTCGGCTTAACCGACTTTTTGATATTAAGCTACTTTTTACGCCCGCACAGCTACTATGTGCCGATGTACCACTACGGGTATTATCCGCATTATTATACCCGCACACGTACCTATACTACATTCAGGCCAACTACGTCTTCGCACATGTCGTCGAGGAGCAGCAGCCGCAGCAGCTTAAGTCAGCCCACCAGATCGCAAAGATCGTTCAGCAACCGCAGCTCGGGCAGCAGGGTAAGGAGCGGCGGCTTCGGCAGCGGAAGAAGTTCGGGCAGCAGATCGGGCTTTGGCCGTAGCCGTGGTGGTTTTGGCCGCAGGCGATAATATCATTTTTCAATTAATTTATTCATCTTAATTCTCCCCTACCGGGGGAGATTTAGAGGGGGCTCACATTATGGCTATCCAATTAAGAAAAAATACCATCCTGACAGAGGATAATAAAAAAACGTTTAAAGCAATCATTGTTTTAAACGAAATGATAAATGGCAACCACCAGTTTAGCAGCAGTGCTTATGGCGACGATGCAGTACTGCAACCCTTATTTACCGACCTTGTGGCCAAGGGCTATGTAATTAGCTCAGGGTCGGCCTATAAGGTGAGCTCAAAAGGCCGGGGCGTGTTTGATACGTTCATGAAGCGTTATACTGAATACCTGAAGGTTTATGACGTTTTTTCGTTTGTCGACCTTGAAAAAGGGGAGTTTGCCTTCGACAGTTATTTTGATTTTGATACCGACGACGATTGGTTCAATTTTACCGATAATGAACGTTTTGACGACCTGCGCATTGCCGTAGCCATGTTCAAAAAGGCCGATCCGGCTGAAATTGTATTTATGTCGTTCATCAACGAAAACAGGTTTGATACCAGCGCATCGGGCTGGCAAAATGATTTGATGAACGGTAACGCCTGGGCCGAGATAGAAGATATTTGTAACAGCGCCATAAAGCCCGAAGATGTTGGCGAAGATGCCATGGTAGATATGATAAACCAGGGATCGGAACTGATGATCAGGCTGATGGAGGAAGAGCAGAAACAGAATAACAATAATAACAACTATGGAGGAGGCGGCACTACCACCACTACCGTTGTTGAAGAAGAAACCATCGAATATTACGAACCCTACTACGATCCCTATTATATTTCGCCAATTTGGCTGGTACCATTGTTTATCTGGTAACGATTATAAATGAATCGCCAACGGGCAATAAGTGTTCCACCGGAACGCTTGGATCATGTGGAACGCTTTGGAACGCTTTGCCGTTGATAATCAAATACTTACATTTATACAAAAAGCGACATGGAACACCATTTCGGCTGATTATCAACATGTTAAACATTTGGCAAAATAGGAAAATGACAACGATTTAATCCCCCAATGTCATGCCGTCCGTTAGCTAACGGGTCGGCACCCCAGATGCTAAGTGTACTTCATGCGGGTCACCTGTCCTGTGGGATCCCGAAACAAGTAATCGGGATGACTTCCGTTTTTTGAGTTGTCATGAGCAGTTATCAAATTTAGGTAAACGCTGAAGGAGGCATGCATTCAAAAATAAAAGACTGTCATGCTGAGTGGTAAAATTTCGCGAAATTCTGAAGGTAGAGTGACAAGCCGGCGAAAGACTTACGAAGTTTTTAAAACTTCGTAAGTCTGGGATTTTCAACTTGTCATGGGTAGGAACGAAGGATCTATTGGCGAACTTTTCTGCCGGTCATGCACAACTGATAGATCCTTCGTTCCTGCCATTGACACATTTGTAACTAGCTGATTATCAATTGTAAAAAAATGTCATTTGCAATGCGATCATTTGTGCGCAAATAAAACTTACTCAGGATGACAGGGGAATTTGGATATTTCATGGGTAGGAAACGAAGCATCTACTCGCTAACTTTTCTATCGGTCATGCACTGCTGATAGATCCTTCGTTCCTCAGGATGAAAGGAAAATTAACTATGTCATAGGTAACTGTCCGGCTAACTCCGTTATGCAACTGATGGGCACCGTTAGTACCCAAATAGCTTCTCGATGGCTTTCTCCCGGTAGGCAAAAATCCTGTTCACTTCCTTGCCCACAAAAACATTATTTGCAATGGTGCCGATGAAGCCGTATGGTATAGCATAGTGTAAAATATCATTCATTTGCACCCCACCCTCTATTTCTTTAAAATGGTGTTGATGGTGCCATAGGGCATAGGGGCCAAAGCGCTGTTCATCAACAAAGTATTGCTTATCGGCAACGTGGGTAATTTCGGTCATCCAATCCATTTTGATACCCGCCAAGGGCGAGATCTTGTATGTAATGATCATGCCGGTATACACTTTAGCATCCGCGGCGTAATCAGATGTTACCACAAAACCCATATCGGGCGGCGTAATCTTAGCCAGGTTTAATGGCGAGGAGAAAAAGTCCCAGGCCTCGTCTAAACTTATGGGGATTTTTTGTTCTGTCTTTAAAACGTATGTTTTCAATATCGCGGCATAAGGTAAGGATTTAATGTTTCACGCTATCGCTCCGTAGTCCCAACCGGCAAATCCCGCCTCGACCATTCGCTCCACGATCCCACATACAACTGCGCCCCGCTTATCCCGACATACTCCATCCCCAGCAAAGTATGGCAAGCCGTAACCCCCGATCCGCAGTGAACTATGATATCCTTATGTGCAACATTACCAATAGCATCATCATAAACCTTACGCAGGGTATCTGCATTAAGGTATTTACCATCGGCACCCAGGTTGGTAACATAAGGCAGGTTAAATGCGCCGGGGATATGGCCTGCAATCAAATCCAAAGGTTCTGTTTGGCCTAAATAGCGTGGGGTTTCGCGTACGTCAATTACAATACGTTTAGGATCATGGGCGGCCGTACCAACTTCGTCAATTGTTACAATACCGGCATACCCGGCAGGTACGGGATAAGGCGCTACAGCCGTTGGTGTATACTCCTCAGTACTCAGTTCAACACCCGCGTCTTTGGCGGCCTGTAATCCTCCGTTCAATACCTGTACATTGGCGTGGCCAATGGCTTTCAGCATCCACCAGAAGCGGGCACCACCAAAGGCTGCAGCTTTATCGTCATAAACTACTACGTGGCTATCGGGTGTAATTCCTAAACGGCCCAAAAGGGCGGCAAAATCTTCAATGGCGGGTAAGGGGTGCCTTCCGCCTTGTGCGGCATCGGTAACGTGGGCTGCCAAATCGTGATCCAGATCAACGTACGCAGCGTTTTTAAGATGGCCGGCAAGGTAGCGGTCATGGGTATCTTTACCGGCGCGGGCGTCGATAAGTATAGTGTTCGGGCCGGCAAGGGCCGGATCGTTAATCTCAATTAGTGGCGACATAGTCTGTTCGGTCTGTAATTAAAAGACCAAATATAAATACCCCGCCGTTTACTTCAACGCTTTTACTGTACTATTTTATTGGCACAGTACGAGCTTGCAAAAGCTTCGGGTTTAGCTTTAAATACAAAGCCCATGCTTAAGATGTAGCCCATAGCCTCATGCAGCGCCGCGTTCGACTTAAACATCGGGTTGGTGTTAATGTCGGCATGTACTTCCAGTTCCACATCATACAGGTCAAGCAGGTCGCAAAGTTTGTAGGCGATGTCTATCGATTTCTGCACTTCGCTCAGCATCCTTTCTTTAATTGTCATTTTTTGCGATGTACGTTCCTGGTGGATAAACATAAACGCGCCACGTTTCTCGCGCAGAAACACGATAACTGTAGCAAAATCAGTTACGCTGCCTTTTACCTGCGAATCTGTTCCGATACATACTTTGAGCTTGTTGCCGAGGGCGGCTTCGCGTTCAATCGCCTTTTCAACCTCCTCCATGATGGGTGTTTGGATCACCTCTCCGCTAAATTTTCTCCAGGTCATAAAAATTGTTTTTAGTAAATTTTAACCGACCCATTTTATAGGTCTATAAAAATAAGCGATAACGTTTCATATAAACGTAAAGATGGTGTGATTTATTTGTTAACATTTGGCTGAATATCAACACAATTGATGTGCAGATATGCAAATTTCAGATGTGCAGATGATGTCTGAAGCAGGATTCATCGGATTAAAGAATTAACAGGAATGGAAAAGAGATAATACGAGACAACAATCAAAATCAAAAGAATCTGATAAATCTGCTTAATCCGAGTTCAGAAAAAAGGTTAAGAAAAATCCGAAATCGAAATTCCGACTTCCGAAATCAGGATAGCGCGGCCCTGATCTGGTTCTCGGCTTCCAATACCACTTCTTCTGTGGCGCGTCCGGCTGGTTCAATGGGGGTAAGTACTTCCCACTTCATGGGCGTAAATGTATTCAGGGGGTATTGACCATAGCGGATCATCTTCCATGAATCCTTAATGGCAACAGGCACCAATAACGCCTCGGGACATTTTTTAAGTATAGTTGCTATACCTCCTGCCTGGAAGGTTTTTATTGTTCCATCGGTAGAGCGTGTACCTTCGGGAAATATCACGGCCGACCATTTATTTTCCTTCATCCGCACAGCCAGCTTCATAATTTCTGTGATGGATTGACGCTGGTCTTTACGGTCGATATTGGCGCCGCCACCGTGCCTCAGGTTATAGGATATGGAGGGTATATTTTTGGTAAGCTCGATTTTGGAGATAAACTTGGCGTGGTATTTACGCAGGTACCAGATCATTGGCGGTATATCCAGCAAGCCCTGGTGATTGGCTAAAAATATAATAGGGCGGCCAACAGGCAGGTTTTGCTTGTTAACAAAAGTTACCGTGTTACCCAGTAAATAAACCGACCGCAATAAAAACAGGTTGAGGATATCTACCGCTTTTTTGTGTGCCGAATAACCAAAAAAACGAAAACATACCCATTGAATAGGCTGAAATATAATCAGTACCAATAAAAACACTCCCGTTGCCAGGGGGGTAAGAAAATAGCCTAAAAACTTTTTCATCGACTGCCAAATTTAGGCATTTTTTGCAAACGTGTAAGGTTACAAAAGGTTTTCTGAAAGCAATAATTGCACTTTAAGCACCGCAGCAACCGTCATGGCATCGGTAATCTGGCCGTCGCAAACCATTTGATAAATGTGGGCAAAGGGAATTTTTTTGATGATGAGCTGCTCGGTATCCTCCGGTTCGGCTTCGTGCTGGGTAAGGTTGCGGGCTAAGTATATAATACTAAGCTCATCACTAACAGAGTTACTCAAATGCAGGCGCATTAACTCTGTCCACCTGCTGGCTTTAAGTCCGGTTTCTTCCAGCAATTCCCGCTTGGCCGATTCCAGGGGATCGGTTTCCTCGGGGCCTCCCCCTTCTGGCATTTCCCAGCTGTATTGGTTAAGGGGGAAGCGGTACTGACCAACCAAATAGGTATTCAGATCATCATCCAGGGGAAAAACGCCTATAGCCAGGTTCTTGAAATGAACTTTGCCGTAGATGCCCGGGTTACCCGATGGGTTAATTACCTGGTACTCGGTAAGGTTGATCCAGGGGTTGTCGTAAACTGATTTTTGGGAGGTTATTTTCCAGGGATTATCTTCAGGTTGATGCATGGGTGGAAATTAGCATTTTAGTGGTAATGTAGCAAATGGGGAGTGGGGAGTTGCGAGTGATGAGTTGTGAGTCACTGTTGTCCGGTAAAAGTTTTTGATGAATTTTAGCCGGACAGCCGAATTGTAAATGGCTGCGATATTTGCTATCTGAAAATTTATTTTCATGAATATTGAAGCTATAAACGGTCTAAATGAACAAAATATGCGTAAATGACCTGTTTTTCTCCGGACAGCCGAATTAAATAGAAAAATAGAAAAAAAGGGGGCTTACTTTTCAAATGCCTTACAAAAACGTTGTTTCCAGGCTGATTTTAAAGATTTATAACACTTTTAGATTTTACCCGGACAATAATGAGTTGTGAGTGATGAGTTTTGAGTAGTGAGTTTTGAGTAATGGATGGCGAGTTTTGAATTTTGACTTTAAAATTGGTGACTAATGGGTGCAAAATTATCAAATTCATAAAAATTCAATAAATTACTATAAAAACCATAGACTTTATAGTAATTGAAAATAATTTATATATTTGCGCTGTTAAACAACCACGATGAAGACTCTTTTACATCTCCATTCTTTACCCGCACTACATGCACCTGCCGGTGCTGTGCGAATGTGTTGTACCTGTTGTTGCTAACAGGCGCCCTCTCCCAGTTAATACTTCTATTGATTATTAAGAATTACCGGATACTCCAAAAAAGTATAAGATAAATCCGGTTTTATTCAAAAAAACTGCAATTAAAATGAACAGATAGCCCAACTAATATACAAAAAAACCGGCAAGGAAGCCTTGCCGGTCACCAGGATAAAAAGCCGGCTGTAACGCCAATCACCACCGGCCCTTATCCTCCTCGCTTTACTAACAACTAACGTCATTAACATAAAACAGTTAAATATATGGAAATATATATCCATGCAAAAAGTATATCCTTTAAGTTCTTTGTACTCCTGCTTCTCCTAACCTTTCCGGCTTTATTGCGGGCGCAAACCGAACCGCCCCCGACCATTAATTCACGCCTGGAGGGTAAAGTGATCGACTCGGCAACCAAGCAGCCCATAGCGGGCGCGGTTATCAAAATATTGGGCACAACACATGCCGTGGCCGCGGCTCAAAACGGCAGCTTCTCGTTTGTTACCGGCCAAAAGTTCCCGTATACATTGGTTATTACTTTTATTGGTTACAAAACCAAAGAGGTAGTAGCCAACGGCAGCCCGATTACAATTTTCCTTTCTGAAAGCTTAAACCAGCTGAACGATGTAGTGGTAGTAGGCTACGGCACCCAAAAAAAGAGCGATATCACCGGCTCCATCGCATCCGTCCCTAAAAACATATTGAACCAGCCCGCGGCGGGTTTTGATAATTTACTGCAGGGCGCCGTATCCGGTGTGGCAGTAACCCAAAACTCGGGGCAACCGGGCAGCAGCGCTACCATCAGGGTACGCGGGGGCAATTCCATTTCGTTTGGCAATGCGCCTTTGTATGTTATAGATGGTTTTATTGTGTACAACAATAACGATAATGCCAACATCGGTTCCATAGGTACCAGCGTAAACGCGCTCTCAACCATCAACCCCAATGATATCGAATCTATCGAGGTATTAAAAGATGCTTCGGCTACCGCTATCTATGGGTCGCATGGGGCAAATGGAGTCATCATCATTACCACCAAACGGGGTAAAAAAGGCACAAACAACGTAAGCTTCAATACCTATTACGGTACGCAGCGGGTTGCCAAAAAACTCAACCTGATGAATGCCGGGCAGTGGGCCTCGCTGGTAAATGATATCAACATCAGCGATGGCGTAGCCAAAACATTTACGGATGCGCAGATAGCCGCATTTGGCGCCGGGTCCGATTGGCAAAGTTCGGCCCTGCGCAGCGCGCCGGTACTTAATGACGAACTATCCATCTCGGGCGGCGATGAAAAATCGCGTTACCTTATTTCGGGCAATTACTTTAATCAAAAGGGCACTATTTTAAACACCGGTTTCAAAAGATATTCGGCCCGGGCCAATTACGAAAGGAATGTATCCGAAAAGTTCAAAGTATCTACCAACATATTCGGCAGCCAGTCTACCGAAAACAAGCTGGCGGGCAGTTCATACAACAGCAACAATTTCAGCAACGCTTTTGCCAGCCTGATCCTGACATCGCCCGTTGCGCCTATTAAAAATCCCGATGGCAGTTACAATACCTCCAACCCCTATAACGCGTCGGCTACCAACCCCTTGCAGGATATAGCCGCTACCACAAACACCACTACACTTACCCGCATACTGGGCAATGTTGCCGGCGAATACAAACTATTAACCGACCTTACCTTAAAAGTAACCGCAGGTGTTGATATACTTAACGCCGAACAGCATTATTACGCGCCATCGTACACAGGCTCGCCTGCGGGCGGTTCAACCGGCTATGCCGCTGTGGGCTACGCCTCTATAGGTTCGGGGCATACGTTAAGCTGGCTTAATGAAAACACGCTTACTTACGACCATGCCTTTAACAAAACACATTTTTTAAATGTACTGGCAGGGTACACTACACAGTATAACCACGACAATGCATCTGTAGCATCGGCACAAAAATTCCCCAATGATCTTACTTCGTTCGATAACCTGTCATATGCCGGCATAGCAAACCTGCCTTCGTCATCGGCACATCAGTCAACCTTAAACTCCTACCTGGCCCGGATAAATTATTCTTACCTGCATAAATACAACGTTACCTTATCCGGCCGTGCCGATGGTTCGTCAAAACTGGGCGTCAACAACAAATGGGGCTATTTCCCGTCGGCGGGACTTTCATGGAATACCAGCCGCGAGGATTTTTTTAAACCGCTCAGCAACACTATCAGCAATTTAAAGCTACGGTTAAGCGCGGGGCAAACCGGCAACTCCGAAGTGCCGCCTTACAGTTCGCTTGCCGCCCTATCGCCCACCAACTATTATTTTGGCAGCAAGCTGGTAACCGGTGTATCGCCGGTACAGCTGGCCAACCCCAACCTGAAATGGGAAACCACAACCCAATATGATGTCGGCCTTGATATTGGCCTGTTTGATAACCGGGTAAACCTGGTGTTTGATGCTTATTACAAAAAAACACGCGACCTGCTGTTGTACGTGCCGCTGCCGCTTTATACCGGTTACGCCAGCGCGCTCGAAAACGTGGGCAGTGTATCAAATAAAGGCATCGAGCTGGCATTAAATACCGATAACATTAAAGGCGAAACTTTTAGCTGGAAAACCAACATTGTATTTGCCCTTAACCGTAACAAGGTATTAAACCTTGGCCAGGGCATTCAAAGCTTTTTCCCATTGGCAGCCACCGGCCAGCTATCGCCGGTAATTGTACAGGTAGGTTTGCCGGTAGGTACTTTTTGGGGATATAACACCAACGGGCTGCTTACTGCCGCTGACCTAACCAACGGCACGCCCGTTTTGGCCGGTGTACCGCAAAAAGCCGGCGATACCAAATATGTAGATACCAATCATGATGGTGTAATTACCACTGCAGATAAGCATAGCCTTGGCAGCTCGCAGCCTAAGTTTACCGGTAGCATTACCAATACATTTACTTACGGCCATTTTGATTTGTCGGTATTTTTCCAGGGCTCCTATGGCAGCAAGGTATTTAACCTGCTGCAGCAAACGCTGGAGCGGCCTACGCTAAGCAATAACGCTTCGGCGGCATTGTTAAACCGGTGGACGGCTGATAACACCAGCGGCACCGTAGCCCGCGCTACCAACTCGCCGGTACCACAGGTTACCGATAGGTATATCGAAAACGGATCGTATCTGAAACTTAAAAACGCTTCGCTGGGCTACAGCTTTACCAGCCCGGCGCTTTCAAAAATTCATGCCAAAAACCTGCGCGTTTATGTATCGGCACAAAACCTGGCTACCATAACCAAATATAAAGGGCTTGATCCCGAAGTAAGCTTTTATGATAACGACAACACCAAGCAGGGAATTGATTACGGTACCTATCCATCGGTACGCACCTTCCTGGCGGGCTTATCGGTTACTTTTTAATATACATCAACATGAAAAAATTATCCACATATATCCTCCTCCTATCAGCATCGCTGGCAACAGCGCTGTTATCATGCAATAAACTAAATGAAAACCCTACATCGGTAATTGTAACTTCACAATTTTTTAAAACAGCATCAGATGCCACATCGGCCGTAAACGCTATTTACGGCACGCTGAACAGCGATCCGGCAGGCGATTTCCCGCTTTATGGCCGCCAGCTTAACCTGCTGGTTGAAAACGCCAGCGACAACCAGGTATTTAGCCCAAGTAATACCAACCCCGATGTACGGGCATTAGGCACCGCCACCTACATTGCATCAAACAGCCGGGTGCAAAAGGTGTGGCAGCAAATTTATTACGGCATCAACCGCGCTAATATTGCCATTGATAACATACCCAATGTGCAGATAGATACAGCATTACGTGCCCGGCTGGTAAGGGAATCTAAATTTATACGTGGCCTGTTATACTTTAACGCCGTAAGGCTTTGGGGCGATGTGCCACTGGTTTTGCATAATCCGGCCAGCCTTGATTTAAGCCAGCTTTTTGTAAAACGCAGCCCTGCCGAAGATGTATATACCCAGATCATCAGCGACCTGAAGGATGCTACCAGCCTGCCCAAATCATTCAGCGGGACTGACCTGGGCCGTGCAACCGGCGGGGCAGCACATACCTTGCTGGCCAAAGTTTATTTAACCCGCAAAGAGTACACTAAGGCTTTAACAGAATTGAACACCGTAATTAACGGCGGCTACGGTTATGCCTTGTTTAACAACTACAGGGATGTTTTTCAAAAAGCAACCAAAAACGGTGCTGAACATATTTTTTCTGTTCAGTTTGAAACCAACCTGGGCGAAGCCAACAGCGCCCAAAACTTAAGCCAGAGCTTTACATCGTTCAACACCGGTACATTCCCTATTGATATTCCTGCCGATAGCAGCGTATCAAAACTGTTTGCCAAAACAGATACGCGCCGCGCGGTAACTTTTTATGATTCGGTTTACAACGCGGCCACGGGCAAGTATGTAGTATTTAAAAATGCCTATACGCCATATTTTAACAAGTTTGTTGATTACAGTCTGTCGCCGCTAACCACACAATCGCAAAGCGGGGTAAACTACCCGATTTTACGTTATGCCGATGTGTTGCTGATGTATGCCGAAGTAGTAAATGAATTAAACGGACCTACAAATGACGCTTACACAGCTATTAATAAAGTACGTACCCGGGCAAATGTGGCCGGCCTTACAATTGGGTTAAGTCAAACTGCTTTTCGCGATTCGATTTTCCTTGAACGGCGCAAAGAACTCATGCAGGAAGGCCACCGCTGGTTTGACCTGGTAAGGCAGGGCGGTACGGCGCTGGTTGATGCTTTACACAAAGTGCCTGCAAAAACCGGTGTAAGTGCCAGGTTCAACCTTTACCCCATACCACAGGCAGAGATACTGCTGAACAGTCAGTTGACACAAAACCCGGGGTATAATTAATAGCCTCACCCTGCCCTCTCCAAGGGAGAGGGTTCTAATCAGCATGATTTTTAAAGTCCTCTCCTTTGGAGAGGATTTAGGTGAGGCTCTTTAGACGAAGTAAAAACTAAACACTAAAAAAACAAAATATGACACTATCAGATGTAACAATTTTAGGAAAAAAGATACTGGTTGGCATCATTGTCACCCTGGTACCTTTTGTAATCATTTTTGGCGGCCTGTACCTTACCCGGCAATTGCTGAGCGGCCCGCCTGCCGAAAAATCAAGCAATGTTAAACCAACTAAAACACCATAAAACATGAAAATGGAACAAGCCACCCGGCAACGGATAGCTAAGAATGCTGTCCTGAGCCTATTTATTTACATACTGCCCATCGCAGCCATGTTTATCACGTTTGCCATAACAGGCCAAAGGCCATGGACTAAAAAACAGCCCGAAAAAACACAACAAACAAAATCAATAAACACTAAAAATACCGACGGCAATGGAAGCAACGATTAATTTTCTTAAAAACATCTATAACCATTTAGATACTTATGGTTTCCCTTTTTTAGTATTCTTTATAGGCGTACTGGAATTTTCATTTGGCCTGTATAAAAAGAAATGGCCAAAAAACGAACGCTGGGTTGATATTGCCTGCTTTACCCTGCCAAGGCTCATCATCAGGCCCGCAGTAGCTTATTTCGGGCTTAAATTTTTACCATCGGCATTGCCGGGGCTTAAAGAAACCTTTAGTTGGGTGCCCTTTTTCTGGGGCTTTATCATCATAGCCGTAGCCGACGATCTTACCCAATACTGGTACCACCGCCTGCACCATGAAATACCCTGGTTATGGAGGTTTCACCGTACGCACCACTCGGCATCGTACATGGGCATGGCCATGGCCAGCAGGCAAAACGCCATTTATACCCTGTTTTTTTCGCAAACCTATTTAACAACCGCATTGGTATACCTGGGCCTGGGCGTACCGGCTGTAATAGTAAAAGCGATAAAAGGCACCATTACCACGTTGGCCCACTCCAGCATACCATGGGATAAACCATTTTATAAATACAAGGTGCTGCACCCCATAGCCTGGGTACTGGAAAGGGTGATCTCGACCCCGGCCACTCACCACGCCCACCACGCGGCTACAACCGATGATGGCGTAGGTTATTACAAAGGCAACTTTGGCAATATGTTCTTTTTGTGGGATATCATATTTGGTACCGCCTTAATTTCGCGCCAGTACCCAAAAGCATACGGTATTTCGCACTACGAAGGCGACCAATGGTATGCCCAATTACTATGGCCGATATTTAAATCGAAAGTGGAAGGCAGCGAACTTGCAGCCAATGGCCCCGTGGTAAGGACTGACGATTTTGTGAAAGAAGAAAAGCGGGAGGTACCGGTTGAGGAAGTGAAGCGGGAGTTGAACGTTGTGGTAGCGCAGTAAGCGTATTTTGTTTTTGCCTCACAATGACGATTTAAAGTAACATTGGTAGCCATTGCTTTAGCTATGTCATTGCGGGTATCCATCAGGATGAACCTGAAAAAAAATAGGGATGACATGTTGGCTTTAGATGCTCACAACAGCCATGTCATTGCGAGGTGCCCATCAAGTAAACCTGAAAAAAAATGGGGATGACATGTTGGCTTTAGATACTCACAACAACCATGTCATTGCGAGCGATAGCGTGGCAATCGCGAACTGTGCAAGTCCACCCTGCATAGTTCGCGATTGCTTCGTTCCTCGCAATGACATAGATTGAATAAAAAACATACTTGATAATCAGTAACTTATAAACAAGTCATTATAAGACGCCTGGCAATCGCGAACTGTGCAAATCCGCTTTGCATTCTTGCGATCGCTTCGTACCGCAATGACATGGTTAAGATAAAACAGAAGTTTTTCTTATTTCAGGACTCCACCGGGTACGCGCCTCGGCATAATGCACACTTAGCCTATGGGGTGCCGAAATAAATTCCACATGATTTTGTTAGTATTTCGCCAGGAAAATGCCGTTCTGAACTTGTTTCAGAATCTTACAGGATGGTAGATTGCATTATTCAACAGTCTTCTTAGCCGTTTTAGCTTTAATAGCCGCATAAATGGGCGGCACTACAGATATCAGTATAATTACCATTACCACAATGGTAAAGTTTTCCTTTACCACCGGGATATTGCCAAAAAAGAAGCCGATCAGTAAAAAGCTAAGCACCCATGACGCGCCGCCAACAATATTATACAAACTATAGCGTAAAAATGGCATACGGCCTACACCCGCTACAAATGGGGCAATGGTACGGATGATAGGCAAAAAGCGGCTGAAAATTACGGCTTTACCACCGTGTTTATCAAAAAAGGCTTTGGTTTTAAGGTAGTAATCCAGCTTCAGGATCTTATTTTCTTCTTTAAATACTTTGGGGCCAAGGTAACTGCCCAGCAGGTAATTTACAGTATTACCGGCAAATGCTGCAATTAACAGTATAATAGCCAGCAGGTAAATATCAAGGCCCGAATTACCGCCGGCTATAAGTGCGCCTGCAGCAAACAGCAGCGAATCGCCGGGTAAAAAAGGGGTAACAACAAAACCGGTTTCAGCAAAAATGATGGCAAACAGGATCAGGTATGTCCAACCCTGGTAGGCGCTGGTTATTTGCACCAGGTGCTTATCAATATGCAATATAAAATCGATGATACTTTTTATTATTTCCACTTTTTTAAATTTTGCCCAAAAATAGGAATATAAAAAGAAAAGGTGGATGTAATCGCTT
Organism: Mucilaginibacter sp. P2_A5; assembly: GCF_056404995.1. Classification (NCBI taxonomy): domain Bacteria; kingdom Pseudomonadati; phylum Bacteroidota; class Sphingobacteriia; order Sphingobacteriales; family Sphingobacteriaceae; genus Mucilaginibacter; species Mucilaginibacter sp. P2_A5. The sequence continues at coordinate 116,816 of NZ_JBFUCY010000020.1, forward strand.
TTAAACTTTTGCGGGTATGTATCGGTATGCAGTTTCTGGTTAGTGTGCAAGGATGCTTATTTTAAAAAGGCGATCACTTATCTTAGCAACAGATATAAAATAGCCACATTATGGAAGAAAAAAAGTTTTCTGGTTTAAAGGAGTTTTTACTCAAAATACCACCAATACAGCCAGGTATAGGTAGTGGAACATTTGAAAATGGCTTATGGTGGATCAAATTTAGTCTTGACATCGAACATCCACTCGCATGGCATGGAGTACAAGAGATCGGACACGTAGTTAACTACCTCTCTTTGGAACAAAGATTACCTACCGTATTTTATCCTGTTTCACCCCCACCTTATATGAATGGCGGTCCAAATGACTTTCTTTCATGGGTAATTGAATCAAAAGACATTACGTTTACTCCTGATGATCTTAAAGAGTGGCTGGAAGGAAGGTTGCCTAATCCAGTGGATGACTTAAATAACTGGCTCACGGACGATGAGCTTGAATAGCAAAATATAATACGCACTTGGCTGAGTCAGCCAGGTGTTTGTTTTACAACCCTACAATCAACATAACTCTTCCGGCTTTGCCAATGGTTAATCGCGATAATCACCCTCCCCCTACTGCGTAGTTTTTTCCAACAAATTATTGGTTAAAACCGCCGCGCCAAAAGCAACCGAGTCTGCACGGCCCACTATGCCCTGGGTATAAATGGTGTATGCCCGCCCATCCAGCAGGCTAACGTTGCTTAGCTTGTATTCTGTTTTTGTGGGGGTGGTGTGTACGTTTATAGTAAAGTTATAATTGCCTGTTGGCAGGTTTACATAAGGAGTAAGCGTGTTAAATGTAACACCCGCCGTACTGGTTACCAGCGTATCATTAGCCCTTAAATCTAAAGCCGGCGATGATGGCGAGGTGTGTGCAAACCTTACCTTAGCCCGGCCTATTGGCGGCAAAGTAGCGGTATCCAACGATAATATGGAATTTTTTATAGTACCATCTTTTAGGTAGCCGGTTAAAAAAATGGTGTACTTGGCATTACTCCTTAAAACGGTATCTATCTCAAAAGGGATATTTACTGCCGCCGCGGTGGCCGTGCGGAATTGCAAGGGCGGCGTAATTGTCGCCAGTATAAAATAACCCGAACTGGTTGGATAGGTATATGTGGTTGTACTTTGCTTAACCGAGTTTTGATACAGGTTTAAAGGCTGTACGTCCGGGCTTAAATTGATGATCTGCAACTTCGTGTTAGTGCCTGTTATATTTGTTGATTTACCGCACGATGCTATAAAGCACAGCAACAACACCAATGGCGCAGCGCCGGTAAGTAATGACAGCAGTAAGCCGTTTTTATGTTTATTATTCATTGTATTATTCGGCGCCATTGTTAAATAAGCCGGTAAGGATGCCCAGGTTGCCCGCAGGTACCGCTGTACCGTAACCATAAAAGGTATATATATTTCCTGCAGATATCGTCACCGTATCTACTTTAGGAATAGTTGGATAGGCCGCGCGGTAAATTCCTATGTAGTGCACACCCGTTGTAATCCGCGTAAAAGCTGTTGTGGTTTTATAAGGAACGTTACTCATTTTCGGGGTATCAGTTATTCCTCTTAAAACAAAATTCATGTTACCGGCACCTGGCGAAGCGTTTACATACCTTATTTGCGCGTACTTGGTTAAATTTGTGCCTGTGTCGGGTACCCAACTGTCCTGGCTGCTAAATACATCGTCGCTGTTTGTGTTTGCAACATAAATTGTATAACCCTTGCCGGTATCTGCCTGAAACGGTTTATTGTAAAACGGCGCCGAAATTTTATCAACCTTAAACGAATAATTTTGAGTACCGGCAATAACATTTAAGTACCCCAGCGTACCACCAGGATAATAGGTGCTGGTGTTATTAAAGCGGGTACCATTTATATAAAAATTAACATTGCTGTTTGATAAATTTATAACGCCAACAACCGATGTAGCTGTCGAGGCTACAGCAGGCGCATCATCGCTCTTTTTACAGGATGCCCAGCAGGCGCCGGCTGCTGCAATAAAAAACAAAACCTTTATCCTGGTATTCATATGAGGTTAAAAGTGGTGAATGGTGAGTAGTGAGTGGTGAGTGGTGAATTACCGTGGATGGGTAAGCCTTCGTAGAGACGCAAATATGCGTCTCCCGCATTCAGGGCTACCGCGCTATTCCGCAATTCTGATGGGATACACAAATGTGTGTTTCTAAAATAAGATGTTTTAAGGATCATTTTAAACAGTTCAACACTCATAATATAAATACATCACTAATAACTGCTTCCCCTCATTTTTGTTATCCGGGTCGAACAAAAAAGTCCGGTTTTTAAAGCCGGACTCTGTTTTTGGATTTATAATTTAAGTTTACACTTAAGCATAGCTATTGAGCATCACCGGCATAACCAGCATCAGCACATCTTCATTTTCATCCCCACCCTGTGGCAGCAATAAGCCGGCACGGTTAGGGGTCGACATCTCCAAAGATACTTCTTCGCAACTTAAATTCTTCAACATTTCTATTAAAAAACGTGCGTTAAAGCCAATTTCCATATCATCGCCCTCATACTGGCAGCTTAAACGCTCGTGGGCCTCGTTTGCAAAGTCAATATCTTCTGACGATATGTTCAGTTCGCTGCCATTTATTTTAAGCCTTACCTGGTGGGTTGTTTTGTTGGCATAAATAGCCACACGGTTTAACGAGCCCAGGAAGGTAAGCCTGTCGATAGTTAATTTATTAGGATTGTTTTGCGGGATAACCGCCTCGTAATCGGGATAACGCTCATCTATCAACCTACAAACAAGGTTAATGTGGTTAAATTTAAAGAACGCGCTGGTTGAGTTATACTCTACAGATACGTTTACATCATCGTTTGGTAATGCCGATTTTAGCAGCGTTAAAGCTTTTTTAGGCAATATAAACGCGGTAGTGCTTGCTGCTTTGGCATCCTTACGGCGGTAACGTACCAGCTTGTGGGCATCGGTAGCTACAAAGGTAAGGTGCTGCGTGCTTAACTGACAGTAAACGCCCGTCATGGCGGGGCGCAACTCGTCGTTACTTACCGCGAAAATGGTTTTGTTAATAGCCTCGGCCAAAACAGATGCAGGCAGGTTTACTGACGATGCGTTTTCAACAACGGGGATCTTCGGAAAATCTTCGCCATTTTCGCCGCTCAGTTTGTATTTACCATCACCGGCGTTTATTTCAATAGCAAAGGTTTGGTCATCAACCGAAAATGCAACAGGTTGCTCTGGCAACGACTTTAAGGTCTCTAACAAAATACGCGATGGTATGGCTATACGGCCGTTTTCCTTAGCTTCAACAGTTAAGGAAGTGGTCATGCTGGTTTGCAGGTCGGTTGCCGAAATGGTTAAGTTTCCTTCCTTTATCTCGAACAAAAAGTTTTCCAGTATAGGCAAAACAGTGCTGTTGCTTAAAGCACCGCTTACTGCCTGCAGTTGTTTGAGTAATGTTGTGGTAGAAACAATAAATCTCATATGGGTCTAATTAATCTATCAAAAATATAAAATTTAATGGGCATACTTCCGCTTGCGGATATAATGTTGAAAAATAGCACATATTAACACTAAAGCAAGTGGGCCAACCGTATTTACCAGTTGCCAGTACAATTTTTCGTTGCGGATGCGGGCGCGGTTAAGCAAGCGGATCTTGATCTCTTTGGTACGCAGGGCAATAAGGCCCGAATCGTCCGTCATATAATCGGCAATGTTAAGCAACAGGTTTTTGTTACCGTAACTTTGTTGGGTATAATGGTCATATCCCAGCGGGTACGGCGACCCATCGCGCCCTATCTGATTTTTTAAAATGTCGCCATCACTTATAACTACCATTTTGGTGGGCACGCTTTCGGGCATAATGGTTACTGCCTCACCCAGGCTATCGGGCAGCGGGCGGTTGCGCCAGTCGGATGTAAACCTGCCTTCCAGCAATACGGCTACCGTTTTTGGCGTACCCTGAAAATCCTTGGGGTTTGGCTCCTGCTCCAATGCCTGTAACGACAGGATATGGGGCGCGCTTATCTTTTTATTATAGGGCGATGATGCCAGCAGGATAGTTTTTTTTACGTTTTTGGTATCCAGCAAATCAATAGTGCTGGCAAATTCGCTGTGTATGGCATCCAGGTTTTTTACTATCGGATGTTTGGAATAAGGCATAAACAATGGGTAGTACAACCAGGGCAGCATCTGGATTTGCGCTTGCCCTCCAACATCGCCGGTGGCTATTGGTATCGGCGAGCAGCTCATATCGGCAATCAAATCATAATTGATACGCACCCCGTAACGGAACAGCTGGTCATCCAGGTTAAGTTGTTTGGGGAACGACATTTGTTCGCCGCCGTGGCCGCGCAGGCTATCCAGTTCGGCGCTTACCTGGTCAATGGTCCACAGCACTTTGCCGCCGCGCATAATATACTGGTCCAGCTTAAACTTTTCCAGTTCGGTAAACTTCTGGTCGGGTTTTGGGATAACCAATAGTTTAATGTTTTGCAAAGCTTTAAACGGAATAGTAGCCAGGTTTAACCTGCCCACTTCGAAACCATCCGACAGCGATTTCATGGCATCGTTCAACTGCACATCGGTAAGCTCATGATGGCCTTCGGTAAAACCAATCTGCGGTTTGCCGCCGCTTACCGCTTTTTTTATGGCCGATGTAAAGGCATACTCTAAATTCTGGATGGAGTTGTTTATCTGCTCGTCATCTGACAAGCCCATCCGGGTTTGGATCAGGTTAACAGCAATCTCCTTATCGCCGGCTTTTACCAGCGCTTCGGGGAAGATCAATTTTTGCGATACGCCATCATCTGTTTTCCAGCTTTTTTGCTGGCCCAAAATCCCTTTCGATTCAAAGTCTTCATAGGTTTGCTTTTGCATATCGGGCGTCAGCTTTTTTAACGATGCTAACAGATCAACAAATTCAAACTGCAAATTGCCGTGGCTATATGATTTTAAATCATTAAGCATATCTTTTGTAGCGCTTTGCAATCGCCTTAGGTCGCTCGGGAAGCCGCTGCCTTGCAGATACACCGTAACGTTAACCGGTTTGGGCAACTTATCCATAATTTGCCTGCTGATGGGTGATATGGTAAAGCGTTTTTCGGTAGTAAAATCAAACCGGGTAAAGGCAAATTGGGCAACAATGCCAATCAATACAAAAGCCGACAACAAGCCAATCATAACCGTAGTATTTAGCTGTTTTTGCCGCTGCTTTATCAGTATAAATAAGGTAAGCCATATAAAAGCGCTGGCCACCAATAAAAAGTAAACCAAATCGCGCGTATCCAGCACACCGCGGCTTACCGATTGGTAATGCTGCGTAATGCCCAGGCTTTGCAGGCCCAGGCCCTGCAGGGAAAGCATCTGGCTCAGGGAATCAAACCCGCTGTAAAAAAAGAAACAAAGGAAAACCGCGATGGTAAAAGCGATAATCTGGTTTTTGGTGAGGGATGATGCAAACAGGCCAATAGCCGCGAATGCCGCCCCCAATAAAAACAAACCGATGTACGAGCCGATAACCGCGCCGGTATCGATATTACCTTGCGGCGTACCCAGCACACTTACCGAATAATAATAAACCAGCGTAGGCAGCAAGGCAAAAAGTACGATGAACAGACAGGCAAAGTATTTGCCCAGCACAATTTCCCAGTCTTTTAAAGGCCGGGTAAAAAGCAGCTCAAAAGTACCTTCTTTACGTTCCTCGGCCAGCGAGCGCATGGTGATGGCCGGTATCAGGAACATGAACAGGTAAGGCGCGGTACTAAACAGGCTGTCGAGGCCGGCATAACCGTAATCCAATATGCTGGAATCGGGGAACACCCAAAGGAACAAACCCAAAACCAGTAAAAAAACGCCAATGGTAACGTAAGCCACCAACGAACTGAGGTATGATGTTATTTCTTTTTTGAGGATGCTAAGCACTGCCGTATATAATATGCTGAAACGCCGAAATTACAACAATAATATTTAAAGTGGAAAGGTGAGTTGTGAGTTGTGAGTTGTGAGTTGTGAGTTGTGAGTTGTGAGTTGTGAGTTGTGAGTTGTGAGTTGTGAGTTGTGAGTTGTGAGTTGTGAGTTGTGAGTTGTGAGAAATCGGCCAGACGCTTTATTGTTTTAATTATTTCAAACTATTTTTCGAAAAGCAACATTAACCAATGACAAGCGCAACGACAATGACCAATCAATGACCGGGAAACAAAGTCATTGGCATTAAAATTGTATCGAAGCTACAATAAACGCAAAGATTATGTGCCGGCTTTTGATAATTGACGATAACCCGATTGAACACCTTATTTTACAGCGGATGATTGACTCCGGTAAGCTCTTTCAGGATGTTTCACATAGTTCGGATGCCCGGTTACAAATTGAATCGCTAAGGGAAAACTGTAGGTTTAATGATAAGCTTCCTGATTTGATATTTTTAGATCTTCATATGCCCGATTTTAACGGGTGGGAATTCCTGAAACACTTTAAGGAGTTAATTCCCCTTTTTAACAAAACAGTTGATGTGTATATTGTGTCATCATCCATTGATCCCAGGGATTTTTCAAGATCGAAGAACTATCCATTCGTCAAATCGTTTGTCTCAAAACCTTTTAGTAAACAAAATTTAAACGATACGTATTTAAGGTATTCGGCAGCGTAAAGCTCTTTAATCATCCGTTTTGGTAATTGATTCACTTCAGTCAGCCGAAACAGGATTTAATAAACCTGTGTTTGTTTCCACCACCTTTCTATAGCCGAAAGTATCTCGTCCAGATTTATAGGTTTGCCCAGGTAATCATCCATGCCGGCAACAAGGCAGGCACTCCGGTCTTCGGGCATGGCATTGGCCGTCATTGCCACAATAACAGGCTGATGGACGTTTTCCAGCCTGATTCGCCTGGTGGCCTCCAGCCCATCCATCTCCGGCATCTGAACATCCATAAAAATCAGCCCATAGTTTTTGCGGGCAAGCGAATCTAAAACTGCCAGTCCATTCGGTGCTACATCAGGTGCATAGCCCATTTTTGTAAGTATGCGTACGGCCAGTTTTTGATTAATCAGGTTATCTTCTGCTATCAGAATATCTATCGGATACTGCCGGGCAAACTCTACAGTGAACAGGTTTCCACGTACATGGGGTTCGTGGGCCACATCAACCTTTTTTAACTGGCTAATAATTGCTTCATAAAGCACATGGTATTTAACCGGCTTGGCTACCACAGCATTAAAAAGATGGGGTTCTTTTTTGTACTGCTCGTGGCTTGCAGGCCCAAGCAAAATCAAGCGCACTCCCGGATAATTGGCGTGTATAAGCCTTGCCATCTGGAAGCCATCCATTTCGGGCATATTAAAATCGGCTAATACCAGGTCAATCTTATCATTCACAGCCAATATTTCAAGGGCCTCCTTCCCCGACCCTGCCGCTGTTGCTGTAAACTCCCACTGCTCAAGCTGCGCCTGCAATACCCGGCGACTTGTGTCATTATCATCTACAATCAATATATGTTTTTCTTTTAAGCCCGCGTGGTTTTCCAAATGACCGGCGGTTCCACTTTTATGCCCTCTTCTTGATTGAATATGGAAACAAAAGGTAGTACCTACCCCAAATTCGCTTTCAACTTTAATGTCGCCGCCCATCAATCCTATAAGCCGTTTACTAATGGTCAACCCCAGCCCGCTCCCGCCATATTTGCGGGTTGTGCCCGAGTCAACCTGCGAAAAAGCCTGAAAAAGTTTGTCTAATTTTTCGGCCGGAATCCCTATCCCGGTATCGCGGACGCTAAACGATAAAGTAAAATCCTGGTTGTGGCCGGGCACCATACTAACATTAATAACAATCTCGCCCCGAACTGTAAACTTAACAGCATTGCTCACCAGGTTAAGCAGCACCTGCCTCAGCCGCAGCTCATCGCCAAAAACAACAGCCGGAACATGGGGGGCAATGTGGTAAAGCAACTCCAGGTTGGGTTTAAATGCCCCGCCTGCAAATACATCCAAAGTACCTTCAATACAGTTCCTCAGGTCAAAATCATTTTCATCCAGCTCCATTTTCCCCGATTCTATCTTCGAAAAATCAAGAATATCGTTAATTACGGATAACAACGCATCGCCGCAATTTTTAATGGTCTCGGTATACTCTTCCTGCTCAGGGGTAAGTTGCGTACCCGATAAAAGCATGGCCATGCCCACTACACCGTTCATCGGCGTACGTATCTCATGGCTCATGGTAGCCATAAAAAGGCTTTTAGCCGCGTTGGCGTGCTCGGCCTCCATGCGTGCTTTATGTTCATCAATAGTCATTTTGGCAAGCAGTTCGGTACGTTCCTGTACCTGCCGCTCCAATACCAACTGCCGCAGTTTTATAGACCTTACCCGGTACCTGAAAAGCCCGTAAATGGCGGAGGCCCAAAATATAACTGCCAGTAATTTGAACCACCATGTTAACCAAAATGGAGGTACGATGATAATTTTAAGGGCAGTTGTCACCGGCGACCATTGCCCGGCGCTATTCTGGTACTTTATTTTAAAATAGTATTCGCCGGCAGGCAGGTTGGTGTAGGATGCCGTGTTCCTGCTCCCAACTTCACTCCACTGGGTATCATAATTCTGCAGGATAAAAGCGTATTTTTTCCTGTCGGCAGAGGCAAAGTCGAGGGCAGCATATTCCATCGAGATATCAGATTGTCTGTAAGATAGGGTAATACTCCTCGTATCAGCTATATCCTGCTTCAGCGCGTTTGGATCATCGGCACCTATTACGGTGTTTATCGGCTTATTAAAAATAAGAAATGACGTTACAAGCACCGGCGAAAATGGTGCCGGCCGGGCTATCCGTGCCGGGTAAAAAGCATTAAAGCCGTTGATACCCCCGAAAAAAATCTCGCCACTGTTTGTCCTTAAAGCCGAATGCGGTTTAAAGTCATCGCCCTGCAAGCCATCTTCGGTAGTGTAATTTTTAAACAACCGGGCAACCGGGTTGTACATCGATATGCCGTTATTGGTACTTACCCAAAAACTACCGGCGCCATCCTCTTTTATCGCATAAATAATATCGCTGGCCAGGCCATCTTTTTTGGTAAAAACCGTAAAATGCCTGGTAACCGGGTCAAACAAATTAAGGCCGCTGATAGTGCAAAGCCATAATTTACCTTTGCTATCTAAAAAAATATCCGTAACCGTATTACTGCTCAGGCTGTTTTGGTCATCATGGTGCCTGAAATGGGTAAAAATGCCGGTTTTATTATCTAACAGATCAAGCCCGTTATCATATGTGCCAATCCATAAGTTGCCGTTACGGTCTTCGCATAAATCATAAATGCGGTTACTGCTGATGCTTTGCGGGTTATGCGCATCGTACCTGAAATGTTTAAACTTCCCGGTTTTACGATCATAAAAGTCGAGTCCGTCATTAAATGTCCCCAGCCATGTGTTTTGATCTTTGGTATGCAATATGGCGTAAATGTTATTTCCGCCTGGCCCATCCGGTTTAGCGGGGGTTACTTTAAAATTTTTGAATATGCCCGTTTTAGGGTTAAATACGCTGAACCCATCGCCCCAGGTGCCAATCCAAAGGTTTCCATCAGGATGTTGGGTTGTAGTTAGCACATAATTGCCTGTAATACCGTTTTTGCCGGCGGGCGGCTGTTTATAATGCCTGAAGGCCCCGGTTGATCTGTTGAACAGGCCAAGACCACCACCATCCGTACCTACCCATATATTTTTATCGCGATCTTCGAACAAATCAAGCACAAAATTGCTCGAGAGGCTTGATGGTGAAGAATTGTGCTGGTAAAGGGCAAAACTCGAAGTTGCCTTTTTATAAAGATTTATTCCGCCACCAAAAGCGCCCAGCCACATATTGCCGGTTTTGTCTTTATAGATGGCATTAATGGAGATACCTTTTATACTGTTATTGTCAATATCATCATGCTGGTAATTATAAAGATTACCGGAAGCATCCAGCAAACTGAGCCCTCCATGCTCGGCCCCTATCCAAATATTACCATTATCATCCTGGCCCAGGCTATTGACCGTGTTTACCGAAGTGGTATTGCCAAGGCTATCTTTATTTTTTATATGCCTGAAGGTATGTTTTGCGGGGTTAAATACAAAAACCCCTTCGGATATAGTGCCCAGGTACAGGTTGCCGGTTCTATCTTCATAGATGCAGAAGATATGACCGCCCGACGTGCCTGCATCGGCATCTGAATATTTAAATCTCGAAAAATTATTACTTGCCGGCCGGTAAAGGTTTAACCCGCCGGCCGTTCCCACCCACAGGTTATGGTGTGAGTCGGTAAAAACCGTATATACCTTGTTATTGCTCAGGCTATTACTATCCACGTTGGAATGTGTGTAATGCCTGAACTTATTTGAATGTACATCGAGGTAATCAAGACCACCGTTTTGGGTTGCTACCCACAAATTGCCGGCGCCATCAAAGCTTAGCCGGTTAACCACATCTGTAGCTAAACTTGCCGGGGCATGGTCATTATGCAGGTACCTGATAAAGCGGCCGGAAGCCCTGTCGAACTTATTCAATCCACCTTTGGTGGCTATCCATATATTTCCGGATTTATCTTCGGCCAAGTCACTGATTACATTATTGCTTAACGAACTGATGTTAGCCAGATCGAACCGATAGGTGATGAATTTATACCCATCGTAACGGTTAAGGCCATTCCCGGTGCCAATCCACATAAACCCACGGCTATCCTGTATAATACAGCTTACATCAATCTGCGATAGCCCGTCCCTGGTTCCGATATGCTCAAACTTCAGGCTTTGGTTTTGCGCAAAGCAAACCAGCGGCATGCCCGCAATTAAAAAGGCGTAAATCCATAAATGAATAATTTGGTTGGCTTTAAGCACGAATTGTATAATTAGGTATGCGCACTGTGGTTTGTGGCAGTGCTACAAGTAGTTTACGTATTTTTGCGCTACAAGTTTCGTTTCCAAAACGCCGGACACATTTTTTTAAAAACAGGTCAAATATTTCGGCACTTTAATTCTTAAATGCCAATAAATTCCGCATTATTCGCCTGGGTGCAGGTTTTATCTGAATTGGTTTGCCCTTCGCTTTCTCCACTTAACAATTTCATACCAGGCAACCGATAAAAATCCGGAACCAAAAGCAAATGCCAATTTAAAAAAACTCAACGATGCAAACCCAAAAAAAATGGATAAAGGTTTTACATAAAGCAATAAGCCGGAAATAATTATGGTTATACTAATTATTAGCAGTACCAAATTGTTTTTATATTTTATGGTTGTAAAAAGCGAATAATAAAAAGAGCGGTTCACCAGCGTAAGCAATATATTGGCAGCTATAAGGCAGGTAAAAACCATGGCACGGGTTTGCGGCTCATTTAACCCGGCTTTTACCGCCCACTGGTAGGTAACTAAAGTTCCGGCGGTTATCATTAGCCCCTGCGCAACGCTGGTGGCTAACTCTTTCCAGTTAAAGAAAGTAGTGGTAAATGGCCGGGGCTTTTGCAGCATGGTATTTTTTTCCATGGGTTCATTTTCGTAGATGATTGAACAGGTAGGCCCCATAATCAGCTCTAAAAAAATAATATGCACAGGCGAAAATATGTTAGGATATACCCAACCGAGCGCCAGCGGGATAAACACTGTTAGTATGATGGGAATGTGTATAGAGATGATATACTGTATTGCCTTTTTAAGGTTAGTGTAAATCCTGCGGCCCATGGCCACTGCATCGGTCATTTTTGATAAATCATCTTCCAGCAATATGAGCGACGCGGCCTGCCTGGCAATTTCTGTTCCCTTTTTGCCCATAGCTATACCAATGTGCGCGGCTTTAAGTGCCGGCCCATCATTTACGCCATCGCCGGTCATGGCCACAATCTCCCTTTGCGATTTTAGCGCATTAATGATCCTGAGTTTTGCATCAGGGTACATGCGGGTAAAAATGTTTAGCTTTTTAACACTTTGCCCAAGCTGCTTGCTATCCATTTCCATCAGCTCGTCGCCGCTGATGCATTTATCGGCACCCTTAAAATCAATTTGCCGCGCAATTGCGGCAGTGGTAGCGGCATTATCTCCGGTTACAATCTTCACCGTTATACCTGCTTTATAAAAAGTTTCAAGTACCGCTTTTATATTTTTTTTAGGCGGATCATAAAAAGCCACCAAACCTTTAAACGCAAATTCAAATTCCTGTTGGGTAGCCGGAAAATCGTTCCCGGCAAAATGAGCTTCTGCCACAGCTAAAATACGATAGCCTTCAGATGCAAGTGCGTTAATAGTAGTTTGTAACTGCTGTAGTTCGGTTTTAGCCAGGCCGGCTATCTTCATTATCGCCTCAGGCGCCCCTTTGGCTGCTATAATCCGTTCTTTATTGTCGTTTTCAAACAAGTGGGTCATCATGGGCGGCTTACCCCCCAGCGGATATTCATGAACCATTTTATATCGGGGCCTTTCATCGGCTGCAGCCATTTTCGCGTACGCCTCATGCAAGGCAATTTCCATAGGATCAAAAGGAATAGGCTCGCTGGCCCACATGGCCAGCCTGATAAGGCCCCGTTCAGGTTCATCGTATATGCCACCTGCATCGGTAACCTTGCCCGATTTAAGCGCGAAAACCTTAACCAGGCTCATTTTATTTTCGGTAATGGTACCGGTTTTATCGGTACATATAACAGATGCGCTGCCCAGGGTTTCAACAGTTTTCATTTGTTTAACCACTATACCCATTTTCATCAGCCGCCAGGCACCTAAGGCCATAAACGAGGTAAAGGCAACAGGTATCTCCTCGGGCAAAATACTCATGGCCAGGGTAAGCGCCTTGATCAGGCTATCAGTAAGGTTGCCGGAATGGCTGTAGTTAATAGCCCATACAATAATGAAAACAATGGCGCCTGCAATCACCATTTTTTTTACAAAATTATTGATCTGAATTTCAAGCGGAGTCTTTTCTTCGGTAATTGCTTCCAGGCTTTTACCAATAGCACCCAACCGGGTTTTATTGCCAATAGCCGTCACTTTGGCTATGGCCAACCCACCAGTTACGGTTGTGCCCCGCAAAATTTTATTATCTGTTGCCGATTTATCTTTGTAAACGGGTAGCGATTCGCCGGTAAGGATGCTTTCATTCACCGAAAAATCATTTGATTGTATAATTACGCCATCGGCCGATACAGAGGTACCCTCTTCAACAATCAAACAATCGCCAATAACCAGGTCTTCGCTTTTTATTGCTATTACAACACCGTCCCTTATCACTTTGCAGGTAGGCTGCGAGAAATCCTTAAGTTTATCAAGGGCACTCCGGCTCCGCGAATCCTGGTATAGCGAAATGCCTGATACCAATATAACGGCCGATGCCAGGAAAAAACCGTCGCCATTTTTCCCGCTGATAAAATAAATAACCGCGGTAACCAATAGTAAAATAACCATGGGCTCCCTGGCAATACTTTTTAGGGCATCAATAAAACCGTTTTCTTTTTTATAACTAAGGCTGTTGGCGCCATATTTTTGCCTTGCCTCTGTAACCTCCTTGCTGCTTAGCCCTTTTATATCCATGTTATGCAGGGTCATTTTGGACTATTTTGAATCAGGTGATAGTAAAATTAACTACTTACTCATATCTGCAGGAATAACCATTAGCGGGATATGGTGATGGCCAAGGGCTTTTTCGGTTGTAGATTTCTTGAAAATGCCCGAAAGGAAGCCATGCTCATAATGAACCAATGCCAGCACATCTGATCCGTTTTCTTTACAAAGGCGGTTCAGCCTGTCAATTACATCCTTTCCCCTTACCTGTTTGTAATGTATGCCCGAAGCTTCGAATTTTTTGAGGTGTCTGAACAAAGCCTTCTCTTTATCGGGGTCCTCATATTTTTCAAATACCGATACATGTACAATTTCCATCTCAAAATTCAAGGTTGTGTTCAGTTTGGCCAGGTAGGTAATGGCATCATCATCAAATGGTTCAAATGCAGTTGCCAGAGTGATCTTCTTTAACTTTTTCAGCGTGGCTTTTGGAGGAACAATTAAAACCGGGCATAATGCGTGGTCAACCACATCCATGGTATCGCTCCCGAAAAAAAGATGATTAAGCGGGCTGTTTAAACTACTGCCCATTACTATAAACGATACTTGGTTTTTATTAATAATTGTTGTGATATTGTTTCCCAGCGGGCCTTCGCCACATTCAGAATATATCTGGGGCTTAAATTCATGGCCGGTTCCATTGCTATTAAAATGGCTCAATTGCCTGGTCAGTTGATGAAGCCGGGAGGTGCTGTCTTTTTTCTGCAAAATAAGTTCATTGGCCGATAGCGGCCCGCCGGCATAAGCCGGTATTGCCGGCTGGTTATAGTAGGAGTTAAAAATAAGAATATCACTGTGCAGGGCTTTAGCAAAGGGCAAGGCGGCTTTGGCTGCGTGGTTTGCATTTTCAGAAAAATCGGTAAGTACGAGAATGGTATTCATATCGCCTGGATTATCAGGTAAAAGTAACCACTAAAAAAAGCTTAACTTATAATGCAGGTCACTAACAAACCTGATTGCTATCACTTTATCAGTCCCCCCCGAAAACTATAGTTACCTGGTTTTTATCGTACAACCTCCACCTATTTTGCTTTATACCCGTCAATCGCTAACTTGCCCTTATGATTAAACCGTTATTAATAACGTTGCTTGCCCTATTTGCCTGCGTTGCGCACGCCCAAAGTTCAAATACTATTGATAGTTATTATCCCCTTTTGCGAAGTACATTTAATGAAGCCAATGCTTATAAAACAGTAGCGTTTGTTGAAAAACGCTGGAGGCTCCCCGGCAATTCGGGTTTTAACCAAAGCATATATGAGGTGGAGAAAACGCTGCAACAGGCCGGCTATAAAAAAGAAGTAAAAGGCGAAGCCGACGGCCCCTTAACTTATCGTATTGAAACCCGCGAAATGCAGCACCCCGCCTGGGAGCCTGTAAATGCTGTGGTAACTATTGAGGGTGAGCCGAGGCCCTTGCTTACATTTGCAACCAACCGTAATATGCTGGCTATTTATTCGGCCAGTACACCGCCCGGTGGCATTACTACCGAAGTTGTTTTTGTTGACAGGGCCGATCTGAAAAACCTTGCCAGTAAAAACGTAAAAGGTAAAATTGTTTTTGCCGAGGCTAACGTGGGCATATTTTATACATCCGCGGTAAAAAATGGTGCGCTTGGCGCCATGGGCTATAACATGCCGGCCTATACCCAGCCCGAAAAAAATGTAAACTCGATCCAGTTTGGCGGCATCAGGTACCAGGATTCATTGAGTCAGAAATTTGGCATCCTGCTTTCATTTGCTGCTAAAGAAAGGCTTAAAGCGGCTTTGCAAAAGGGGCCGGTTAAAGTACATATTGACGTGGAAGCCAAAATATATCCTTCAAAAGAGCTCACTATTGTAGCTAACGCCCGCGGCACAGCCAAACCCGATGAACGTTTTGTGTTTAGCGCCCACGTACAGGAGCCGGGCGCCAATGATAATGCCACCGGCGTGGGTACCCTGGCCGAAATGGCAAGGGTTACCGGCGAGCTTATTAAACAGAAAAAATTTGAGCCCAGGCGTACAATCACGTTTTTATGGGGCGATGAAATTGTATCGACAGGCAGGTATATAACCGAAGATAGCGTACGGGCCAAAGGCATTAAATGGGGCTTGAGCCTGGATATGGTGGGCGAAGATGTAAACAAAACAGGCGGCAGCTTCCTGATTGAAAAAATGCCCGATCCATCGGCGGTTTGGACGCGCGGTAAGGATAAACATACCGAGTGGGGTGGCAGGCCTTTGCAGGAGTCGGATTTGTTTCCGCATTATTTTAACGACCTGGTGCTTAACCGCTGCCTGCAGCAGGGCAGGGATATTGGCTGGGTAGTAAAAAGCAACCCGTTTGAAGGCGGCAGCGACCATACCCCATTTTTGAGGGCCAAAATTCCCGGTTTATTGATGTGGCATTTTACCGATGTATTTTACCATACCGATGCCGACAGGTTGGATATGGTATCGGCACAAGAGATGAAAAACGTTGGCGTGAGCGCACTGGCTACAGCCTATACACTGACAGCAGCAAATGAGGCTACTACATTAATGTTAATTGCCGAGTTACAAAAAAACGCGACCGACAGGTTACAGGATGAATACCAGCTGGGCCTGCAGGCCATTAAAAACGGATCGGCAGCGGATACCGAAAGACACAAAATTGATGTATGGGCAAAATGGTATACCGATGCTTTGGGCAAAATGACAGATATTAACGTTGATGGCAGCACAGCGCCAATAAATAACAGGATAGCAATGGCAAAACAAGCCGTAACGGATTTAAATTTAAAAATTGATGCTTATCTTAAATAATTAAGTAACCTTTTGCTGTTTCAACAATTCCGTTAACTTTGAATAAAAATACTATGCACGCATAATGATTGCACAGGCTATATTTATCATCATTTTAGGGGCCGCCATTTACTTGTTTGCCAAAAACGCAGGCAAAATAAGGCGCAATATACTGTTGGGTAAGGATGTTGACCGTACCGATGAGCCGGCTTTGCGCTGGAAGGTGATGGCCAAAGTTGCGCTTGGTCAAACCAAAATGGTTAAGCGGCCTGTGGCCGCCATCATGCATTTTTTTATCTACGTGGGCTTCATCATCATTAACCTGGAAGTGCTGGAGATCATGATTGACGGTATCTTCGGTTCGCACCGTATTTTTTCGCACCCGCTGGGAGGCTTGTATAACCTATTGATTGGCGGTTTTGAGGTATTGGCAGTACTGGTACTTGTTGCCTGTGTTGTTTTCCTGAGCCGGCGTAACATTGTGCACCTGAAGCGCTTTTCGGGCACCGAGATGACACAATGGCCCAAATCAGATGCCAATTATATCCTTTGCATCGAGATACTGCTCATGACCGCATTTTTAACCATGAACGGGGCCGACTATAAATTGCAGCTATTGCATTTTGAACATTATGCAAAAGCAGGAAGTTTTCCGGTAAGCTCGGTTATAGCACCGATATTGCCCGATAGCGCATCGTCATTGGCGATGCTGGAAAGAGGCTGCTGGTGGTTTCATATCATAGGTATCCTTGCGTTTTTAAACTACCTGCCCTACTCCAAGCATTTTCATATCCTGCTGGCTTTTCCAAATGTGTATTATTCAAACCTGAATAAAAAAGGAAAGTTTACCAACATGGCTTCGGTTACCAACGAGGTTAAGGCCATGCTCGATCCTTCTTTCGTTCCGGAAAACACGGGCGAACCTGCCCGTTTTGGTGTAAAGGATGTAACCGACCTTACCTGGAAAAACCTGATGGAGGCCTATACCTGTACCGAATGCGGCAGGTGTACATCGGTATGCCCGGCAAATATTACCGGCAAACTACTATCGCCACGTAAAATTATGATGGATACCCGCGACAGGCTTACCGAAGTGGGCAACAACCTGGATAAGCACGGCAAGGATCATGACGATGGCAAATCGCTGCTGGATAATTATATCACCCGCGAAGAGCTTTGGGCCTGTACTACCTGCAATGCCTGTGCGGAAGCCTGCCCGGTAAACATCAATCCGCTGGAAATTATTACCGAAATGCGCCGTTACATAGTAATGGAAGAATCACAGGCGCCGGCAAGCCTGAACAACATGTTTAGCAATGTAGAAAATAACGGCGCCCCCTGGAAGTACAGCCAGGCCGATAGGTTGAACTGGGCAGATAACGATTAATTAATTACAGGTTTTTTAAATACGAATATGCTGCAGGATACCGCAACCATCGAACTGAAATATAATTTATTTATTGAACGTGCAGCCGCAGCCAAATCGGTATGGGGATTGAAAAGTAAAACAGGCTGGGCCAATTCCAACTCAAACGATGACGAAGAAATTAGTGTAATTCCGTTTTGGTCGGATAGGGCTTATGCTAAGGCCTGCGCCCGCGACGATTGGAACCGTTACCTGCCCGTCGAAATCATGTTGGCCGAGTTTTTAGAGAGTTGGTGCGTAGAAATGGCAGAAGAGAATGTATTAGTTGGCGCTAACTGGGATGCTCGTATGTTTGGGAAAGAAAGCCCCGCTTTGGAGGTTGCGCTTGATATTCTTAACCTTTTAAAAGCCAGCAACACAGCAATTGTATTTAAAAATTACAGTAGCGTAGATGATTTTATAGCCAATATTAACGAATTGCCCGACGAGTTATAATAAAACGATATATGACCAACTTCAAAATACCCACTATGGCCCAAATGGCCGCCGACGGCATTGAACCCGAAATATTGTTCTGGGTTGGCTGTGCAGGTAGTTTTGACGAGCGGGCGCAAAAAATAACCCGCGATATATGTAAAATACTGTATCATGTAGGCATCAGCTATGCTGTTTTGGGCACAGAAGAAAGCTGCACCGGCGATCCGGCCAAACGAGCCGGTAACGAATTTTTGTTCCAGATGCAGGCCATGACCAATATTGAGGTGCTTAATGGCTATAATATTAAAAAAATAGTAACCGGCTGCCCGCATTGTTTTAATACCATCAGGAATGAATATCCGGGTTTGGGTGGCAATTATGATGTAATACACCATAGCCAGCTGATACAGCAACTGATTGATGAGGGTAAACTGAAAGCCGAGGGAGGCGAAAGCTTTAAAGGTAAAAAGATCACTTTCCATGATCCCTGTTACTTAGGCCGGGGGAACAACGTTTATGAAGCCCCGCGTGCGGCGCTGGAGATACTGGATGCCGAGTTGGTTGAAATGAAACGCTGCAAAAGCAATGGTTTATGCTGTGGTGCCGGTGGCGCACAAATGTTTAAAGAGCCAGAACCGGGTAAAAAAGATATTAACCTTGAACGCATGCAGGATGTAATTGAGGCCAAAGCCAATATTGTAGCTGCCGGCTGCCCCTTTTGTATGACTATGCTTACCGATGGTGTTAAGCTCCGGAATAAACAGGACGAGATCCAAGTGCTGGATATTGCCGAGATTACTGCGAGGGCAAATGGTTTATAGGTCATTGGTCATTGGTCATTGGTCATTGGTCATTGGTCATTGGTCATTGGTCATTGGTCATTGGTCATTGGTCATTGGTCATTGGTCATTGGTCATTGGTCATTGGTCATTGGTCATTTAGGGAAAAGTTTGATTAGCTGACAATTGTTTTAAAAATTTCAAATAAATCCACCAATGACCAATGACAAGCGCAGCGTCAATGACTAATGACCGCGAAGCGAAATGACTAATGACAAGCGTAGCGACTATTCGTCAACAAGCTTTCACCAGCAACTCGCCGGTTGGTAAGCCCGGCATAGGCACTATCTTCTTTTCGGGCGTGGTTTTACGGTATTTAACCAAGTTAATAAGCAATACGCTGATGAGGATAATAACCAAACCTACAACCTGCAATACCGATATTCGCTCGCCCGCAAACAATACACCCAAAAGCACCGCGATAACCGGGTTTACATACGAGTGTGTGCTTACCTGCGTAGCCGACCTTACCTGCAACAGCCAAACGTAGGCGCTAAATGCCCCAATGGATCCAAATATAACGAGGTATGCAATAGCCATCCACGCCGAGGCAGGCACCTGCGCCAAACTAAAACCATCAAATTCATGATGCAGCATGCCCGCGGGGATAAAAGCCAAACCGGCAATAATCATTTGCCAGGCCGTATTTAACCTTGCAGGGCCGTTGTTTGCGTTGTGTTTGGAATACAATGAACCGGCCGACCAAAGTATCGGCCCCAAAATCAGCAAAGCCATGCCCCAAAAAGTGGTTGTATGATGTTTGTCGGCAAGGGCTTTAGCTACCTGTTCGCCAAATAACAGTACTACGCCTGCAAAGCCTATAACCAGCCCGGCTATGGTCGATTTGCTTTTGAAGTTAACACGCCAGTTCAGCCTGTCCAACACCACAAACCAAATGGGGCTGGCCGATACCGTAATGGCAACCATAGCGCTGGGCAAGGTTTGCTCAACCCAAATCACTATACCGGTGGCCATAAATAGCATCAGCAGGCCGCTAACGGCCGAATTGATGATATCCCGCTTTACCCAAATCTTATCACCCCTGTAGGCACACCAACCCAGCATTAAAAGGCCGGCGGTAGTATACCTGAGCGCGCCCATCAGCATGGCCGGGAAGCCATGTACCGCCATCCCGATAAAAAAGTATGTAGAGCCCCAAACGATATAAACCGTCGCGAATGCTATGATTACCAATAGTGCAGGCGCTTTTTGTTGGTTGATTGTTGTCATGATTGTTTTAGTTTCTGTTGATGATTGAATCGATGCTCCATTTATAATCCGGCAGCGTTGCCAGCAGCAGGCTTGCCGCGCTCACGGTAAAAACCGAATAACCTACAGGCGATTCGATACCGCCCGATATGGCCATAGCTAAAGCAAAGGCCAGGCTAAGCAGGCAGCTAAGTGATGCAGCCGTACGGGTAAACAAACCTACGAGCAACAACAAGCCTACGCCGGCCTCGCCAATGGTTGCTATCACAGCCAGTGTTGGGATAATTCCGGAAGGCAAAAAATTCATTACCTGCCGGGCATAATCCATAAAGTGCTGCCAATCGCCCCAGCCTACATGGGGCTGCCCGTGGGCGCCAAAAAAACCAAGGCGATCTGCCACCTCCCACAGGTAACTGGTAGCCAAGGCACCACGCAAAGCGACAGACGGAAGGGCATAATTTTTTATAAGTTGCATATCTTTTTTATTAACTGGTATAAAATTACGCATCAGTTGGCCTATCTTTATAGTCCAGAAAACACAAATAAGATAGTCCAGTATGAAATTCAGCATAGGATTAATCACCATTGATAAGGATGCACAGATAGCGGTTTATCTGCAGATAACCAATAGTATTATCGGGCACATCAGGCAGGGCACATTAAAACCGGCATCGCCCCTGCCCAGCAGCAGGCTATTGGCGGCATCATTAAAAGTTCACCGTAAAACAGTAGTGGCTGCTTATGACGAGTTGTATGCCCAAAGCTGGGTTGATGTGTATCCGCGTAAAGGATTTTTTGTGGCCAAAAACCTGCCCGATGTATCGCCCCGGCCAATCAACACGGCATTAAAACAAAATATATATCCTGAGAAAACCTATTTTGACGTTGACGAAAAAGTACCCTACCCCGGCTTGTTTAATGATGATAAGCCCCGGCTGCTAACATTTGACGATGGCTTCCCCGATACCCGCGTAGCCCCGGTTGAATTACTGGTGCGCGAGTACCGGCGTTTTGCCAATTATCATTTCACTCAAAAATATTTAACCTACGGCCCCGAGCAGGGATCGGTAAACCTGCGTACGGAGCTGGCCCGTTTCCTGGGCGAGACACGGGGCTTACAAGTTACACCCAACGATATTTTGATCACCAAGGGCTCGCAAATGGCCATTTACCTGGCCGCCCAGATCCTGCTAAGCAAAAATGATGTGGTAATTGCCGCCGATCCCGGATATCCCGGCGCCAACGAAGTATTTGAGCAAACGGGGGCCAAATTAAAACTGGTACCGGTTGATGAGCATGGCATTAACCTGGATGCTGTGGAAGAAATTTGCCAACAGAAAAAGGTAAAGCTGGTATACGTTATCCCGCACCATCACCGCCCTACTACGGTTACCCTAAGCGCCGACAGAAGGATGCGCCTGCTGGAACTGGCCCGCAAGTACCGCTTTGCCATTATTGAAGATGATTACGATTATGATTTTCATTACGCCAGCAGCCCCATACTGCCCCTGGCCAGCGCCGATTATTATGGCAGCGTAATATACGTTGGTTCGTTTTGCAAAACCATTGCGCCAGGCATCCGCATTGGCTTTATGGTTGCACCTGCCAACCTGATTGTGCAGACCACCAGGCTACGTAAAATGATTGACCGCCAGGGCGAGCACCTGCTGGAAGAAGCCATAGCCAATCTGCTTAAAAATGGCGACATCGGCCGTCACCTTAAAAAGGCTAATAAATTGTACCATGAAAGGCGCGATATACTTTGCGCCCTGCTGAAAGAGCACCTTGGCAGCTGGCTAAGCTTTAAAATTCCGGATGGCGGCTTTGCCGTTTGGCTTAAATATGCCGATGGCATTAACCCTGCCGACGTGGCCGAAAAAGCATCGGCTATGGGCCTTACCATTAATAACGGCCGCGATTATTTTTACCATAACGCCATCAACTATCCCTACGTCAGGATAGGTTTTGCATCCCTCAATCCTAAGGAACTGGAAACGGCCGTAAAAATATTGGCCGACGCATTTAAAAAACTCAATCCCAAAAACCCTGAAGTTTAATTTGTGCCGATGGATACCCCTGCCCTTTAAGCAGTTTGCGTAACTGGGCCACCATGGTGTTATTGCCGGCTAAATAAAATACGGTGTTCTCTAAACTGTAACGCTGATCGAGCACCCATTCGATGAGGCTGTGATGACCGTAAACATCGCGGCGGGCTATGGGTTCCAACGGAGTCCAAAAGTATTCCTGGAATAATTTACGGTGATGCTCGTTACCAATTACTATCCCGCCCGAAAACCGGGTATGGGGCAGCACCATTTTTTGCAGGGCCAATAAATGCCCCATGCTGCTTTCGTCGCCAAGGGCAACTATTGCCGATGTGGCGACCGGGCTTTGCTTAGTAGTTCCTGTTTTAAGATAATTTACCTTATCGCCCTTTTTTAATAGCCGTGCCCAATTACTGCCGGGCCCGTTATGAGCGGCGTCAACATAAATGGTGCAGGTATGGGTTTCGGCATCCCAGCCCGATGGCGTGTAATCTCTGAAAGTAAGGTTATCTACCTTAAATTTAATGTATGGGATTTCTGTCCAGCCGGTCATGTCTATTTGCGGCAGGTGCAGGTCAACCTCAATTAAAGTGCAGGGCTCCCAATACCTTACTTCCAAAACATTGCCCGTTTGCAAACGACCTTCAAATAGCCTGCCGGTTTTTTGTTTTAATTTTTGTAGAGTGGATGTTTCCATGTGATGTAGAATTATTATCACAAAGAAAAGGCTTATTCATGCCCGATAAAATGGCATACCTGCGGTAATGATTGGACTATTTGCGGTAATCAGCTTTGAAGGCGAGAGGCGTTACGCCTTCTGCTTTTTTAAACAGGCGCGAGAAATAGGCATGATCTTCATAACCCAGCGCGTGCGCAATTTCTTTAACATTCAGTTGGCTATAGTACAGTAAACGTTTGGCCTCCAAAATAACTTCCTGTTGGATCCAGTAACTTACCGGCATCCCCGTAGCCTTCTTCAAAGCCTCATTCAGGTACGTTTCAGACACGTTGAGCTTAGCGGCATAGGCCGACGGGCTTTTGAGCGTACGCACATGTTCAACCAGCAACTTCTTAAAATCCTGCGCCAACTGCACCGGCCGAGACATCAGCATACCTGGTTTACCCGTTTGGCTAAAACACCCGGCGGCTATCCCCAGAAACGACTGCAACAGCGAATGCACAACAGATAAATTAAAAACAGCCTGCTCGTCCTCGCGGTACCGCTCAAATAACAGGTTGAGCAAGCTTTGGCACTGCCGTTTTTGCACATCGTTTAAGGTATAAGGATGCTGCAACAGTAATTGATTTTCAAACACATTACGATAATCGGGCGGTATCAGCATGGTATCCACCGCTATGAACCATCCATAAGCGCCTTCGTTTTGGATGCGGTGGTGCACCTGGCCGGGTAGCACATAATAAAGGCTTGATTCGTGTATCACGATCTCGTTAAAATCCACCATCAGCGATCCCCATCCTCCTTCGATAACAAAAAATATATAATGATCATCGCGGTGCGCACCCTGGGGTTCATCGGCCTTGGGTTTATCGCCCTTAAAAAAACGATTGATCTCCAGGCCCGATGAGGCCCGTTCTTTTAAAAGATGTACAGGAATGTCTTTCATGTTGATGGCGGCAAGTTAAGGGTTATTGTGATTGGGCGTATGAGCGAGGAGTGGAAAATTGTAATACACCTACCCTATCATTATAGTAAACAGCTGATTAAAAGCAATTTAAAAAACATTAAAAAATTTCTATAGGATTGCGTTATAAAAACATCTACATTTGCAGCATGATAATGAATAATCTACATGAGCAAGAGTACTATTTGACTTTTAGTCGAACAGGTACTGCTATGTAAATTACCCAACATAAAAGCATTAAGCCTCTTAGACTAAAAAACTAAGGGGCTTTTTTGTTTTCTAAAAAAATGAAGCGTTGGACAAGTTGGTTAAGTCGCTACACTTTCAATGTGGCCATCACGGGTTCGAATCGGATCAGTCCAAAAAGTTGGGGGAAAAGAAAAAAAGTATTTGTTTTGCGGTCAGAAAAACGAATACTAAAGCATTGCAGTCACCCCACGAAACCCTTGTCCGGCTGATCTTACCTGAAGGCCTTTTAGATTATTTTGAATTGATCAGTGTAGCTCAACTGAGCTCAGGACTTAACATTTACCTGGAAGAAAAGAATATTCCACCTGCCGGTTATGAAACGGTTAAGCTGGAGTCCAAAGGCTTTATGGC
>NZ_JBFUCY010000021.1:0-137991 GCF_056404995.1 Mucilaginibacter sp. P2_A5
ATCATGCGAAGGAATCCCGTTAGGAAGTTCCAAAAAGGTTTTTAACCAGTCTTCTCTAACCACCCCGAAATCTTCGATGTCATTATAACTTTCAATACCACATAATGCAGCGGCTATAGTAATTGTAATGATATCTGTTAGTAGATGTTGCTTTTTTCTGTCAATGCGGAAGTCTTGCATTTCGCTAAAATAAGCGAAAATAGTACTTGTCTTATTTTTTGTATCCATCTGATTGTCAGATAAATATACWTAAATACAATCACAAAAACAACATAAATATCTGACTATCAGGTGTTTATTTAATCGCCAATTAGTGAATCATTTTAATGCGTTTGCCCTGTTCGTGCCGATGCATATCTTATGAAGCACCAGCTTTTTACGTATATTTGCGAAAAATATTAGTATAGTCACCTGGCCTTTTTAACCGGCCAAACTGTATTGTTTTAAAAATACATATGATTGAAAAAACCATCGACCTGGGCGAACAAAGCGAAGTTGAAGTTTACGGGGCCAGGGTACATAATTTAAAAAATATTGATGTTTCTTTTCCGCGCAACCAGCTGGTGGTAATTACCGGGTTAAGCGGCAGCGGGAAATCATCACTGGCATTTGATACCATTTATGCCGAGGGGCAACGCCGTTATATGGAAACCTTTTCGGCCTACTCGCGCCAGTTTATGGGAGGTATGGAGCGACCCGATGTAGATAAGGTGTCTGGCTTAAGCCCGGTTATTGCTATTGAGCAAAAAACGACCAGTAAAAATCCACGATCGACAGTGGGTACCATTACCGAGATTTACGATTTTATGCGTTTGCTTTTCGCCCGTACCGGGGACGCCTATTCCTACACAACCGGCGAGAAAATGGAGCGGATGAGCGAAGATCAGATCCTGAAAACCATTACCGAAAAATTCGACGGACAGCCGGTTAATATCCTGGCACCGGTGGTAAAGGCCCGTAAAGGTCACTATCGGGAGTTGTTTGAATCGATACGTAAGCAGGGCTACCTTAAGGTTTGGATTGATGGCGCCATGGCCGACGTAGAGCCAAAGATGCAGGTAGACAGGTACAAGATCCACGATATTGATATTGTGGTTGACAGGCTGGTGGTGACCGAAAAAGACAGCAAGCGTTTATACACCTCTGTGCAAACGGCGCTTAAAATTGCCAAAGGGATCATCCGCGTGGGTGATAAGGATGGTAACGTAGCCTATTATAGTAAATATTTGATGGATCCGGTGTCGGGGATCTCGTACGATGAACCGCAGCCAAATACATTTTCGTTCAACTCGCCTTATGGCGCCTGCGAAAAATGTAATGGTTTGGGGTATATTTTTGAGGTTGATGAAGCATCGGTTATTCCTAACCCTAAGTTGACTATCATGAATGGCGGCCTGGCACCGATAGGGGAATACAGAGAAACCTGGATATTCCAGGTGCTGAAGGCGCTGGCTAAAAAGTATGAGTTTTCATTAACTACCCCGATAGAGAAGTTAAGCCGCGATCATTTAGATATTATACTTAATGGAGCGCCCGATACCATCAGTGTTTCTGTTGAGTACAATAAATGGAATGTTCAAAGTTATACCATCACTTTTGATGGTATTGTGCGTATGCTGGAAGAGCAGCAGGAACGCCGCAACGATGAAGGGATGGACGATATGGAAAACTATCGCGTGTTGAAAACCTGCCCGGTTTGTGATGGTGCAAGGCTGAAGAAAGAATCGTTACATTTTAAGG
Organism: Mucilaginibacter sp. P2_A5; assembly: GCF_056404995.1. Classification (NCBI taxonomy): domain Bacteria; kingdom Pseudomonadati; phylum Bacteroidota; class Sphingobacteriia; order Sphingobacteriales; family Sphingobacteriaceae; genus Mucilaginibacter; species Mucilaginibacter sp. P2_A5. Next base: position 1,741 of record NZ_JBFUCY010000021.1, read on the forward strand.
TAGATAATAAAAATATATTCGAGCTGGCCTGCATGGATATCAATCACCTGCAGGAATGGTTTAACGGTTTGGAAGACAGGCTGAGCGAACGCCAGAATGTTATTGCCAAAGAGATACTGAAAGAGATCCGTGCACGTATCGTATTTCTGTTGGATGTAGGGCTGAGTTATTTAACGCTGGATCGTACTGCCAAAACCCTGTCGGGCGGCGAGGCGCAACGCATCAGGCTGGCCACGCAAATTGGCTCGCAGCTGATGAACGTGATGTACATTTTAGATGAGCCAAGCATTGGCCTGCACCAGCGTGATAACGAGCGCTTAATAAACGCCCTCAAAAACCTGCGCGACCTTGGTAATACAGTTTTGGTAGTTGAACACGATAAGGATATGATACTGGAAGCCGACCATGTAATTGACATGGGCCCGGCAGCCGGCGTACACGGCGGACAGATAGTTGCCCAGGGAACACCCGCGCAACTAATGAAAGAGCATACCCTTACCACATCCTATATTAATGGTGAGCGTTCCATTGCAGTACCCGAAAAAAGGAGAGAAGGTAATGGCAAAACATTAAGTCTAAAAAAAGCTACCGGCCATAATTTAAAAAAGGTATCGGTTGATTTTCCCTTAGGTAAACTAATAGGGGTTACAGGCGTATCGGGTAGCGGTAAATCAAGCTTAATTACCGAAACACTGTACCCAATACTAAACCATCACTTTTTCCGGGCTAAAAAGCACCCGTTGCCTTATGAGAAAATTGAAGGCCTGGAGAATATTGATAAGGTGATAGAGATAGACCAGACACCAATCGGGCGTACGCCGCGCTCAAACCCCGCTACTTATACCGGGGTGTTTTCAGATATCCGTAACCTGTACGTGGCCTTGCCCGAGTCGAGGATCAGGGGATATAAACCCGGCCGTTTCTCGTTCAACGTAAAAGGGGGCAGGTGCGAAACCTGCCAGGGTGCCGGTATGAAGGTTATCGAGATGAACTTTTTACCTGATGTGCAGGTACCATGCGAAGAATGTGGTGGCCGCCGGTACAACCGCGAAACACTGGAAGTACGCTACCGGGGCAAATCCATCAGCGACGTGCTGGATATGAGCATTGAGGATGCCACGCCGTTTTTTGAGCATATCCCATCTATTTTCCGCAAGGTAAAAACTTTGAATGATGTTGGTTTGGGTTATATCACTTTGGGCCAGGCATCAACAACACTATCAGGCGGCGAAGCACAGCGTGTGAAGCTGGCTACCGAGCTGTCAAAAAAAGATACTGGCAACACTTTTTATATTTTAGACGAGCCTACAACCGGCCTACACTTTGAAGATATCAACGTGCTGTTAGGCGTGCTTTACCAATTAGTTGATAAAGGCAATACGGTATTAGTAATTGAGCATAACCTGGATGTAATTAAAGTGGTTGACCACGTGATAGATCTGGGCCCCGAAGGAGGCTCTGGCGGCGGTAAGATACTTTTTAGCGGCACGCCAGAAGGTTTGTGCAAAGTGAAGGATAGCTTTACCGGCCAGTTTTTGAAAAAGGAAATGGGGATTAAATAGACTATATCGTGGATAGAAACTAATGCTAATCGCGATGAAAAAAAGCAAGGGCTTTCTATCCACAGTTATTATCCTGCTCGTAGCTGCGGCTGCAATCGCTTTTACTCGGACTAATCAGGATGAAGGTCGCTTTCTCAGTTACCAGGTAAATCCTAAAAAGCAAGAACTGAAACTTTACTGGAAAGATGAAAAAAAGGCGAATTTCGGCAGTATCCTAAACCTGAAAACATGGCTTGATATAAGTAAACGCAAACTTGTATTTGCCATGAATGCAGGTATGTACAAACCGAATGGATCGCCGCAAGGGCTGTACATCGAAAATAAAAAAACATTATCGCCATTAGATACGTCATCCGGTAATGGTAATTTTTACCTGAAGCCTAACGGAGTTTTCTATCTTACAACAACCAATACTGCGGTTATTTGCAGCACAGCCTCATTCAAAGATAATGGTGATATCAAATACGCCACCCAATCCGGGCCGATGCTGGTGATAGGCGGGCAAATTCATCTATCATTTAAAGCGGGGTCAGCAAACCTGAATATCAGGAATGGCGTTGGCATTTTACCCTCCGGCGAAGTCGTTTTTGTAATATCTAAAGTGCCCGTAAACTTTTATGATTTTGCGGCGTATTTTAAGAATATGGGCTGTAAAAATGCTTTGTACCTGGATGGTTTTGTTTCCCGGGCTTATTTGCCCGAAAAGAATTGGATACAGACAGATGGGAACTTTGGGGTGATGATTGGGGTAACCGAACCTAAATAATATTTTACTGACGGACAAAAGCGGAGATCAGGCTTTCAAATGCACATGTACAACTTGTTGTACATGTGCATTTTGTTTTATATCTTTATTTAAAATTAAACAAATGGAAGTTACCACATATACAACCTTCAGGCAGCAACTTAAATTCTATCTGGATAAAGTTCGCAATGATCATAAACCCTTAGTGGTTACAAGTACGAATGCAGAGGATGTTGTAGTTATTTCCAAAGCTGATTACGAAAGCATGGAAGAAACATTTTACTTGCTTAAGAGCCCGGCAAATTCTGCCCGGCTGATGAAAAGTATCGAGGATTTGGAAAATGGTTTAGGTACCGAAAGAAAACTGATTGAAGAGTGAAAATAGTTTTTTCCGACCAAGCCTGGGAAGATTATTTATACTGGCAGACTAACGATAAATCTATTTTAAGAAAGATAAATGCTTTGGTAAAGGAAATAGAAAGAGCTCCATTTGAAGGTTCTGGCAAGCCAGAGCCGTTAAAGTATAACTTGGCGGGTTTATGGTCTCGCCGGATAAATTTAGAACATCGCCTTATATACAAAATTGATAACGGATCAATTCATATACATCAATGCCGTTATCACTACTAAAACATCAACAAATAACTCACGTGCTTCAACATCTGCCTCAACTTTTCTAAAGCAATACTTACCTGCCGCTCCACCGTTTTTGGCGAAATATTAAGGTGGCTGGCAATTTCCTTATACTTCATATCGCTAAAGCGGCTCAAAACAAAAATTTCACGGCATTTTTCGGGAAGGGTGTTTATGGCCGCTTTTATTTGGTGGGCCAGCTCTTTTTCTTCGTAACCGTTTTCAACCGCGCTGCGTACTTCATCAAGCAGGTTGTTTTTTTGCAGGTAATCAACATAAAGGTTTTCTATTTTTTGGTGCTTCAAATAATTGAGGCTGCGGTTTTGCGCCATTTTATATAGGTATGAACTTACCGATGTTGAAAAGGTAACCTCATGGCCTTTCTCCCACAAATCAGTAAATATTTCGGCAACAATCTCTTCGGCAACCGGCAAATCATTCACAAAACGATTGGCGAAAAGCGTAAGGCGGGTATAATGAAGTTTAAATAAAACTTCAAACGCTTCCGCATCTCCCTGCGTGAGTTTTGTTTTTGACGTTTCGGTTTTTTGAGTAATCATTTATTCATAGGATCGGTAAAAATTGAATACTTTTTAAAAAACTTTAACAAGTTAGCAATAAATATTCAAACGGTTCAAATTTAATATGGGATAAAAAGAAACTGATCTGCAAATATTTTGTGACAAGGGGAGTGCACATAATTAGCAGGCAGGATTTCGCAACATGTCCAAATTAAATAAAAAATATTTTCACCCCGTTTGAGGGTGCGGAACTTTTCAGTTGTCTTGCTAATAATAACACAAATGGACAACGACGAAATAAAACTGTTACTGGTAAAATACATAACCCGCGAAGCCGATGAAAAAGAGGTGGAGCAGGTGAAAGAATGGGTTAATGCGCACCCTGAGAATGAGCAGTACTTTGCCCAGCTATATGAAACCTGGCAAAACATGCTATACCTGAAGCCCGATGTTATTAATGAGGAGAAAGCATTCGCCAAATTTTCGGCGGCAACTATTCCGCACCAGTCGAAATACCGTACGCTTGTTGTATGGAGCAAAGTAGCTGCAGCCATAGCCCTGTTTGGTTTGCTGACAGCAGTGCTTGTAAGGCATTATTCAAAAAATGTGCAGAGTACAAGGCTGGTATCTGTTAATAATGGGCGCATTAAAAAAATAGTTTTAAGCGATGGTACCATCGTTTGGCTAAATGCAGGCAGCAAGCTCAATTACAATACCGATTTTAATAAAACAAATCGCACGGTATACCTGGAGGGCGAAGCTTTTTTCGAGATCGCGCCCGGTAGCAAAACCATCCCCTTTTTGGTTAATACTAAAAATTATACCATCAGGGATATCGGTACAAAATTTAACCTGAAGGCATATCCTAACGACTCTTTTTTTGAAACCACAGTTATAAAGGGAGAGGTTGCGGTTGAAGGCAATGTTGATAATAACACCCGGGAGATGAGCCGCATATACGTTAAGCCGCACCAGGTGTTGAGGATTTACTATCCAAAGACAGAGCAATATGCCATAAACCAGGACGATAAGGACATGAAAAACCTGAATGAGATCCAGGTGCTACAGGTCGATTCAGCTAAGATGGACCGCTATGATGGCTGGAAGGACGACTTGCTGGTATTTGATGGCAATACGCTCGACGAGATTTCTAAAGTATTGGAGCGCCGGTATAATGTAAAAATCATTATGGACGATGCCGAACTGCAAAACATCCGCTATTCGGGTAGTTTCAAGAGCATACCCAGTATAGATAAGGTTTTGGAACTGATAAAAGGCAATACGGCCATTAACTATTCCATTACAGGCAATACAATAAATATCACAAAAACCAATAAAAACTAATCTGTTAACCCTTTAAAAACAAAATGACTTATGGCGAAAAACTAACGCTCTCTTTCAAAATAAAAAACCCGGTGTGCGCTAACACTCCGGGCTTCAATAAAATCAATAGCTAATACCCTACGCTTGGGGAAGCATCGTATTAACTGATTAACAAACAAATTTATGATAAATTTTGACAGAAAATCTGTAATGGCTGCGCGTGCGTGGCAAAAAACGATTAAAATTATGAAGCTTGTAACTGTTTTACTCTTAACGGGAATAATGCAAATACACGCAGCTGCTTTTTCGCAAAACGTTTACAACTTTAATGTGAACAATATATCTGTTAAACAGATGTTTAAGCAGATTGAAAAAAACAGCAAATACACGGTTTTTTACCGGCTTGACCAGGTTAACATTGATAAAAAGATTAATGTTGAACTACAAAACGCCAGTATTGAAACGGTAATGAAAGATGTACTTAAAAATCAGCAGCTCACCTTCCAGGTGGTTGATAACATCATTATTATTAAACCGGCCGACGGCAAAACTATAGCAACCGTAACTGTAACCGATACCGTTACAGATGCTGCCGGGCTGCCGCTACCCGGTGTAAGCATAAAACTTAAAGGGAGCACATTAGGAACAGTAACCAATATCGATGGAAAATACAGCCTTACATTGCCCGATGGCACGGGCACGCTCCTTTTTAACTTTTTAGGCTTTACACCGCAGGAAGTACCCATTGGCGGCCAAACAATTGTCAACATAAAACTTGTTGAAGAATCAAAAGCGCTAAACGAGGTTGTTGTGGTTGGCTATACCACCCAAAAGAAAAAAGACCTTACCGGGGCCGTAGCCGTAGTTAATGTTAAGGATTTGAATAAACAAGCCTCGTCATCAGTAAATAGCCAGTTGCAGGGGCAGGCATCGGGCGTTACAGTAACCGGATCGGGTCAGCCAGGTGAAGAGCCACAGGTACACATCAGGGGTTTTAATACATTTGGCGATAACACGCCATTGTACGTGGTTGATGGAATGGAAACCTATGATGTGAGCACCATTAACCCAAATGACGTTGAATCGTTACAGGTGTTAAAGGATGCAAGTTCCGCTTCAATATATGGCGCCAGGGCCGCAAACGGGGTTATCATCATTACCACCAAAAGGGGCAAGGGCAAAGTGAGCATTCAGTATGATGCTTATTATGGTTCGCAGGTGCCAAAAGGGGGTAATGTTTGGCATACGCTAAATCCGCAGCAGGCGGCCAACCTACAGCTAATGGCCGAAAAAAATTCAGGTATTACCGATTTTACAGACCCGTTATATAATCCAACAGGGGCAAACTCCACTTTTACTTTGCCCGATTATATTACACCTGCCGGTGCAAAAGCAGGCGATCCTTCGGTAAATCCCTCAAAATACTACGTTAACCCTAACTATACCTCGCCTGATGATTTTAATAGCTTTTATCGGATAACAAGGGCAAATAAAGCAGGTACCGATTGGTATCATGAATTATTTAAATCGGCTCCTATAACCAGCCATAATTTAACTTTAAGCGGCAGCAGCGATCAGGCGAGCTACCTGTTTTCGCTCAATTATTTTAATCAGCAGGGAACATTGATTGATACTTACCTAAAACGGTACACCTTGCGCTCAAATACCACTTTTAATATCACCAAACATATCAGAATTGGCGAAAACCTGGCCTATTCTATCACCAAAACGCCCCAGGTTGCTGCCGCCAACCATGCGCAAATAAGCGCCAATAATCCCGATGGCGTAATAGCTATGGGTTTAAGAGAGCAGACAATTATACCTGTTTATGATATAATGGGTAATTATGCCGGCACTTATGGTACAGGCCTGGGCGATTCTAATAACCCCGTAGCTATACAGCAGCGCACTAAAGTAAATGGCGCTATAGCTTACCGGCTGCTGGGCAACATGTTTGCCGAAGCGGATATTTTTAAGGGCCTTACCCTGCGCACCAGTTTTGGCGGAGATATTACAAATAGTAACGACCACGCGTTTACCTATCCAACATACGAAAACGTAGAAAACTCCCAAACAAACAGCTATAACGAAAATTCGGCCAATAGCTATAGCTACAACTGGACAAATACGCTTACTTATCTAAAAACCTTTGGCAAACATAATTTGAACGTGGTTATAGGTACCGAAGCTGTTGAAACTTATGATAAAAGCCTGGGTGGTAGTATACAGGGCTTTTATAATTTTGATCCTGATTATGTTAGCCTTTCAACCGGTACAACAAATAAAAACACCTACAGCAGCAAAAGTTCAACTTCGTTATTATCTGAATTTGCCCGCCTGGATTATGTTTTTGATAATAAGTACCTGTTTAATGCCACAATCCGCCGCGATGGTTCTTCAAAGTTCCCGGTAAATCAGCGTTATGGCTACTTCCCTGCTTTTAGCGCAGGCTGGCGCGTATCACAGGAGAGTTTTTTAAAAGAAGTAAAATGGCTTACCGATCTAAAAGTACGGGGCGGTTGGGGTATTATGGGCAACCAGATTAATATGGGGGCAAAAGATGCTTACACGACTTTTGGTACCAATATTGGCCAGTCGTATTATCCTTTGGATGGTAACTCCGCGTTGTTGCCAGGCTTTTACCAGGATCAGATAGCTAATCCCAATGCTTTATGGGAAAAAGACATCAACTCCAACTTTGGTTTTGATGCAACCATCCTTAACGGTAAAGTAGCTATAACCGCCGATTATTACCGCAAGGATATAAAGGACCTTTTATACGCAGCCAGGCAGTTGGGTACCGCCGGTAATGGTAATGTGCCTGCACAAAATGTGGGCAAAATGAAAACGGATGGACTTGATATATCTGTAACAAGTAATATAACCGTGAATAAGGACCTGGGTTTTAACGCCACAGGAACCTTAACAACCTATAATAACAAAATATTAAAAGTATCTGACGATAGGGACTATTTTGTTGGCGACGCCACAAGTCGCTTTGATAGCCCAATAACCAGGAGTGCGGTTGGCCATTCGCTGGGCGAATTTTATGGCTATCAAATAGCCGGCTTTTGGAACAACCAGACACAGATTGATGCTGCAGACGCCAGTGCCCAAAAAGTAACTAACGACCCAAATGCTGTTTATCAATCGGACACCAAAGTGGGGCGTTTCAGGTATACAGATATAAATGGCGATGGTGTAATAACAGATGCCGACCGGACTTTTATTGGCAACCCCAACCCTAAATTTACAGCCGGGCTAAACCTGGCCGTAAACTATAAAAACTTTGATGCCAGCGTGTTCCTGTACGGTTCATTTGGCAACAAACTATGGAACAGCGTTAAATACTGGCGAGACTTTTACGCTTCATTTGGTACTGCCAAAAGCTTTACCGCCCTTGATGATTCGTGGACGCCAACGCATCAAAATGCAAAAGCCCCTATCCAGGAGTTGGATGCATCTACCAGCAGCGGCGCAACACCCAACTCATACTTCGTTGAAAACGGGACATATGTACGTATGCGCAATGCCCAAATTGGCTACACCTTTAAAGTCGCTGCCTTAAAAAAGGCAGGCGTTCAGAAACTGCGCGTATATGTGTCGGCAACTAACCTGTTCACGTTAACCGGTTACAGTGGCGTCGATCCGGAGTTGAGCGGTAACACCAAAGATTTTGGCATTGACGAAGGCAGCTATGCCAGCCCGCGCACATTCTTATTCGGAGTTAATTTTTCATTATAACAACAGCATTAAAAGTATTACAATGAAAGCAAAAAAATATTTCAGTATTATGTTGCTAAGCGTTTTTGCGCTTGGTGCATGTAAAAAAACGTTTCTTGATAAGTCTATAAATGGGGCGCTGGAGCCTAAGTTTTTACAAACCGAAGCAGGTGCAAACGAATTGCTTGTGGGCGCTTATGCGGCATTAGATGGTCAGCAGGGTGGCGATGCCGCTTTTGGTGGTGGCAGTTCATGGGAGGCATCGCCCGATAACTGGATTTATGGCGGCGTTGCGGGTGGCGACGCTTCAAAAGGCAGTATAGCCGGCGATCAGCAACCCATCGAGCCGATTATGAAGTATAATCCCGACGCCAGCAACGGCTTTTTTGATAGCAAATGGCGGGCCGACTATGAGGGCGTTTCCCGCACAAATAATACCATTATAATTACAAATAAGGTGCCCGGTATTACAGCTGCCGCCAAAACCAACATCATAGCACAGGCCCGGTTTTTACGCGCTCATTATTACTTCGACCTGAAAAAAATGTTTAATAATGTGCCTTATATTGATGAAACTACAACAGACATCAATCAGCCAAATACAACGGATATATGGCCAAAAATTGAAGCCGACTTTTTGTATGCCTATAACAACCTGCCCAATACCCAGGCGAATGTGGGCAGGGCCAACAAATGGGCTGCCGGTGCTTACTTAGCAAAAGCATATTTGTATGAGCATAAGTATACTGAGGCAAAAGCTGTTTTTGATGCTGTTATTGCACAAGGGGTAACAGCATTAGGGCTGAAATATGCATTGAACGAAAAATTCAATGATAATTTCAGAACAGCTACCAACAACAGCGCCGAATCTGTATTTGCTGTGCAGGCAGCCGCCAATACCGACCCCAACGGACCGTCAAACGCCAACGATGGCGATATGCTGAACTTTCCGTATGGTAATAGCAGTCCGTTTAGCTGTTGTGGTTTTTATCAGCCATCAATTGAGCTGGCCAATCATTACCGTACCAACCCGGCTACCGGCCTGCCTTATTTGGATGATTACAACAGCCATGCTTTAAAAACAGATATGGGGGTAGCGGCAGGGGCCAGTTTTACGCCTGATGCCGGAACCATCGATCCGCGGTTGGATTGGACGGTTGGCCGCCGTGGCATACCGTACCTCGATTGGGGCTTACATCCGGGTATTGATTGGATAAGAGATCAGCAATATGGAGGTCCGTACTCGCCTATTAAAAATGTTTATGGCCAGGCCGAGCAAAGCACCAACGGCGATAATACTTCCTGGGCGCCGGGATCGGGCATTAACGTTAATCTTATCCGGTATGCCGATGTGCTGCTGATGGCTGCCGAAGCCGAAGGGCAACTGGGTAATTTTGATAAAGCCGAAAGTTATGTAAATATGGTACGCAGCCGGGCAGCCAATACATCGGGCTGGGTTCATAAGTATAAAAATGATGATAATCCCACCGCTGGCTTTACCAATACAGCCGCTGCCAATTACAAAGTTGGCACTTACCCTGCAGGAGCGTTCGTGAGCAAAGATTTTGCACTTAAAGCCATTTATTTTGAACGCAAAATTGAATTGGCTATGGAAGGCCATCGCTTTTTTGATTTGGTTAGGTGGGGCATTGCCGATACCGAGCTTAATGCTTACGTAGCTTATCAAAGCGCGTTCACCAATGATGTTAAAGGAGGCAAGTTTTTAAAAGGTAAAAACGAATACTACCCTATCCCGCTTACCGAAATTGATTTGAGCGCCAAAGGCGGCACGCCAGTGCTTAAACAAAATCCTGGGTACCATTAATAAATTATAAATATATCTGCCGGGGTTTTCAAATCCCGGCAGATTTTCTCAAATTGCTGTGTATTACCCCTGCTGTAAACCGGCCAACAACTATAAACCAAAATATGAACACATCATCGACACGATTTTTATCGCTGGATGTATTTAGAGGGATGACTTTATGTTTTATGATCATCGTGAATACACCAGGGAGCGGGGCTGATGCCTTTGCACCCCTCCAGCATGCGGCCTGGCATGGTTTTACCCCAACCGACCTTGTATTTCCGTCATTTTTATTTGCGGTGGGCAATGCCATGAGTTTTTCGATGAAACGTTACATAGAGATGGGTAATGCTGCCGTACTTACCAAGATATTTAAACGCACATTGCTGATATTTTTAATAGGATACCTGATGTATTGGTTCCCCTTCTTCAATTTTGATAAAGGGCATTTTGAATTTTCGCCAATAAGCCATACCCGCATCATGGGGGTTTTGCAGCGTATTGCTTTGTGTTACTGTTTCGCATCGCTCATGATTCATTTTTTATCAAAGCAATCGGTCATTATTTTATCTATCCTGTTCCTGCTGGGCTATTGGGTTATACTGCTGGTTTTTGGCGATCCATCCAATCCGCTAAGTATGACGGGCAATGCAGGCATCTTCCTGGATAAGCTTATCATAGGAGAGAACCACATGTACCACGGAGAAAAAATAGCCTTTGAGCCCGAGGGGATCCTAAGCACCATACCTGCTATTGTAAACGTAATAGTTGGTTATTATGCAGGTAAATTCATCCAGCAAAAAGGCAAAGGGTATGATGTAATATCAAAAATGCTGCTCATGGGCTGCCTGTTTATCTTCCTGGCCTTGTGCTGGAATATGGTATTCCCAATCAACAAAAAGCTTTGGAGCAGCCCGTTTGTGCTTATAACCACAGGCCTCGACCTGGTGATCCTGTCATTCCTGGTTTATGCCCTGGAAATTAATGATTGGAACAAGGGCAACTGGACACGTTTTTTTGTTATTATGGGCAAAAATCCATTACCGCTATACGTGCTGTCAGAAACACTTGTGGTATTCTTTTACATATTCACTGTAAAAGGCGTTAGTTTTTATAACTGGATAAACACCAACTTTTACCAGGTAATAATACCCGGGGCAATAGGTTCGTTACTGTTTGCCATCAGCTATATGCTAATTTGCTGGTTTGTAGGTTACCTATTAGATAAAAAGAAGGTTTATATCCGGGTTTAAGAACACATTTTTTTAAGCAAAGCAAAAAGCGCGGCTATTAATTGAGCTGCGCTTTTTGTTTGAAAAGAATGTTTTATGGAAATTTATATGGCTAAATGATAAATACGGCCAGATGCAGGTGCTGTATCAGTAACCTGCCCCAGGTATTTTTTTGATACCGATTTTGGCGCAAAGCCCTGATCAACAACGGTAACATTTACGGCTCCACTTGTTGGTTTATTGGCAGGGTTAAGCAGTTTGTAAGTATCGCCACCATAGCTAAAATTGTTATCGGCAACTTTGGTATTATCAAAATTGTAGGTGGCTTTCAGGCTATTTACCGAAAAGCCCGAACTTTGCACCTTTTTGCTGATCTGTTCGAAACTTACGGGTACGTCATCTTTAAAGGTGATGAGATAGGTGTTACGGATCAAGTCGGTTTTAATATCGCCTACAAATGGCAATGCACGTAAAGCTTTTTCGGTTGATTTTGCGCAAAGGGCGCAGGTAAGTCCGCTAACCTGCAACTCGGCTTTGGTAAACTGGGCTTTAGCAACAGTAGCAGAAAGAAAGAACATGATGATAAATATTTTAAGCGTTTTCATATCCAACTCTTTTTAACATGCAACAAAAGTAGATGATTAACTTGTTGATTACAAATTGTTTTTGCGCAATTAAAATACCTGTAAACCGGGCAGGAATAAGCAAATCAAAACGCTCCCTCTTCAGGAAATCGGCGGGCTCTTACTATTTCTTCTGCTTATCCGCAAAAGAGAATACCTTTTGGAGCAACGGCGTTGTGCGTGCGCTTAAATTCTGGCGAATGTTCAGCTCTTCTTTAGCAATCTCGACAAATAGACCACTAATAGCTTTCTGGGTTACGTAATCGGTAATGTCGGGGTTTATTTTTGATACAAAAGGCACTTTGTTGTAAGCCTGCGCGGCGTCGGTATAATATTTTGTAGCGCCCACTTTGTTTAAGCTTGCCTGTATCACGGGTTTAAACTGGCCGGCCAATTGTAAAGTGGTAGTTTTTTTAAAATATTGAGTGGCCGCATCCTGGCTGCCCAACAAAATATTAGTTACATCCTGCAGGGTCATTTGCTTTATGGCGCTGATAAATATAGGTTTAGCTTTTACAGCGGCATCTTCGGCGGCATGGTTAATGGAGGTTATTACATTATCGCAAAGGCTGCCCAGGCCTATGCTGCGAAGTGTTTTCTCGGCTTTTTGCGCCTCGGGCGGAAAAAGTATTTTAACTTCGGCGTTCTTTAAAAAACCATCAACAACAGATAGCTTATCTGAGCTTTTGCCGGTACCTATTTCAAGGGCCTGCTTAAGGCCGTTACCTATCTCAAATGTAGTAGGCGTTCCCTGCGCATTGGTTGTTGCGGCCTGTGCCACCTGGTTTAATGTATCGCAGCTGTTTAAGGTTATAAAGGACAGCAAAGCTGTAAGGATTAATATCTGTTTTTTCATAGTGGCTAAAATTAGCAAAAATGAAGCCAACTTATCAGTAAATTATTCCAACGCCTTTAACAGGGCAAAAACACCTGCCGCAATTAAAGCAGAAATTGGAATGGTGATGATCCAGGCCCAAACCAGGTTAATGGTTACACCCCAGCGTACGGCAGATACACGCTTGGTTAAACCAACCCCAATGATAGAACCTGTGATGGTATGCGTGGTAGAAACCGGGATGCCAAACCGCTCGGTAATAAACAGGGTGATGGCGCCTGCAGTTTCGGCACTTACACCTTCCAGCGGGGTTACCTTGGTTATTTTTGAACCCATGGTTTTAACAATTTTCCAACCGCCGCTCATGGTACCTGCAGCTATTGCAGTGTAACAAGCCAACGGAATCCACTCCGGCATTTCCGAGCCCGGCTTTATAACCTTGCCGGCAATAAGGGTTACATACAATATACCCATTACCTTTTGGGCATCGTTACCGCCGTGTGCAAAGCTTAATGCAGCAGCCGATACCAATTGCAATCTTTTAAACCAACGCTCGGCTGTTGAAGGCTTGGCACGCTTGCAAATATTTAATATTAAAATAGTAATGATATATGCTATGAACAACCCTATAAATGGCGCAAGTACAATATAGGCCATAATGGTTAGTACATACTGCATTTCAATGGCCTGTAACGGATGAATCCCCATATAAAGGGCGTTGGTCATACCGGCACCGGCAAATCCACCTATAAGCGTATGAGATGAACTTGACGGGATACCAAACCACCAGGTTATTAAATTCCAACTGATGGCTGCAACCAAACCGGCTAATATTACATGGAGGGTGACAAAATTTTCTAAAACAATTTTTGAAACAGTTTTTGCAACCGTGTGCTCTTTGATAAAAAAATAGGCGGCAAAGTTAAATACAGCTGCCAACAGTACAGCCTGGAAGGGGGTAAGCACTTTGGTTGATACAATGGTGGCAATTGAATTGGCAGCATCGTGAAAACCGTTGGTGTAATCAAAAACGAGTGCAAGTAAAACTATAACAACAAGTAGGGAGGTAACCATTTAGTGATGATTAGGTATGCTTAAGCGTTTTTAACTAAAATAGATTCCATTACATTTGCCGCGTCTTCGCACATATCTGTTGCGGTTTCGAGGGCGGCAAGGATTTCTTTATATTTTATCAGGCGGATGGCGTCTTTTTCGTAAAGAAACAAGTCGGCCACGGCGCGGTCAAATACATAATCGGCCTGGTTTTCCACGCTGTTTATCCTGATGCATGAATCGGCAATGTTGCGCACGTTGCGCAGGTCTTTTAACTCACGTACCGCTTTTTCAAGGTCGATACTGGCCTGTAGTATCAGGTCAGATAATTTGCGGATATGCTCGTTAAAATCATCTATCCTGTAAAGGCTCATGCGGTTTGCTGCGCCCTGTATGTAATCGGCAACATCATCAATAGCCGTAGCTAATGCGTGAATATCCTCCCTGTCAAAAGGTGTAATAAAGTTTTTGCCCAATTCCAGGTATATCTGGTGGGTAAATTCATCGCCTTTGTTTTCAAGCTTGTCTATTTGTTTAAACAACTCTTCACGGGTGGTAGTGTTATTGGAGTTAACGGCCTCTACCAAAATAGTAGCCATTGCTACTACGTTGTTTGCTGCCTGCTCAAATAAAGGAAAAAATATTTTTTTATCCTTAGGTACAAAGTATTGGAAAATGCTGTTTAATGACATGATGCTTAAAATTGGTGTAAAGGTACGGTTGCTATGTTAAATTAATGTTAACTTTTTAACACTGGTATATTGGGGAAAGGTAAAGTTTGTTTTGCTCTTTGCAAAGTAAACCCAAAAGTTGACCCCAACCCCTCGGTACTGCGTACATTAATGGTTTGCTGGTGCGCCTCAATAATGTGTTTAACAATGGCCAAGCCCAGGCCCGAGCCACCAATTTGCCTGGAACGGCTGGTATCTGTGCGATAAAAACGCTCAAACAGGCGGGGCAAAAACTTTTCTTCGATGCCAATGCCATCGTCGGTAACCTCAACTAAAACCTGATCGTCAAGTACAAAAAGGCTTAATGATGTGCTTCCTTCTTCTTTGCCATATTTAAATGAGTTATCAATGAGGTTTACCAGTACCTGCCTTATTTTTTCCCGGTCGGCATATACAATAATGCCCTCGTCGTATTTTTGCTTAAATATCAGTTTGATTTTGTATTGTTTACCCTTGATTTCGAGTGATTCAAAAACCTCTTTTATCAAGTCGTTTATCTTAAATTTGGTATAATTAATAGGTATTTCGCCCGATTCCAGCTTCGATATCTCATCCAGGTCTTTAATAAGATAGCTTAGCCGGTCAACATTCTTAGAGGCTTTTTCAAGGAACTGGCGCGCCATTTCGCGGTCTTCCATATCATCATCCTGCAGCGCTTCAATGTATCCCTGTATGGCAAAAAGCGGGGTTTTAAACTCGTGCGAGATATTGGATAAAAAATCGCGGCGGAATTTTTCCTGTTTGCGCAGGTCATCAATTTCCGATTTTTTTTGTTTTGCCCATTCCTTTACCTCCTGCTCCACATCGTCAATAGGGTTGGCGGTTACATGTTCGCCCAGGGCATCGCGCAAATCGCGGCCAAGTTTTAAATTGTGAATAAGCTTATAAATAAGTTTGATGCGCGAGTAAATATACTTTTCTATAAGGTAGTAAAACACAAAGTAGCTTACGGCCAATGTAGCGGTAAAAGTGATCATTACATCGTACCACTTATGCTGAAAATAAAAGTTTACTGCTGATAACGTTATGGCCACGCCGGTTGCCGTAACTAAAACTAAAACACGCAAATTCATAAGGTAAAGTTACTACTTATAGATCACTAAAGCCCAGCGGAACGGCCACTTCCATGTTAATTTAAAGTTATCAATTTGTGCTTTTTTAAGAAGTATTAATAATTCATGTTTTTTAAAGCCCCGCTTTACCGATAATGGCCCATCGTAACGCACCATTTTATTGCGGGTTAAAACATGAGTAATAAAAATAACCGCACAGTATAGCGCCCAATGGCGATGCAAATCGGTAATAATTATTCCTTTTTTGGCCGAGGCATGCATGTTTTTAATCATCTTCACCCAATGTTCGTCGTCGAAGTGATGGGTAAACAAGCTGCTGATGATAATATCATGACAGCCCAACAAGTCAGTGTCCTGTATTACGTCGGCCAGAATGTATTTGATATTGTCATATTCTGTTGACGCGCGCAGCGCGTAGTTTACCGCTGCAGGAGCAGCATCAACGCCGGTAAGCACCAGGTTTAATTGCTGTTGTTGCGCCCATTTGGCAATGGCTATCAATGTATCGCCGCCACCGCAACCCCAGTCACTTATGGAGTAGCCTCGCAGTACCGGGAATTTTTTAAAAGCCTTTATAGCTTCTTTATGGCTGCCAAACCACGAATTTATTTTGCCTAAACCCTCCAAAACGGGAGCTATTTCGCTGTCGGGCAGACCCGGGTCATCCATGATTTCGGCATCAAAGGCGCGGTGTTTTAAATTGGGCATGGTATCAATACAACAACCTTATGAAAAAGGTTTTCCGTGGGTTTTACTAATCAGGTACCGGGATAACGGCGGCAGGCCATTTAACACATGGAGCGTAAGCGCAGTAGTATTGTTATTGCCAAACAGGCGCTGCAATTGCCGGCCTACCCATAACCGCTGCGCAAATTGCCGGTTCCAGGCATCGGTATAATCGGCTTCTAAGGCTACACGGTTATCTTCATTAAATTTGCCGGTTTTATAATGGCTGATGATTTTCTCTGACAGAATCTTAGCTGAGTGAATAGCCATAGTCATCCCGTTGCCGCATAGTGGCGCTATCATCCCGGCGGTATCGCCGCTCATTAAAATATGGTTATCAACCGGGGCTTTCTTTTCAAACGAAATCTCATTAATTACCTCGGGCTTATCCAGTAAAAATTCGGCATTGGCAAATATATCGTCGAGATATGGGTTTTTGCGGATAACATTGTCTTCTAACCCTTGCAGGCTGCCGTATTTGCGCAGGTCATCGCGGTGCGCCATGTAGCACATGCAGTACCTGTCGCCATCGGTTTTGCTTACGCCGCAATAGCCGTCTTTATAATTATTAAGCTGGATAAGGTCCTGCGGCAAATCCATTTTTATATGAAACTTCACGGCCAGGTAAGGGCTGCGTTTATAAAAGAAGGGCCGCTTCAGTTTTTGATCGAGGTTCGACCGTTTGCCGAATGAGCCTATTACAAGGGGGGCTGTTAATACTTTGCCGGGCGTAACCACCTCAAATTGATTGCCGGTGTAGCGTACATCCTCTACCCGGGTACCTGTCATAAAATTTACACCTTCAATTATCGCTTTGTGGTATAAAAAATTATCGAACGTATACCTGCTTAAACCAAAGCCGCCCAGATCAAGCTTTTGGGTAAATTTAGCACCCGAAGCGGCTGTAACCTCAACCCGGTTAATGCGGGCAACATTCAGCTGATCGGGGTTGATATCTAAAGAATTTAAAAACGGGATTACTTCGTTGGAGATGTACTCGCCGCATACGCGGTGCATGGGGTATGTTTTTTTTTCGACGAGGGTAACTTTTAAGCCGGCGCGGTTCAATAATATCGCGTTAAATAATCCCGCAAGGCCACCGCCAACTATAATTACATCGTTCATAGGCTTTAGCAATGCATCTCCAATATCATACCCTCAACCGTTAAACCCGGCCCAAAAGCAAAGCTCATGATTTTTTGATTAACCAGGCTTTCGGCCTTCAGCATTTTTTGCAGTACAAACAGAATGGTTGCTGATGACATATTACCATACTGCTGCAACGTTTCATATGCAAATGTGTTGCTTTCTTCGGGTAGCTCCAACGCTTCCTCAACAGCTTCCAATATTTTACGGCCACCGGGGTGTACAGCATAAGCGGTTATTTCATCTGCATTAATTTTTGCCTTTTGCAAAAAGCGGCGTGTTAAAGCCTTAATATTTTTCCTGATCTGTTTTGATACCCGCGAAGTTAGCTTCATCTCGAAACCGGTATTACCTACATACCAGCCCATATCGTCGCGGGCTTCTGTCACAAATTCGGTATAAAAGTTTTTCAGGGTGAGGCTGGTCCCTTTACCCAGGCGTTGTGAAGTGTTCTCGACTAATACCGCGGCGGCCCCGTCTGAAAACAGGGAGTTGGCCACCCAGTTATCCAGCGTATTATCTTTTTGAAAATGGAGGGTGCACAACTCCACACTTACTACCAAAACCTTGGCTTCGGGGTTGGCACGGCAAATATAATCGGCCACTTTAAGGCCGTTTATGGCGCCATAACATCCCATAAAGTTGATGCAGGTACGCTCGGTATCGCGGTTAAGCCCCAGTTTCTCTACCAGCTCAATATCAATCCCCGGGGCGTGCATGCCGGTGCAGCTTATGGTAACCAGGTGAGTGATTTGTTTTGTAACGTCCATTCCAAAACCAGCAAGGCAGTTTTTAACGGCGTTGATTGCGATAGCAATTGCCTCGTCCTGGTAAAGCTTTAAACGTTTGCGGGTATCGGGGAAAGGGTTGAAACTTCCGGACGGATCAAAAAAGGTATAGTTGGATGGATCGGTTTCGCCAAAATCAGAGATTACGGAGTAGCGATAATCGATACCTGAATTATCATAAATACTTTTTAAGCGTGCGGCATTAGTTGCATCCAACCCAAAGGCATTCACCATAAAATGGTAAATATCCTGCTGGGCTATCCGGTTATGGGGATTTGCTATCCCGATGGCACTGATGCAACTCTCCATTAATATTAAGCTTAAAGCTAAAGGCTAAAAGCCTGAAGCAGTATATTCTTTTACTTACTGATCTCCGTTTCTATCGACACATTGGCCTCGTTGGATAAAATTACATTTTTGCCACCGATACCAAAATCTGTCCTTAAAACCTGGAAATCGCCTTTAAACGTGGCGGTGTTACCCGCTTCAATATACGTAAAAGGTATTTCAATCAACTTTGTTTTGTCTTTAATAGTTACGTTAAAGCTGCCGGTATAGTTGCTTCCGCTTTTGTGTTTAAATGAAACCGACTTTAAGATGATTTTGGGATATTTAGCAACATCAAAGTAATCCTCGCTCTTCAGGTGGTTATCGCGGCTTTCATTGTCGGTATTAACCGTATTTGAGGCCACCGAGGCTTCTATCGAACTTGTGGCAAGACTGGTGGGCTTAAAATTAATATCGGCATTAAAGCCCCCAAAAGAGCCATCGACATTAAAGCCCAGATTTTTGATTTTGAATGTAACTGCCGATCGGGTTACTTTACTTTGCGCGAACGCGTTTGTTGCTAAAAAAAATAAAATTGTAATGCTAAATAATTTCCTGGTCATACTGTTGCTAAGGTGATTTTCAAACATAATGATTTATCGTTAACTAATTTTTACATTAGTAAGATTAAGCAACCGGCTGCAGGTTTAATACGTTTTAACAAATAGTATTGGTTGCTTTAGCCAATGAATATAAATATGCCCGCATGAAATTGAAACAATTAATCCCCACGAGGTCGACCTGGGCCCACATGCGTTTTGTTTTCTCCGTTTTTTTGTTGCCTGTTTACTTGTTTGCATTTAGCCAGGCTACTTTTGTACAGCCAGGGCAGGCTATACTTATATTTTTTATCTGGCATTTTCTGGCGTTCCCGGCAAGTAACGGGTATAACAGTTATTTTGATAAGGATGAGGATAGCATTGGCCTGTTAGAGAAACCGCCCGAGGTTGATATCAGCCTCTATTATTTTTCTATCCTGCTGGAAGCTCTTGCTTTCGGCCTGGGTTTCTTAATTAGCTGGGAGTTTGCGGTGGCGGTGCTTATTTATGGCATCATGTCTAAACTGTATAGTCATTCTGCTACACGGTTAAAAAAGTACGCTATCATCAGTTTTTTAACGGTATTTATTTTCCAGGGATGCTTTATTTATTACGTCACCTATTCGGCATTAAGCGGGCTCAGCCTGTTCAGGCGCTGGGATACCGGGTTTATTGTAGCCGGGGCAATTTGCTCATGCCTTATTGGCGCATCGTACCCGCTCACCCAGGTTTACCAGCACGAAGAAGACAGCCGCCGTGGCGACAGGACAATCAGTTTATTATTGGGCTACAAAGGCTCATTTATTTTTTCGGGCGCCATGTTCGCCCTGGGCATAGCATGCTCTTTTTACTATTGGCATTTAGCGGGCAAATTGGCAAATTTTTACTTTTTCCTGTTATGTGCATTGCCCATATTTTTGTTTTTTAACTACTGGTTTTACAAAGTAGGAAAATCGACAGCTAATGCCGATTTTAAAAATGCCATGCGCATGAACTTTTTAAGCTCCGGCTGTATGCTGGTTTACTTTGGCACCCTGGCTTTGATGAGCTAAAAGATTGAGATATGGATGGCTTGCGAATTTATAAATACAATCCATACTTCATTTTACCAATGATTCTGTCTGTACTTTTATTGGGCCAGCCTGTTTATTCGATTTTTAACAAGCTTTTGATTTATAAAGATTATTCCAGCGCTATCATATTGGTGCTGGTTATCGATTATTTTCTGTTGTTTTTTACCAGGCACATTTATTATGTGCTGCGGGGCATTCCGGCTATTGTAATTACCAGCGAATTTATTTTTATACAGAAAAACGGCTATACTATTGCCTGGCGGGATATTGAAAGCATAGATAAGGTACAAGGGCTAAGAATGTCGCTTAGAACAACATGGCGCAATTGGCCCCAAATAAAAAACCCCATAGTCAGGATTTACTATGGGTATATAGCCAGCGGAATTTCGATAGCAGGCATTTTAATTGCCGGCGATGCCGAACAAATGAGCATCACGATACGGGATTATTATTTTAAATATAGGTATAATTAAAACTCCACATGCACCCTCAACGAAAACACATTCACCGGCCCCCTGTCTTTATTGTACGCGGGGTTTGCAATAAACTGGTAATCGGGCGATAGCCAGAACTTTTTTTGATAGGCGTTAATTTTGTAATACAACTCGGCAATCAGCTCGTTGCTGTAGTTCAGCTTCCCATCGCCAATAATGAAACCGTAACCGCCTGCGGCCAGGTAATCGCGGTGCGGGCCGGATAGGCCGTTTGCCACAAATGCCAGCCCCAGCTCATCGTCACTGCGTTTCCAGGAGTTTCCTTTTAACACGCCGCCAAAGCTTAACGAGCGGTCTATCTCGGTAAAATACCAGGTTTCGGTGTGGCCGTCGTTATAGCTCAATTTGGCAAATACACCAAAATCTTTACTCAGGTACTGGTCAGCGCTGATGCCGAAGCCATATTTGTGTTTGCCGTAAACCAAATTGGTATCAACTACAGGGTTAACGGCGCTTACGGCAAGGGCATCGCGGTAGTTGCCCATTTTGCCGTTATTGCGGAACCCTAAAATGCGCACGGTTCCTTTATTTCCATTGATAGTATAGCGCCTCTCGTATTCCATTGTCTGGGTGTTGGCTTTGCCAACTTTGGCATCCCAGATAGCTCCGTTGGCAGTAGTTGTCGACATGGTGAAGGCAAACCTTAGCGTCCAGTTGGGCATGCCTAATTCGGTATGGATCCCCATGACATAGCCCCGGGTGTTGGCCGGGTAATCCCAGGCGCCGTTATCCATCAAAGCCCAGTTCATAAACTGTGAGCGTGGATCGTGGCTAAATTCGTTACCGTCATAAAAATCGGCCATGCCAAATTTACCTGCGGTTACCGAAAAATAGCGCTTGCTTTTTAAGCCGGCAAGCTGGTTATTATCGTCTTGCAGGGTATCTTTCTCTTTTCCCCATTCAAAGTTTTGGGTAAAGTAGAGGCGGGCAATATAAATTTTAGGTTCCGAGCCGCCAACGCGAAAAGTTTCGCCATTGGGAAAACCTGCAGCGCCCAGGGTTTTACTTAAGCCCGAACCGCCGGATAGTTCGGGGTTAAAAAAAGCCGACGCGCCTTTCCAAAGCCTGGCCCCGCCAAATAACGTGGTGGTGATGGACGTTTGCGTTTCTGATTTGGTGAGCAAACTATTATCGCCGGTATAATTGGCCCCAAATGATGGTTTGTACTGGGTAATAACGGTTTGCTGGAAATGGAAATTAAAACGTTGTTGCTTAAGCGTATCCTGCGCCTTTGCTGTAAGCATGGTACACAACAGGGGCGTTATAAAAAATAAAGTTTTTTTCATGCGTAAAAGTTGATCTTGAAACGATTATCGGGGCTTATGGTTTGCACTCCAGGTAAAATTGCTGCAAATAAGCTTCCATAAACAGATGACGTTGCTCGGCCAGTTGGCGACCGGTAGGGGTGTTCATCTTATCTTTCAGTAATAATAATTTTTCGTAAAAGTGATTAATGGAAGGGGCGGGCGAATTTTTATACTCTTCCTTACTCATGTTTAAGTTGGGCTCAATTTCGGGGTTATAAATTTCGCGCCCTTTAAAGCCCCCGTAATTAAAGGCCCGGGCTATACCTATAGCGCCAATGGCGTCAAGCCGGTCGGCATCCTGTACTATGGCCAACTCGGGCGAGTGGAAGGTTTGCTTATCAAAGCTTGATTTAAACGACATGTGCCTGATAATTTGCTGCACATGTTCAACAATAGCTGCATCCACGTTTTGGCTCAGCAAGTAATTGCCAGCGGTACGCGGGCCTATTTCTTCATCGCCGTTATGGAACTTGCTGTCGGCAATATCATGAAGTAAAGCAGCAAGTTCAACAATGAGAGGATCGGCTTTTTCGGTTTGCGCTATCAGTTTGGCGTTGGTCCAAACGCGATGTATGTGCCACCAGTCGTGGCCACCTTCGGCATTTTTTAATGTTTCACGTACAAATTGTACGGTATTATCAATGAGCTGTCCTGTTTCCATCCGGCTGCAAATATACATTACCCGGCGAAATAGGAGCCTAATTAATGCATATTACGCGGCGGCTGTTTTTTCGGTAGCTATCAGGTCGTGTACATCCACTTCCAATATGGTGGCTATTTGGAAAAGTCTTTCCACCGTTATTTTGGTATACCCGAGTTCTATCTTACTATATGCATTTTGCGATATTTTTAGCTTGGCAGCCAGGTATTCCTGGGTATAATTTAACTGTTCCCTGGTTTTCCTGACATTGGCCGCAATAGCCTTAACTTTATTATTCAGCGTCTCTTTCATCTCTATTAATATATTTATTATCTAACGATATTAATAGATCTTTGGATTTTTTGTTTTAAAAATTTTATCTAACGCACTCAAATAGAGGGCAAAATAGGGCTTTTGACACTATGAAAAAGGCTGTAAATCCAACCGGTATAAACCGATAGTTTAATTCGTTTTTTAGTTTTTGTTAAAAATAATATTGCTTCATAACCTGCTTTAATCATTGGCTTGAAAGCTTTTCGCTTAAAAACCATGATTATATCGGTATAATGTGGGCGGATGAACTGCCGGGAACACGAGCGTTCTTTAACTTATAGTTTAGCTACAAATGCGTTACAAGCCTGCTTTTTTTAGAAGTATTTTTTTCACGGCCATCTATCCTGCGGAATAATTTCCCTGGATATAAAAGTCCGGTATTAAACTATCAATCCTGGGAAATACCGGCTTAATTGCTAAAACTCGTATTTAGACTCTGAAGAGATCACACGCTTTCGCCGCTCTACGTCGGTTTCCAGGCTATGATCGTATGTGTTATCAGTAACGCTGATATTCAAATCCTTGTCCCTGTCGGCCATATATATATTGGCCTCGGCCGTTTTGGCAACAGCCACATCGTACGGCCCTTTGGGCGACATTAGTTTCACAAACACCGGCAAACATTCAAATAAGATGAACAGGTAACCAATAAATGAGATGGCCATATAGGTATCCAGGTCGCGCGTGCCATTTTCATTATATGATAGCTGCCCCAGCGCCCAGTTACGGTCAGAAAACCCGGCAACATTGGCCAGGCTATCCAGCTGATGATCGGTAAACAGCCGGGTGCTGTTTAGTCCTTCATAGTCTTTGCGATGGCCCAGATATTCGTCAAGCTGACCCAGGTTATCGGTAACCGTTTTCAGGCGAGCTTCCTTTTCTTCCAATACGGCTTGTTTTTGTTTGGCGTAGGTGCCGTAGCCGGTAATGCCCGATGTTTGGTTGGTTTTATCTCCAAAAACTTCCTGGTTAAGCAGGAAACGGGTCCGGTTAATATCTTTTTCGAGCGAATCTTTTTCCTTTTTCAGATCGCCGGTTTTACCCATCTCCATGGCGTACTTTTGATTATACGTTTTTTCGAGGGTATCAATTTTACGGTGCTGGCCTTTAAGGTAGGATAGCTTTAATTTCTGACGGATCTCTTTATCAAATATCTTCAGCTCCAGGGGGCGCGATATTACTATCCCAATCATTATCGCCAATAATATCCGGGGTGATGCCTGCAGTATCTGCTGGTTGGTTGTTCCTTCTTTATTAATACTTGATACAATGTACCTGTCCATATTAAAAATGGCGGTACCCCATAATAAACCAAACAGTATTGCAAAGCCAACGGCAAAGGCATCGCCGTTAAAAACAAAGTACATGGCATAGCCTCCCGAAAGAGATGCAAACAATGCCGTGAAAAATATGGTAGCCCCAATGCCCACATATTTGTTATGCTCGATTGGATATTTCTTAAGTGTATCTATATGCGCTCCTGAACAAAACCAGAAAAAGCGGGTAACTTTTTTCATGTATATCGGTTGTTTTAAATAGATGCCGGTTAATATTGATGTCAAATTATTAATCGGGCCATCCGCGATTTACGGGCCAAAGCTACTTAAAAGTCTATTGCGCAGTAAATCATATAATAAACGCTCTTATGCGTTGATTGTTACAAAAATTGCCCGTAATTATTTGCATTAGAAAAAAAGCTACCTTTGGATTATAATTTTATTGATCATGAACGAGATAACCGTACAGGAATTAAAAGAAAAAAGAGACAAAGGCGAAGATTTTCAGCTGATTGACGTTAGGGAAGATTTTGAATATGAAACATCAAATCTTGGCGGATTATCTATCCCCCTTGGCGGCATTTTAATTGAGAGCGAAAAAGTATCTAAAGATAAACCGGTAGTGGTAATGTGCCGTAGCGGCAAACGCAGCGCCGCTGCAATTATGCAGCTGGAGCAAAAAGGGTTTACTAACCTGTATAACCTACAGGGTGGTATTTTAGCCTGGGCTGCCGAGATTGACCCCGACCTAAGCGTATATTAATCATGGCGTTTAAATTAGTGCTTAACATATTATATACCATTGGTTTGGTATTGTGCGCGTTTGTGGCTTACCGGTATTTTATGGCCAAAAACTACACCGTTATGGCCGTGGCCATACTTGCAGGCGCGGCTGTTATAATATTAAAAATAAGACTGTTAAAAGACGTAAAGAACTCGCAGAAAAAGGTGTAACTTCATTGCATGTTTATAGCAATTTTAGGAGTTATCGTGCTCGTGGTGGGCATCGTACTCAAACGCTCGCCTGAGCCGGCCAGCCACTTTAGTAGTACCATAAGTATAGTTGGTGGGGCAATGGTTGTCATTGGTCTCCTGCTATCCAGTTTCAAGGTTATTGAGCCGGGCCATGCAGGCGTGCAGTCCCTTTTTGGTAAAGTACAGGATCATGTGCTTGAAAGTGGTTTACATATAGTTAACCCCGCTGTTGAGATAACTGTTTTTGATACCCGTACGCAAACCTACACCATGAGTGCTGTTAGCAGCGAGGGGCAAAAGGAGGGCGACGATGCTATCAGGGTGCTATCTTCTGATGGGCTGGAGGTGAGCATCGATCTCTCGGTACAATATAGAGTAAGTCCTGACAAGGCACCGTTCATCCTTCAAAATATTGGCGTAGATTACCTGGAGAAAATTGTTCGCCCGGTATCACGCACCGCCATACGCGACAACGCAGTAAATTACGCGGCAGTTGACCTGTACTCTACAAAAAGGCAGGAATTCCAGGAGAAAATAAACCGTTATATTACAGCAAACTTTGTAAAAAGAGGCCTGGAGTTACAACAGATACTGGTGCGTAATATCACTTTGCCGGCTTCCGTAAGGGCAAGTATAGAATCAAAGATTAACGCCGAGCAGGATGCCCAGAAAATGCAATTCGTACTGCAAAAAGAAAAGCAGGAAGCCGAACGCAAGCGCGTAGAGGCCCAGGGTATTGCCGATTACCAAAAAATATTATCGACAGGCCTGTCGGATAAGCAATTGCAGTACGAGGCTATTAAAGCCCAGGTAGCTATTGCCACTTCGCCAAACGCCAAAGTGATCATCATGGGCGGCGGCAAGGGGAACCCGATAATGCTGAGTGATAAGTAATACACACGAATAATCGCGAATTGAATCGAATTTCACGAATGATAAGCAAACTTCCGAAGTTTTAAAAACTTCGGAAGTCTTTTTTTAGACCAGACCTGTTTTTAATTGAAGACTTGAAACCCAAAATCACATTGAGGAAATTATGAGCTACTGGAAATTTACATCTGCAGCCGGTTGGTTTTCGACTCTATTGCCCGAGAACTGGTCGGAATATGACGATGATGAAGGCACGTATGCTTTCTTTAATACAGATAAATGGAGCGGCAATTTACGGATAACGCCAAATAAGTGGGGGAATAGTCCCGACCCCGATAAAGCGAGCGCCATTATCGCGGGTGAATTGAAAAGTAACCCGAAAGCCGTCGCTACGAAAATAGGAAACTGGGATGCTGCCTTTTATAGTCAAAAAGGCAGTGATGAGACGCTCAACTACTTCTGGACGACCGGAACCAAAAACTATATATTTATATGCTCGTTTTCGGTTGATATGGAGTTTCTTGGAACTGATGCCCATGACAAAGAACTATCTGTTGTAGAGACGATACTTGGCAACATTGAAATAAACCAGAACTGAAAACATTACACCTGTTCACATTTTACAAAAAGCAATTAGACTGTTTACGGAATGGTCTTTTTAAGAAGACACGCTGAACAATGATAAATCCAACAGATAAACTTGAAACTAAATGGCAGCCAATTGTTATGTTTTATGGATTTGCCCTTTTACTTATTATCATAACTGCCGGCCTTTCACCAACCAATTTAGCAGGGGCGGGGCTGGGGTTATTGGTCGCCATGATTGTCATCGTAGGTAATATATTCCTGCTTTTCAGATCTATATTTAAACTGATAAACCAAGGCAAAACCTTTCGGGTAGCTGTAGCAATTCACGCCGTGGTGTTTGTGCTGTGGTTTGGGTCAATCATGTTTACTATTATCTACGCTGCTATAACATCATCAAAATAAAAAGCCCCGTTTATTCCAATTTCGGAATAATGGGGCTTTATTTTTGAATAGTGTATAGCGGGAGGTTCTGGAGCTCTTTTATACTACTATCATGCTGAGTAGAAAAATGTCGCGAAACCCTAAAGGGGAAATGGCATTTAACGATAAAAGACTGTCATGCTGAGGTACGAAGCATCTATTCGCGAACTTTTCTATCGGTTATGCACAACTGATAGATCCTTCGTACCTCAGGATGACAGGAAATTGGATATTCCATGGGTAGAGCGAAGCATCTATTCACAACCTTTTCAGGCGGTGATGCATAGCGGTTAACAGATCCTTCCTTCGTCAGGATGACAGAAAAAAAATACAGGCTCTACCTCACCAGTGTTCCAATGGCTTCACCATTGGCTATTTTCATGAAGTTGCCTTCTTTGTTCATATCAAATACGATGATAGGTAGCTTGTTTTCCTGGCAAAGGGTAATGGCTGTCATGTCCATTACGTTTAAACCTTTATCATACACTTCCTGGAAGCTGATCTCGTCGTAACGGGTTGCTGTTGGGTCTTTTTCCGGGTCGGCGGTGTAAATACCATCAACACGGGTGCCTTTTAGTACAACATCAGCTTTAATTTCAATTGCACGTAACGATGCAGCAGTATCGGTAGTAAAATACGGGTTACCGGTACCGGCACCAAAAATTACTATTTTACCAACCTCTAAATGGTGCATAGCGCGCCTGCGGATGTACGGTTCGCAAATTTGCTCCATTTTAATAGCCGATTGCAGGCGGGTTTCCACACCAATACTTTCTAAAGCATTTTGCAGTGCCATACAGTTGATAACGGTGGCAAGCATGCCCATATAATCAGCTTGTGCGCGTTCCATGCCTGATTTTTCGGCGCTCAGGCCCCTGAAAATATTACCGCCGCCAACTACTATCGCAATTTCCATTCCTGTGTCGTAAACACTTTTAATATCCTGGGCGTATTGCAAAACCTGTGCATTATCAATGCCATATTGCCTGGTACCCATAAGCGATTCGCCCGAAAGCTTCAGTAAAATTCTTTTGTACTTCATTTGGTGTGATTTGTTATTAACAGAAATAAAGGGAACTTGCTTTTGTAGATATCATGAATTGATAAAGCGTTGTTCATATGAGGTGTCGTTCCGCAAAAATAGCGAATAAAAATTAGTGTTAAAATTTTATGTTGTCTTTGTTAATAAATGACCGTTGAGGTAGGTTGCTTCTACCTCAAAATCAGGGTTAAAAACAACCAGATCGGCATTAAAGTTTTTCTCAATTTTGCCTTTTTTACCCTGTTTTGCCAATTCGGCCGGGTATAATGAAGCCATGTTAACAGCTTCGGCTAACTCAATGCCCACTTGTTTTACGCAGTTTTCAACGGCTTTTAACATCGTAAGCGATGAGCCCGAGAGGGTGCCGTCGGGCATTACATATTTATTACCTACCAGCCGGTGCTGGTAGGCCCCTTCGGTAGTTGAGGTAACCGCATCTGTAATTAAAAACAGTTTATTGCCCAGTTCGCGTTTGGCCAGGCGTATCATCGCCCAATCTACATGGTTACCATCGGCTACAATACTGGTGTACGGACGCTCTTCAAAAATAGCGGGGATGTAGCCTGGTTCGCGGTGGTGCATTTGCGGCATGGCATTAAACAGGTGGGTTACCGCAGGGATGGGTTTGTTTAAAAATGCTTTCCCCTCGGCATAAGTAGCATTGCTGTGGCCCGATGATATGATAACGCCCGCGTTGTGCAGGTAATCAATCACCTCCTGGTCCTGCAGTTCGGGCGCTATGGTAATCATTTTTATCTCACCTTCGGCGCGTTCTACCCAGCCTTTTACTTCGGCAAGAGTAGCTTTTTTGATATACTTTTCCGGGTGTGCGCCTTTTTTTGCCGGGTTCAGATAAGGCCCCTCCAGGTGTAATCCCCAAAAAGCGCCCTTCGCTTGCTTGCGATAGGCTTTAGCTGCATCAATTCCCGCTTCAACAATCTCATTGGTATTGGTGCCTATAGTAGCAAAAACGCCGGTGGTGCCCTGGTTAAGCAAATCACTTTCCAGTCGTTCCAAAGCAGCTACCGTTGGCGTGCCCGCGAATAATAAGCCGCCGCTGCCATAAATCTGTAAATCGATAAAGCCGGGAGCAAGGTATGAGCCTTTTAAATCATGCTTATCGGCATCAGCTGGGATGGCTGTATCATCAATAACATCAATAATGGTGTTGCCTGAGATTAAAACGGCTTTGCCTCGGGTGATTTGCCCGTTGGAAATGAGTTGGAGATTGTGGAGTGCTGTTATCATCGTGGTAGTATTAAACCTTTGTTGAATAAGCAATAATCGCAGCCTGGCGGCGGAGACTCACCCGGTCTACGCTTCGCTGGACCACCCTCTCTTCACCTGCGGTGGAAAGAGGGGCTTGAAAATTGATCAAGTTTCATTTTATATAATACCCACCATTCAAATCCCTCTTTCCGGCAAAGCCGAAGAGAGGGTGGCGGGCGTAGCCTCGCCGGGTGAGTCTTCTCCGCCATGCGATATGCAATGACATGAGCGCAAATACCAAACAATATTGCAAAAAAAATCCCCCTCGCTAAAAACGAGGGGGATAAAATAATTAAGCTCCTAAAGCTACCCGCTTAAATGCGGTTACTGTGAGGCCTTTTTCAACGGTGGCCAGGAACTGGGCAACGTTTTTAGATGAATCTTTTACAAACTCCTGGTTTAACAGGGTTGAGTCTTTGTAGAACTTGTTCAGTTTACCTAAGCTGATTTTTTCAACCATTTCTTCTGGTTTACCTTCAGCGCGGATCACGTCTTTAGCAATTTCCAGTTCACGCTCAATAACAGAGGCATCTACGCCATCTTTATCAACCGCGATAGGGTTCATTGCGGCAATTTGCATGGCAACATCTTTACCAGCTTCTTCAACACCGGCAGGGTTTGAGTTTAAAGCTACCAATACACCTAAACGGAAGTTACCGTGTACATAAGCGATAACTTTTTCGCCTGTGATGATCTCTAATTTAGAAACACCAATTTTTTCGCCGATTTTACCGGTTTTGTCAATAACAGCTTCACCAATAGTAGTAGTGGTGTTTTCCGTATCGATAGAAAGCGCGTAAAGTTCTTCGATGCTTTTTGGCTGGTTTTCAACTGCTTTGTTAGCAATTTCGTTAGCGAAAGCGATGAACTCAGCATTTTTTGCCACGAAATCAGTTTCGCAGTTAAGCTCGATGATAACACCGGTTTTGCCATCAGCGCTTGTGCGCGATATAACAACACCTTCGTTTGATTCTCTGTCCTGACGACTTGCTGCCACTTTAGCACCTTTTTTTCTTAAAAAATCGATAGCTGCTTCAAAATCACCGTTAGTTTCGGTTAATGCTTTTTTGCAATCCATCATACCGGCACCAGTTTGCTGGCGCAGTTTATTTACGTCGGCTGCAGATATTTGTACTGTAGACATCTTTATTAGTTTTAAGTATTGAGTTGTGAGTTATGAGTTGGCTTCAAAATTAAAGCTTTACTATAACCTGTAACTTATTTTATTATTAAAATTATGGGTTGCAAATTGCAGATTATAAAAACTTATAACTCACAACCTACAACCCACAACTATTTAATTACTCTTCTGTTTCGGCAGGTGCTTCAGTGTCAGCGTCGGCTACAACGTCTGCAACTTCGGCAGTTTTCCTGGTTCTTTTACCGCCTTCGTTTTCGCTGCGGTCTTTTACTTCAGGAGCATCAGCTTTTGCTTTAGCAGCAACTGCTTCTTTTTCTGCTTCGTCTTCTTTATCGCGTTTGCGTTCTTCCAAACCTTCTTCAATCGCTTTGATGATAATGCTGGTAATCAATGAAATTGATTTGGTAGCATCGTCATTCGCAGGGATAGGGAAATCAATGTTTGAAGGATCAGAGTTGGTATCAACCATAGCAAATGTAGGGATGTTCAACTTCAAAGCCTCAGATACTGCAATATGCTCTTTCTTAACGTCGATAAGGAATAATGCTGCAGGTAAACGGTTCAAATCAGCAATACCACCTAAAAGGGTTTCTAATTTGATACGCTCACGTTGTATCATCAGTCTTTCTTTTTTAGAAAGGTTGCTGTAAGTACCATCTTTAGTCAATTTATCGATGTTTGACATCTTTTTGATCGACTTACGAACGGTAGCAAAGTTGGTTAACATACCACCCAACCAACGCTCGGTGATGTAGGGCATGTTTACACTTTTTGCATAATCAGCAACAATATCTTTCGCTTGTTTCTTTGTAGCTACGAATAATACTTTACGGCCTGATTTTACTATTTGTTTGATAGCTGCAGCAGCTTCTTCAACCTTAGTTAAGGTTTTATTTAAATCGATAATGTGGATACCGTTACGCTCCATGAAAATGTACTGTGACATTTTCGGATCCCATTTGCGGGTAAGGTGACCAAAGTGTACACCTGCATCCAGTAAATCCTGATATGTTGTTCTTGCCATTTTGTTGTCCTCCTGTGATTAACGTTTACTGAATTGGAATCTCTTACGTGCTTTCTTACGACCTGGTTTCTTACGCTCAACCATACGGTCATCGCGAGTCATAATACCTTTAGCGCGTAATGCTGGTTTCTTTTCAGGATCCAGTTCAACAATGGCTTTAGCGATAGCTAAACGAACGGCTTCTGCCTGTCCTTTTACACCACCACCTGCAACATTTACTTTAACATCAAATTTTCCGGTGCTACCAGAAACCTCAGTGCTCTGAGTTACGATGTACTGTAATGGCAATGTTGGGAAGTACTCTTTGTAATCTTTACCGTTAACGATGATCGCACCATTTCCTTCTGAAAGGTAGATGCGGGCAACGGCTGTTTTTCTTCTGCCTGAAGTGTTAGTTGTTGGCATTTTTTTTCTCCTTTGAAATTAAAAAGTTAAATGGTTGTTGGGTTTTGTGCTGCATGTGGATGCTCGCCACCTGCATATACATACAGGTTACCAAATAATGCTTTACCCAAACGACTTTTAGGTAACATACCACGAACGGCTTTTTCAATTACGCGCTCAGGATGTTTTGCCATTAACTCCTTAGGAGAAATGAAACGCTGACCACCTGGATAACCAGTGTAAGAAACATACTGCTTTGCGCTGAATTTGTTTCCGGTCAACTTTACCTTGTCTGCATTGATAACTATTACATTATCACCGCAGTCTACGTTCGGGGTGAAATCTGGCTTGGTTTTACCACGGATGATCATTGCGATCTTAGTGGACAAGCGCCCCAAAATCTCGCCTTGTGCGTCAACAACAACCCATTGTTTGTTAACGGTTTTTTTGTTGGCTGAGACAGTTTTGTAACTTAACGTATTCACTTGCTTTAAATTAAATTGTTTAAACGTTTATTATACCCCGCATTTTCGGGACTGCAAAGATACAGCTTATTATGTTATTAACAAATGCTTTTGTGGAAAATTATAGACTTGAATAATTGTTTTGTTAGAAGCAGTGTTAACGAGGTAGCATAAGCCTTCTATTTCTCGCCTTTACACTAAAAAATCGCGCTCAAACAATTAAAAAAAGCCCTTCGTTGGTTGACCTGCTATCTTTTATAATCAAAATCGTCGGTTACTAACGTAACTGATGCGTATTTATATTTGTATCTCTTCATCTGATTTTCAAATTCTGCCGGAACGGAAATCTTGCATTGTTCAAACTTTGCTGATCTTTTTAGCCCCGTCCAGTAATAGTCTAAATTAGTCGGCGGTTCTGATGCTGTTTTGCCGGTATCAAGCACCATGATGGTATCTGTTAATAAAGCGTTTGTTCTATTGTGTAGTTTACATAAAAACACGTCCGCGCAGGGAACCTGGCTATTTGTTTTACCTGCTCTGTTGCACGGAAAGATACGGATAAGCGACGGCCCCATCGTTGAGTCAAGTATGCTATCATCTGCCTCAACCATTAAGTTAGTCTTTAAGTATACCACTCGTTTTTCCGAAAAGAACGTTGTTCCTGTTTGATTACAAGACGTCAATCCTATGAATATTGTAGTAAGTAGAGTAAGCTTAAATGTACTGCGCCCAACTTTGAAAAAATAGTTCATGGCCGTTTACAATTAATACTTATAATAATTAAAAGTAACCCTGTTTATACTTATAATGAACTTCATTATTATTTCCGGCTGATAGAAGTATCCTGTCCCTTAAATCTAAATTTCCCTGCATTTTGGTTATACAGCAATCCACCGCTGAAAATCAACACTAAAAACTGCTTTGATGGATTTTTCGCTGTTGAGCTTTAAATTATACGGGGCAGCATTTTCATTTGTCGCGTTCGTAACAAGTGAAAATGCTCCCCGTATATTACTACCAGACACTATCCGTTATAGGGCAAAAACCGGTTAACGCCGAATTATTGTTAAACCACGGCACAAATACGCTTTGGTAACGGCCTGCACTTATCGCTTGTAACAGAGTTTTTATGTCTGCTGTTATTCAAGCGATGTCCTGGAATCCTGTAAAAAAGCACTATGACCTACGCGGAGTGCAGCAAAGTGAGATAACGATACCGGGTAATAATGTTGTGGTAGCCGTTTAACAGCCAGCTTATAAAATTTTAAAACCAACGCTTAAAGCCCAAAGGTTTTGGCGCTGACCATAGCTGGAGTTTACTTTGGATAAGCCACCCTCGTAACGCAGATCTGCAGTTATTGCACCGATATCAACGCCGGCGCCAGCCTGGAAACCTAATGTGCTTTTGTTGTAGTTACCAAAATCCTGGTAAGCTCCAGTTAGGTTATCTTTAAAGCTCTGGTCTTTATTTTCGCTCATGTTGTAGGTATAAATCGGACCTGCCATAACACGAAAATTCAAATCCTTAGCGCCGAAAGATTTACCTAACAGCAGGGGCACATTCAACGTGGTAAACCTTACTTTCCCTTCGCTGGTAAAAGAAGCTCCGCTGCCACTTTGAAATTCAAATTTTCCACCCTTGCTGGCCACATAAAGCTCGGGTTGTAAATATAATCCGCTGCCAATTCGTGCAAATAAACCCGCCTGATAACCTGTTAATGTTGATTCGCCCAATGCGGTACTGTTAATTTTTGAAAAATTGACACCCCCTTTAACACCTAAAGAAAATTGTGCTTTCGCGCTGATGCTCACGGCAATCAGTAACGCGGCACTTAATAAATACTTTTTCATGAATTTTTAATTTTTAGCGGGGCGAAGCTATAATTTTTTGAATAATTATAACCAAACCCCTTGTTTACATAGTTAGTTTACAATACGGCTGTATTGATAGCCTGTTTTACAGCCTATCAATTGACGCGCCAAAGTTTTAAACGTTGCTTTGACCCGTTTTTTATAATCGGGCTAAAATAATTTTAACAAGGTTAACGCTTAAGGCTATTTTACCAGTAATTTCACCAGTACATCAACGCATTGTTCCAACTCTTCGGGAGTGGAAGATGCAAAACCCAGCCGGGTAAAATTTGGTGCCGAGGGGCTATTCGTGCCCTGAAAATACAGTCCTTTTTTTAAGGCACTTTGGGCAAGTTTGTTTAAATCTATGGTTGAATCAAAACCCGTCCACACGACCATGCCCCCTTCGGGCACTTTAAATTGCACGTAATTTTTTAAGCGATCATTCAATAATCCACAAAAAAAATCGCGCCGCTGCTGGTAAACCCGTAATGATTTGCGCAGGTGGCGTTGTATCACTCCGTTTTGTAAAAGCTCGGCCATGGCATTCTCCAGCATGCTGTCGCCCTGGCGGTCAATAGTGCGCCGTAATTGGGCCAAATGCTCAATCACGTTTTCGGGGCCAACCAAATACCCCACTCTTATAGCCGGCGAAATACTTTTGGAGAAAGCACCACAATACAGCACCATCCCTGCATCATCGGCGCTGGCCAATGGCATCAGCGGTTTGTTTTGGTAGTGAAAATCATAATCGTAGTCGTCCTCAAAAATAATGAAGCCATGTTTTTGGGCCAGCTCAAGCAGGCGCACCCTTCTATCTGGCCGCAAGGCTACTGTTGTGGGGTAATGATGGTGCGATGTAACATACACCATGCGCACGGTTTGCCCGCTACAAAGCTCATCAAGGCTATCTACATCTAATCCGTATTCATCAACCGGCACTTTTAAAAGATTTGCCCCGGCCTGTAAAAAATTGGCCTCGGCACCCGCCCAACCCGGTTCGGCGGTGATTACTGTGTCGCCGGGTTGCAGCAGTCCGGCGCAGGTTAAATAAAGGCCCATAACCGTACCCCGCGCTATCAGGATATTGGCCGGTGTAACCCGCAGGCCGCGGGTGATATTTAAATAGGTGGCCAACTCTGTACGCAACCACTCTGATCCTTTTGGGTCAGCGTAACCCAAACGAGTATAGGGATTGCCTGTTAAAAGCTGGGTACGGTAAGCCCTTGAAAGTTCGGTCACGGGTGCCATGCGGGTGTCCGGGAAACCATCATCAAGATGCAGATCGATGTTTAAATCGACGATCCCGCGTTGCAGGTGCGGCGCCTCTTTTATACTAAAGCCGGCTACTTTAGCCGCATTTGGGCTATTATTTAATAACTGCCGGGGCTTTGTTACCGGTAAATGGCCGGCCACAAAAGTTCCGCTGCCTGTATGGCTTTGCAGCCAGCCCTGTGCCAATAACTCGTCATAAGCCCTTATCACTGTTTTACGGTGCAGGTTTAATAAAGTGGCCAGCTGCCGGGTGCTGGGCAACCGGTGACCGGGTTGTAACGTGCCCGCTTTTACCATCGTCATAAGCTGATTGGCCAGTTGAATATAAACCGGCAGCTGCGCCTGTTTATCAATTATCAAACATGATGAATATACCTGCATAAAATTGGACTACCTGTTTTGTATTATCTGGAGCATTGTCACCATCCAATAAACGCATAATTTTACCAAAAAAACAAAATCATGGCAAATCCACCGGCACATCTTATCCCCAGCAGGGCAGCAAAAAGGGCCAGCTACGAGCCCGAAACCATCAACAATATCCTTGATGAAGCATTATATTGCACCATCAGCTATTCGGCAGATAATAAACCTTACGCCATCCCCACCGCGTTTGTGCGGTACGGCAACCGCATTTATATACATGGCTCGGTAGGCAGCCATTTGATGCGCGAGCTGGAGAAAGGCATCCCGGTTTGCATCACCGTTACCCTGATGGATGAACTGGTGGTAGCCAAATCGGCTTTTCACCACTCGGTTAATTACCGGTCGGTGGTGATATTTGCGCAGGCAGAAAAAATTGAAAGCGTGGCCGATAAAACGGAGGCTTTTAAATGGCTTACCGAAAAAATTGTGCCCGGCAGCTGGGATTACCTGCGCCCTATAACCGATAGAGAGGTGCTTAAAACCACGGCCCTCGCTTTTAAAACTGATGAAGCATCGGCTAAAATACGTACCGGTATGCCGGTTGATGACGATGACGACATGGAACTGCCCATTTGGTCGGGCCTTATCCCCTTGCAAACCAAACGGCTTGCACCAATCCCCGATAAGCTTAGCGAAGGATTGCCATTGCCGTCTCATCTTGCTGTAATTTAGTGGTAAAAAGAGCGCGTAGCCTCATTTTTAATTCAGCCAACGTGTATTTTTTATATTTTTGCTTAAAATAATTTAACAATGGCCGAGATCAGTATCTCCAATAAAGATTGGGAACGTGTGAAAATTAAAGTTCAACGCAAATACAACAACCTGAGCGATGAGCAATTAAAATATACCGAAGGACAGGAAGAAGCTCTGATAACCAAACTTATGGAGCTTGTAAACCGTAACAGGGAATATGTGGTGTTCACCCTGAAAAAAGCTTTGGTGAATATTGACAATAACAGGCTGTAAATAAGCGTTCAATTGTAAAAATCGATAAGCTTTTCGTATTTTTATATGCTATAATGTTGTACCGGGTATGGTGATCTCAAAAAAATACAGAAAGATAGGCTTGTTTGCCGGCATTGTAACGCTGGCTGTTGGTGTTGCGGCCTTTGACGATGACCTGTTCCAGATCTCGAAAAACCTGGATGTTTTTGCATCGGTTTATAAAGAAGTTAATATTAACTATGTTGATAACGTTAACTCGGCCAAACTGGTAAAAACAGGAGTTGATGCCATGCTGGATGGTTTGGACCCCTACACCGAATTTGTACCCGAATCGGAAATTGAAGATTATAAACTACATTATGTAAGTACCCAGTACGGTGGTATTGGCGCAAGTATTTTTACCCGTAACGGCAAGGTATTCGTATCCGATGTATTTGAGGGCTTCCCGGCACAAAAGGGCGATATACACCCCGGCGACCAGGTGTTGAAAATAAATGACATTGACCTTAACGGAAAAAACAACGACCAGGTAAGCCTTTTACTCAAAGGATCAAAAGGGGCAGCCATCAAGCTCTTTATCAAACGCGATAACGTACCTCAGCCTTTTGAAAAAAACTTGCTGCGCGATGAAATTAAACAACCCAACGTATCGTACTTTGGTATGGTGCAGGGCAATATGGGCTATATTAAGCTGGATAAGTTTTTAGAAAACTCGGCTGCCGAAGTTACCAACGCCCTGGTAACCTTAAAAAAGAATAATCCTAACGGTATCATCCTCGATTTGCGTTCAAACGGTGGCGGCATTTTGCAGGAGGCTGTAAAAATCGTAAATCTTTTTGTGCAGAAGGATGTGGAAGTTGTATCGCAAAAAGGAAAAATAAAAGAAAAGAATTTTACGTACAGCACCGTAAGCGCGCCGCTTGAGCCAAACCTGCCGTTGGTAGTATTGGTTAACAGTCATTCGGCATCAGCATCAGAAATTGTTGCCGGCTCGTTACAGGACCTTGACCGCGCCATTATTATTGGGCAACGCAGCTATGGCAAAGGCCTGGTACAACAAACCTTTAACCTGCCGTATAACAGCCTGGTTAAAATTACCATTGCCAAATACTATATCCCATCGGGCCGCTGCATCCAGGAGTTGGATTATACGCACCGTAAGGATGATGGCAGCGTAGTTAAAGTAGCCGATTCGTTAATCCACGAGTTTAAAACTAAAAATGGGCGCTCGGTTTATGACGGCAGCGCCATTTACCCCGATATTTTTATCAAACAGGAAAAATTTGCCAATGTAACCCAGGCGCTGGTAGGTAAGCTGCTGATATTTGATTACGCCACCGTTTACCGCGATAAGCACGCTAAAATAGCCGATACCAAGTCGTTCGTGTTATCTGATGGCGAATACGGTGATTTTGTGAAATACCTGGCCGATAAAAACTATAACTACACCACCTCATCAGAAAAGGTGCTGAACAGCCTGAAGACCGAGGCCACCAAAGAAAAACAGTTTACCGACATACAGGCCGAGTACGATGTGTTGAAAGCCAAGCTGATGGCCACCAAAAAGAACGACCTTCAGCTGCATAAGGACGAGATTAAGCAGATACTTGAAAACGAGATAGCCTCCCGCTATTACTACGAAAAGGGCCGCTACGAAGTAAACTTTAAATACGATAAAGAACTGGCCCAGGCCGTAAAAACCATGCAGGATAAAACCCAGCTGGCATCCATCCTTAAAGGCGAAGGCAACTATAAAGTTATTGGTAAGCCTATGCTGGCCATGGCCGGTAAAAAGGTAACCGATAAAGATAACGATGACGACCAATAACTAACCACCTTATATCAGGCGCTTATTTAGCATTTAAAATGTTGTAACTGATTGGTTACCCGCCTTGGCATACTTCAAACTAAACTTTTCTCATTGGTTATTGTCATACATTCAAACAAAACAATAATACCATGAAAAAGATCATTTTAACAGTCGCTATATTTTTAGGCTGTTTGGCAATAAAGCCTGCGAGCGCCCAAATTAGTTTAAGCATTAATATTGGCAGCCAGCCCGAATGGGGCCCGACAGGTTATGACCGTGCCGACTATTACTACATGCCCGATATTGATGCATACTATGACGTAAACGCGCATCAATACGTTTATTTTAACAATAATGTATGGGTACACTCAGTCGCATTGCCACCGCGCTATGCCAGCTACGATGTTTACCACGGATACAAAATAGTGGTGAACGAGCGTACACCCTGGGTGCACAATACCGTGTACCGCACTAAATACGCAAGCTATAAAGGCAAACATAACCAAACCATTATTCGCGATAGCCGCGAGGTTAAATACAAAAACCATTGGACAGGTAATGGCCGGGGCAACTCGCGCAAGGTAATTGTACACAAAGAGGTACGGAAAACCAGCCATGGCAATAAAGGGCATGGCCACAAAGATTAATTTTTGATTGTTAATTTTTATACAAAACAGGCTTCCGGTAAAACGGAGGCCTGTTTTTTTATGTCTTGAAGACGTACCCCTCACTTGGGTTTTACTTATATTAAACTTTTTTGATTTAATATTGTCATACATTCAAACAACGCTACCGGTTGGCAATCTATTGATCGTTAACAAGGGGCACTACTTAAAAAGCAAACAAATGAAAAAGATCATCCTGTCGGCAGCTATATTATTAAGCTGCTTCGTTATTAAAACAGCCAGTGCCCAGGTAAGCGTAAGCTTAGGGGTAAACATAGGCAGCCAGCCGGCCTGGGGCCCTGTTGGATACGATTATGCCAACTACTACTACATGCCCGATATTGATACGTACTATGACGTGCCAACACATCAGTATGTATACTTTGATAACAATGTATGGGTACACCGCACCTATTTACCGGTACGCTACCGTAACTACGATTTATACCACAGCTATAAAGTGGTAATAAATGACCGCACCCCATGGGTAAGGAACGATGTTTACAGAACAAGGTACGCCACCTACAGGGGCCGTCATGACCAGGTTGTTATCCGTAACAGCCGCGATGCCAGGTACGCCAATTACTGGAGGGGCAACCACAGCCGCAGGGTAGTTTATAATCGCGGTAATGGCCACTTTGATAATGGTAACCACGGTGGCCGCGGGCCGCAATTTCACGGCAATGGTGGCCGCGGTGGCAACCATGGTGGTGGCGGCGGCAATCATGGCGGTGGCGGCGGCAACCATGGTGGCGGCGGCGGCAACCATGGTGGCGGCGGACACGGAGGGCATGGCGGTGGTCATGGGCACCATTAATAACCCAATCAAAAAAAACACCAGCAGGCTTCCCGTAAAACGGAGGCCTGTTTTGTTTAAACCGGGTTTACAATAATTAGCCATGGCTAACTATTACAAACGGGCTGGTTTTTATTTATGTTTGTACGTTCCCAGTTCAACCGCGGATGTATACATTATCAGAAGAAAACTATCTAAAGGCTATTTACCGTATTGCGCAGCAAAAGGATGTTAAAATAACGCCCACTGCTATAGCCGAGGCCCTGGGCAATAACCCGGCCTCGGTAGTTGATATGATCAGGAAGCTTACCGAAAAGGAGTTGATAGCCTATGATAAAAAAGTTGGCGTAAAGCTTACTATTCAGGGTTTAAAAGATGCCGTGTTAATTGTGCGCAGGCACCGGCTTTGGGAGGTTTTCCTGTTAGAGAAACTGGGCTATCATTGGGACGAGATCCACGATATTGCCGAAGAACTGGAACACATCAGCGATGCAACCCTGGCCGACAGGCTCGACAAATTCCTTGGATTCCCCGAATACGACCCCCATGGCGATCCAATACCCAAAGCCAACGGCAAAGTACCCAAATCATTTTCGGTAACGTTAACCGATCTTAAACCGGGTACCGCCTGCCGTGTGGCTGCCGTACGTGATACCAGCAATTCGTTTTTGCAATACCTCATTAAGCTTAATATTGGTATTGGCACCCGCATCCAGCTAATTGAAAAAATACCTTTTGATGATTCCCTGGTGATTAGTATCAATGGCAAGGAAAACACTACGGTGTCGCAAAAATTTGGCGAGAATATTTTGATCGATTAAGGGGTTAAAATCTAAACGCCAATTCCCCAAAAAAGCCACAAAACACATGGTTAGATGGATGGAATTTCGGGGAAATTTAAAAGTTGATGGTAATGCGGAAAAAGTTTGCAGTTTTTCCGTATCCCGGTTTTTTTGTCAAAATCACGTCTTTATTTCATACAATTTGCTTCAAGATCAAGCCAAAACGGCGATTTACGTTATTCGCAATCTTGTTTTCATCTTATTTTCATATAAGCAATTTACCTTAGTTGTTGTAGAGGTGAGAGGTAACATTTTTGTTATAAACATATCATCCTACAGCGGGATTAGAGTAGTTTGATTTTTTGACGATAAAAATTTATTTTATGCTGGCAGTAAAAACTTTAAGTAACAATTTAACCACCTACAAACGTAATGTACACGCTATGGGTGATAAATTTGAGATTAGTGTAGTTGGGAATGATCCTTTATTGGCCAATGAACAAATAGAAATCGCTATTGACGAGATCAACAGGGTTGAAAAACTACTGTCGGCCTTTGGCGACGACAGCAACATTAAACAAATAAACCGTGAAGCCGGCGTTGCCCCGGTTAAAGCCAACGGCGAAATTTTCAGGCTTATAAGCCGTGCTTTGCAGATATCTGAACTTACCCACGGTGCTTTTGATATTACCTATTTCACCGGCAATACCGGCAGCGATACTACCTTGGTTGAAAACGTGACTGTTAAAACGGCCCCTTACTCGGTAATGCAAACCAACTATCAAAATGTTGTACTTGATGCCGGCAAACAAACTATCTTTTTAAAAGAAAAAGGCATGCGTATTGGCTTTGGCGCCAACAGTAAGGGCTATGCTGCCGACAGGGCAAAATTTGTTTTGCAAATGAACGGCGTTAGCAGCGGCGTTATAAATTCAGGTGGCGACCTGTTAACCTGGGGTACGCAACCCAACAACAAACCCTGGACAGTAGGCACTGCCGATCCTGAACAGCGGAAACAACCATTTGCCCACCTTAACATTAGCAATATGGCTTTTGCAACGTCGGTAAATGCCGAAAAATATGCAAGCATCAGCAAGAAAAAATTTCAAAGTATTGCCAATGCCAATAAAGGTTTCCCGGTAAGCGAAATTAAAAGTGTAAGTGTACTTAGCCCAACCGCCGAACTGGCCGATGCCATGGCATCTCCTATGATTAGCATCGGTGTTAACGCCGGAATGTATTTAATTAACCAGCTAAACCAAATTGCCTGCGTTATTATTGACGACCAGGACCGCGTTTATATGTCAAAAGGCATTAACATATAACAGCTTTAATCGTATTTATTTTAAACCAATCATAATTATTCCGGTAAGCGTATAATCACTTGTTTATCTAAGCATTTTTCCCCTGCTTAAATAAACAAGTGATAATTGTTATCAACAGTACCCCCACTTTGGGTATTACTGTTTATATTGACCGATATTTGAATATAATTTTAAGTTTTTCTTCCTCTCAATGGTAAAGTGGTTTGCGTATATTGTACTGTTATTGATATTTACGCCCCGTTTATCAGCTGCCGGTACTACAAACAGCCCATCAAATCCTGTTGAATACCATCATACGGTTACGTTGCAGCATCATAATTTACCGGCCGATACTACGTTATCAAAAAGTAAAAAAGAGCAGGAAGAAAAAAATAAAATTAAAGAGGTAGCTAAAGCAAAACGGCAGGCCAAGCCCGCAAAGGTGAATGAAAACACTCCACCTGTGCCGCCTAAACCTAAGCCAAAAAGACAGCGCCGGCCAGAAGGACTGGAGCGTCCGCCGGAAATACCTCGAAGAAATGGCGATTAAACAGGTGGTTAACAAACAATTTACCAATTTTTGATGAAGTACCTTTGCTTACTTTTTTTTATTGCCGGCAGTAATGCCTTATATGCTACAGGTATTAACAATACGTTTTTGACCAGTGGCAACATCCGTATTGTGGCCGATACAGATACCATCATCCGGAAACAATCTGTTTCGGTAGGGGTAAACTACGGCAGCGACGCGCTCTTTTTCGGACGCACCAGTCCCGTTAAATATCCCTTTGTTACCGGCGATGTTATTTATAACAGCAAACAAGGCTTTTTTGCCTATAGCTCGATATTAAAGGTTTTGGGATATGCACCGGTTGATGAAATTGATGTTGGCGGCGGCTACTTTTACAAACTGTCTAAACAGTTTTCGGGCACGGTAAGTTATACCCGGTTTATTTTTAACAAGCAGGCCAACGTAATTAAATCGGCCTCGTCAAATGATATCAACCTAAAAAACTCATACGACTGGAAGTTTTTGAAAACCAGCGTAATTGCCGATTATCTTTTTGGCAAATCCAATGACTTTTTTGTTACTGTTACCAACTCCAAATACATTGAAACCAGCTGGAGTATTTTTGACGATCAGGATTACCTTTCATTTAATCCATCATTCAATTTTATAACGGGTACACAAAATTTTGTGCAGCGCTACTCGGTAGACCATCGCTTTAAACAGGATATTGACAATATATTTGTGTACGATGACCCTAACTCGGCACGTTATAACCGTAAGTTTAAAATGCTTAACTATAGCTTTAAGGTGCCCATTGCTTACAACAGGCCACATTATACCCTCGAGGCTTCGTGGCGTTATTCAATCCCTGTTAACGTAGAGGGTGTGCTCGAAAATCACAAAGAATCGTTTTTTAACCTGACATTTTTTTACTTGTTTTATTAGTAGCAGCGCATGAATGTTTTGATCATCGAAGACGAAAAGGCGCTTGCACATGAGCTGGAAATATTCCTGACCAATTACAACTACATCTGCGAGGTTTGTTATGATGGTGCTTCGGCATCGGAAAAAATAGCCACCAATTTATATGATTTTATCCTGATCGATCTCGGCTTACCCGATTACGATGGGCTCGACCTGTTAAAAGAGGTGAAAAAGCTGGGTTTAGATGCCGCCTGTATTATATTAACCGCCCGTGCCGAAATTAACGACCGCATTAAAGGCCTTGATTTGGGGGCCGATGATTACCTGCCCAAACCATTTTCATTGCTGGAACTGCAAAGCAGGATGCAAGCCATTATTCGCCGCAAATTTGGGGTTAAAAATAATATTATAGATCTTGATGGTTTCCTGATTGACTTAACCAACCGTACCATATCATACGGCACAAGCATTGTCAATACCATCACAAAAAAGGAATTCGATCTGATTGCTTACCTCATCCTGCATAAAAACCGCACACTTACCCGGATGCAGCTAAGTGAACATATTTGGGGCAGCGTGGTTAATAATGATTACGACTCCAATTATATAGACGCGCACATTAAAAATATCAGGAAAAAGTTAAACGCATTTGCCTCGCCCGATTGGCTGGAAACTGTACGGGGGCTTGGATATAAAGTAAAGATAAACGCTTAATTATTTGAAATTAAGAACAAAACTTACACTTTTTAACGCCATATCAAAACTGGTGATTGTGATACTGTTTGTATTGCTTGTACCCGTATTGATTAAAAATATCAGCAGCAGTTATGTTGACAGCAAGCTGATAAAACAAAAAAACAAACTGCTGCAAA
Organism: Mucilaginibacter sp. P2_A5; assembly: GCF_056404995.1. NCBI lineage: Bacteria > Pseudomonadati > Bacteroidota > Sphingobacteriia > Sphingobacteriales > Sphingobacteriaceae > Mucilaginibacter > Mucilaginibacter sp. P2_A5. The sequence goes on from NZ_JBFUCY010000021.1 coordinate 46,590, forward strand.
TTGTAAAAAGCCAGGGCATTGAAACTTATATAGTAAATGGCGAAGGCTATGGCAGCTACCTCCCGCTTAAAGATGAGTATATAAGCCTCGATGAGGTTGATCCGAAGTATTTTTTAGATACTATTCAGCGTGGTAAACGCCTTTTTAGCGAAGGCGACACGCTTGAGTACCGGATATTGAGCCATACCTTTAAGGTTAAAAACAAAAACTACCTTCTGGAAATTGGCAAAAGCGTAGATACGCTTGATGAAACCAGCATCCCCCTGCAAAACCTGGCTTTCCAGGTGTTGTTGGGCATGATATTGCTTACTATACTTGCCGACCAGGTTTACTCCAATTATGTGCTTAAACCATTACGCATCATTATCAAAACCAAGCTGGTAGGCCAAAGATTCCCCAATTTTCAGTCGTACCGAAAGGTGCGCACCAGTACTTCTGATTTTGAGCATCTTGATCTGAGCATCCACAAAATGATTGAGACTATTGCCGATAAATTTCATAAGGAACGTGAATTTATTTCCAATGCATCGCATGAGCTGATGACCCCCATATCCATCCTTCAATCCAAAATTGAGAATATGTTTGAGGAAGAGGATATAAATGACGAGTTGAAAGTACGTTTGCTGGAAATGCAGAAGATTCTTAACCGGCTTAAAAGCATCACTAAAACCCTGCTCCTGATATCGCAGATAGAGAATGAGCAATTTTTAAAAGAGGATAAAGTTTCGGTAAGTGAGTTGTTGCAGGATGTTTATGACGAAATCTCCATCCGCCTGCAGGATAAGAACATCAGCTATGAAATTTCGGTGCCCGATAACTGGTACATGGTAAACATTAATAAGTTCCTGCTTTTTAACTTGTTTTTTAACCTGATTAACAATGCTATAAAATATAACCGCGAGGGCGGCAGCATCAGGGTTGTGGCAGTGGCTGTGCATGATAAATTTGTAATAAGCATAACCGATACCGGGATAGGGATAGATGCCGAAGCGTTGCCCCTGATATTTAACCGCTTCAAAAAATTCCGCCAATCGCTTCAGCAGGATAGCTTTGGCCTGGGCCTGCCTATTGTAAAATCAATAGCCGGTTTCCACGACATCGAGATTGATGTAGTATCTGAAAAAGATGTTGGCAGTACCTTTAAACTCATTTTTCCGGCTACGTTGATAATAGTTAGTTGACCGGTTCCCTGTACCTCTCTTTTGTATCGGCAATTTTACATTTATGTACTAAAAATTAGTCAGCTTATTAGATTAAAGCTAATCTGCGATCATTTTTCAAATCGTCAATTTCGTAATTGTTAAAAAAATAAAGCAGAAGTGTGTATTTGCTTTTAGGGGCAGTCAATTTATCCCCATTTTGCTTTTGGCATCTGCTTTGCAAATGGTAGTACATATATACATACTATTATTATGAAATCTCTAAAAATTAAGGTAGCAACTTTCAGTATAGCATTAGCTACGGTTGGAATATTAGGCTCGGGCTGTAATTCATTAACCAAAACACAAAAAGGGGCTGCTATTGGCGCTGGTGCCGGTGGTACTGTAGGCGCTTTTATTGGTAAGGCTGCGGGTAACACTGCTTTAGGCGCTATTATAGGTGGAGCCGTTGGTGGTACCGCAGGTGCATTTATTGGCCGAAATATGGATAGGCAGGCTGCAGAAATTAAACAAACTGTTCCCGGCGCTACCGTAACCCGTGAGGGCGAAGGCATCCTGGTGAAATTTGACTCGGGCATTTTATTTGATACCGACAAATCGGCTTTAAAAGCCGAAGCGCAAAGCAACCTGGAAAAATTGGCAGTATCGCTTCAAAACAACCCCGAAACCAATATTTTAATTGTTGGCCATACAGATAACACAGGAAGCGACGCGCATAATATGGATTTATCCGTTCAAAGGGCACAAGCTGTAAAATCATTTATAGCTGCCCAAAACGTTCCCGCATCACGCTTGCAAACTTCAGGCAAAGGTGAAACAGAGCCAATTGCCGATAACACAACGGTAGATGGCCGTTCAAAAAACCGCCGGGTCGAAATTGTAATTGTTGCCAACTCAACAATGAAAAACCAGGCAAAACAATCGGCTCAATAATATAATTTAATAGTTAAGATCGATAGTTAATTAGAAAATCCTGGCCGCAAGGGCCGGGTTTTCTTTTTTTTGCGCCCGGCATTGGCGCAAATTAATATAATAAACCCCATTAATTATGCCGCCGAAGATGCCGATGATAAAAAAGGCCAGTCGCAGAAGCGCGAATTAAATTAAAAAGCCTGTCGGATAACAAATATTCCGACAGGCTTTTTTGCTCCCCCTTCAGGGGGCTGGGGGAGTTACTTCGGCCCGTAAGTTACAATCGGTATAATCATTTCCTCTAACGAAATTCCCCCGTGCTGGAAGGTTTCGTTATAAAAATTAACAAAATGATTGTAGTTGTTCGGATACACAAAATAGCTATCCTCCTTGGCAAATACAAAGCTCGAGCTTAAGTGCAGCTTGGGCAGCATGGCATCGTGCGGGTTGCGGATGTGGAATACTTCCTTGGCGTTATAGTTCAGGTTTTTGCCTTGTTTGTAACGCAAGTTGGTGTTAGTATTCCTATCACCTACAATTTTGCTTGGGTTTTTTACGCGAATAGTGCCGTGGTCGGTTGTAATAACTACGCGCACCTGTTTCTGGGCCAAAAACTTCAACAGATCAAACAGGGGCGAATGCTCAAACCAGGAGAGTGTTAACGACCGGTAGGCCGCATCATCACTTGCCAGTTCGCGGATCATTTGCATATCTGTACGGGCATGCGATAGCATATCCACAAAGTTGTAAACCACTACGTTCAGTTCGTTGTTCATCAGGTTGCTGACCGACTCATTCAGCGCGCGTCCTTCATCGATATTTAAAATTTTGTGGTACGAGTATTTGCAGTCACGGCGTAAAACACGTTTCAAATGATCAGCTACAAATTCCGATTCATAAAGGTTTTTGCCGCCTTCATCCTCATCGTTTTGCCACATTTGCGGGTAGCGTTTTTCCATATCTAAAGGCATAAGCCCGCTAAAAATGGAGTTACGGGCGTATTGGGTTGCTGTAGGTAAAATACTGTAGTAAGTATCTTCTTCCTCCATCCTGAAATATTCGGAAATTATGGGGTTGATGATCTTAAACTGATCGTAACGCAGGTTATCTATCAATATAAAAAACAACGGCCCTTTGCCATCCATTTTAGGGAACACCTTCTTTTTAAACAACTGCGGCGAGCTTGTTGGCGCCGAATCGGGATTTTTTATCCAGTTTAAATAGTTGCGTTCAATAAACTTGCAAAACTGCATGTTGGCTTCGGCCTTTTGCATGGTCAAAATCTCGTGCATGCCGGCATCTTCCAGTTTCTCCAGTTCCAGTTCCCAGTAGATGAGTTTTTTATAAACGTCAACCCATTCCTGGTGGCTCAGGTTATCGTTCAGCGTCATGCCCAGCGTACGGAAATCCATTTGATAAGCCATGGTAGTTTTTTCGGTTACCAGGCGCTTGTTTTCCGTCAGCTTTTTAATGGTAAGCAGTATCTGTTTGGGGTGCACCGGCTTAATAAGGTAATCATCTATTTTTGAGCCGATGGCATCTTCCATCAAATATTCTTCTTCGTTTTTGGTTATCAGCACAATAGGTACATCATTATTGATGTTTTTTATTTGCTGCAGTGTTTCCAGCCCTGTAAGGCCCGGCATATTCTCATCTAAAAAAACAAGGTCGAAGTAGCCGCTTTTGAAAGTATCAACAGCATCGTTGCCATTGGTTACAGTGGTAACCTTATAGCCTTTTTCGCCTAAGAAAAGTATGTGTGGTCGTAACAGGTCAATTTCGTCATCAGCCCATAAAATGGTGGTATCTTGCATAGTATCTGTATTTTAAGTAGTCTGAATCAGAAACGTCCGAATCGGAATTCATCGAATTAAAGAATTATTTGAATTTTACTTTAATGGTAAGTATTTGGCATTCAAACAATTCTGTTAATTCATAAATTCGATGAATTCCGGTTCAGAAATAATTCTGATTCAGTCAGTAAACCCCAAAGGGACGGATTTGTTGTTGATTAGTAAAGGTATTAACAAAATTTAACAAACATCCCCGGCTTATTTTACCTTTGTTTTACATTTTTGCACTTTACTTGATCCATTGAATAAAAAGAAAATAATAAACGATCCGGTTTACGGCTTTATCAGCATCCCAACCGAGCTGATATTCGACCTGATTGAGCACCCTTACTTTCAACGGTTAAGGTACATTAAGCAATTAGGGATGACGCACCTGGTTTATCCCGGTGCGCTGCACACCCGTTTTCATCATGCCATAGGAGCCATGTACCTGATGGATACCGCCATTGAAACCCTGCGTAACAAGGGGCACAACATAAGCGACGAAGAGGAAGAGGCGGTTACCATTGCTATATTGCTGCACGATATTGGGCATGGTCCATTCTCGCACGCCTTGGAGCGCACTATTATTGAGGGGATTGATCATGAGGATATCTCATCTATGCTGATGAACAAACTCAATAAGCAGTTTGACGGGCGATTAACCATGGCTATCAGCATCTTTAACAATACCTTCCCCCGTAAATTTCTGCATCAGCTGGTATCAAGCCAGTTGGATATGGACAGGCTGGACTACCTTAACCGCGATAGCTTTTTTACAGGCGTATCCGAAGGGGTGATCAGCTCCGAGCGGATCATCAAAATGCTGAATGTTAAGGACGATCACATCGTGGTTGATGCCAAGGGAATTTATTCGATAGAGAAATTCCTGATTGCCCGCAGGCTCATGTACTGGCAGGTATACCTGCATAAAACCGTTATTGCGGGCGAGGAACTGCTGGTAAAGATATTTAAACGCTGTCGCGAGCTCACCTTAAAAGGCGAGGATCTTTTTGCCACACCGGGTTTAAAGCATTTTATAAAAGGTGGTATCGGCAGAGACGCTTTCATGAGTGAGGACCATCACCTGGAGACCTTTGCCAGTTTGGATGATACAGATATTATGGCTGCGGTTAAAGTTTGGGCCGGGCACAGCGATTTTATACTATCAACCCTGGCACAAAACCTGGTGCAGCGTAAGTTGTATCATGTAGATATCAGCAATAAACGGCCGGATAAGGAATTTGTGAACTCGCTTATAAAAAAGGCGATGAAAAAATACAGCATAAGCGAGGCGGAAGCCGGGTACTTTGTTTTCACTACATCCATCCGTAATAACGCCTACACAGCCGGCGACGGCAACATAGGCATATTGATGAAGGATGGCCACGTACATGACATTACAACGGCCAGCGATAACTCCAATTTGGAGGCATTAGCAAAAACCGTAAAAAAATACATACTTTGCTATAGTAAAGAATTAATAGTATCAAGTAGTTAGTATCAAGTATCAAGATTTTTTGTGTGGCGGAAGATTCTAATCCCAATTCAATGCAGCTGTCTTGATACTAACTACTTGATACTTGATACTGAGAATTAATAATTTGCTGCTTTAATTATAACATTTAAATTTGTCGATGCAATTTACTGCCCAGGATATAAGTTTTCTGCTTAACGGAACGGTGGAAGGTGACCCTTCGGTTACTGTTAGTCAGTTAGCTAAAATAGAAGAAGGTGCCGCCGGCAGTCTTTCTTTTTTGGCCAACCCCAAATATGAGCAGTATTTGTATACTACCAATGCCTCTGTTGTTATTGTTAATAACGATTTACAGCTTACCGGGCCGGTAACAGCCACACTTATCCGGGTTGAGAATGCCTACAGTGCGTTTTCGGTATTGTTGGAGAAGTACAACACATTTAAGCTTAACAAAAAAGGTATCGAGCAACCTTGCTTTATTCACCCCACCGCTCAAATTGGTGCCGAGCCATACATAGGCGCTTTCGCTTACATAGGCCTTAACACAAAAATTGGCGATAATTGTAAAATATATCCTAACGTAAACATATCTGATAATGTAACCATTGGTAACAACGTTACCTTATTTTCGGGCGTAACGGTTTATTTTGATTGTGTGATAGGCCATAACGTTATAGTGCACTCCGGCGCGGTTATTGGCAGCGATGGTTTTGGTTTTGCTCCTAATCCTGATGGCACTTACACTAAAGTAGCCCAGATAGGTAATGTAATTTTAGAGGATGATGTTGAGGTTGGTTCAAATACCACTATCGACAGGGCAACCATGGGTTCAACAGTGATACGCAAAGGCGTTAAACTGGATAACCTGGTGCAGATAGCCCACAATGTAGAAATAGGCAACAATACAGTAATTGCCGCGCAAACAGGTATTTCGGGCAGTACCAAAATTGGCGAAAATGTGATATTAGGCGGACAAGTAGGGGTAGTAGGACATATCAGTATTGCCGGCCGCACGCAAGTACAGGCCCAATCGGGCATTGGCCGAAACATCACGGAAGAAGGAAAAAAATGGGCCGGCAGCCCGGCTACCCTTTACAGCGCGAATATGCGCTCGAACGTAGTAATAAACCGCCTGCCCGAACTCGAAAAAAGAATAAACGAATTAGAAAAAATAATTGCAGAATTAAAGAAGGACGTTCATTAGTTCATTAGTTCACTGGTTCATTGGTCTTTTGCGCAGGTAAACAATGAACTTAGCTAATGAACTATCCACCAATGAACTAATGAACCAGTGAACTAATGAACTAAAAGAAATGAATGTAAAACAAAGAACCATTAAATCACCTGTATCGGTTTCGGGTACCGGCCTGCATACCGGCCAAAGGGTTACCATGACCTTTAACCCGGCGCCAGAAAACCACGGTTATAAATTCAGGAGGATTGATATACCAGGCTCGCCAATAATTGATGCCGATGTTGATAATGTAACCGATACATCGCGCGGTACCACCATTTCGCAAAATGGGGCTACTGTTAATACTGTAGAGCATGTGTTGGCGGCTTTGGTAGGTATGGAGGTTGATAATGTGCTGATAGATATGGACGGCCCCGAAACGCCCATTATGGATGGCAGCTCTATCCAATTTGTTGATATTATAACCGAAACAGGTTTTACCGAGCAGGAAGCAGACCGCGAATATTACCATATACCTTACAATATCCATTACTCTGAGCCCGACCGTAAGGTAGAAATGGTTGCCATGCCTTTAGACGATTACCGCTTTACCTGCATGGTTGATTATAACTCGCAGGTGTTGGGTAGCCAGCATGCCAGTATCTCGAGCATTACCGAGTTTAAAAAGGAAATAGCCTCATGCCGCACCTTTTGCTTTTTGCACGAGCTTGAAATGTTGTTAAAGCACGACCTGATAAAAGGCGGTGATTTAAACAACGCTATTGTAGTTGTTGATAAAGAAGTAGACGAAGAAGAACTTGCCCACCTGGCCAAGCTATTTAACCGCAAGGATATCAGCGTAGCCCCGCAAGGAATTTTAAACAATGCCGAACTACGCCATCAAAACGAACCGGCAAGGCACAAACTGCTGGATATGATTGGCGATTTAGCCCTCGTTGGCGTACCGCTTAAGGGCCATATTATGGCTGCCCGCCCCGGTCATGCTGCCAACGTAGCCTTTGCTAAAAAAATAAAAACCCTGATTAAAAAAGAAAAAAGCCGTAAACAGGTTAAAGTTTACGATGCCAATGCTAAACCGGTGTACGATACCGTTGAGATTATGGGCTTACTGCCGCACAGGCAGCCTTTTTTAATGATTGATAAAATATTGGAACTGACCAAAAACCACGTGGTGGGGGCTAAAAACGTAACTATTAACGAGGAGTTTTTTAAAGGCCATTTCCCCGGGGCGCCAATATTTCCTGGCGTGCTGCAAATTGAAGGTATGGTACAAACGGGCGGTATATTGGTGCTAAACACCGTACCCGACCCCGAAAATTACCTGACCTTGTTTTTAAAGATCGAGAACGCGCGCTTTAAAAGTAAGGTAGTGCCGGGCGATACCATTATTTATATTTGCGATCTGTTGGCGCCAATCCGCCGTGGTATTGCAACCATGAAGGGTGTTGGTATGGTGGGTAACAGGGTTGTTGTTGAGGCCGAATTAATGGCACAAATTGTAAAAGTAAAAGGAAACGAAGCATGATCCAGCCTTTAGCATATATACACCCACAGGCAAAAATTGCCGATAACGTGGTGATTGAACCCTTTGTTACCATCCACAAGGATGTTGAAATTGGCGAAGGTACCTGGATCGGTTCCAACTCGGTAATTATGGATGGTGCCCGGATAGGTAAAAACTGCCGTATTTTTCCGGGTGCGGTAGTATCTGCACCGCCACAGGATTTAAAGTACAAAGGCGAGCAAAGTACCGTTTCCATTGGCGACAACACCACCATCCGCGAATGCGTAACACTTAACCGCGGCACCGCTTTAGATAAAAACACAACCACCATAGGCAGCAACTGCCTGCTGATGGCGTACGTACACGTAGCACACGATTGTGTTATTGGCGATAACGTAATTATTGCCAACGCAGTGCAACTGGCAGGCCACATTAATGTGTATGATTATGCGTTCATCGGCGGGTCGTCGGCCGTACACCAGTTTGTTGAGATTGGCGCGCATAGCATGATCTCGGGAGGCTCATTGGTACGTAAGGATGTACCTCCGTTCACCAAGGCAGGTCGCGAACCATTATCTTATGTGGGTATTAACTCCGTAGGCTTACGCCGCAGAGGATTTTCGGCTGCTACCATCGCCGAAATCCAGGAGATTTACCGTATCCTGTTCCTTAAAAAATATAACGTAAGTAAAGCCCTTGATATCATTGAAGCCGAGTTTACCCCAAGCGTCGAACGCGATGAAATCATCAACTTCCTGCAAAACTCGCAAAGGGGTATCATGAAGGGGTTTGGGAATTCTTAATTGGTTCGGGTTGCGGGGTTCGAGTTGTGAGGCAAAGGTTGCGGGTTAGCAATTAACACGAATCCCGCAACTCGAACCCCGCAACTCCAAGCTCACAACACGCAACTCGAACCCCGCAACACGAACCACATATGACCATCACCCTCAACAACATCGGCCGCCGCTTTAACCGCGACTGGATTTTCAGGGGGGTTGATCATACGTTCACTTCCGGCGAATCATACGCTATTCTTGGTCCGAATGGTTCGGGTAAATCTACCTTGTTGCAGGTTTTAAACGGAAGCCTTGCGCCGTCCATCGGTACAATAAATTACACCTTCCAGGATAAACCCATTGAAATTTCGCAGGTATTTAACTACCTGAGCCTTGCCGCGCCATACCTGGAAGTGATTGAAGAATTTACGCTAAGCGAAATGATAGATTTTCATTTCAAATTTAAAAACTACAAACAGGGGCTCGATAAAAAGCAACTGATCGAACTATTAAATCTCCCGAAAAGCGAACACAAGCTTATCCGCTATTTTTCGTCGGGCATGAAACAGCGCCTCAAACTAATCCTGGCCTTTTGCGCTGATACATCGATGCTGATGCTGGATGAGCCCACATCAAACCTTGATGCCCAGGGTGTTGATTGGTATTTAAGCCTTGTTGAGCGTTTTGCTACCGGTCGCCTTACCATTATTTGCTCCAACCAGGAACATGAATATGGCTTTTGCAGGCATAGGTTGAATATATCGGATTACAAAAGTTAGATGCGAGATGTTAGATTTGAGACAGGAGCTTTGACATTCCTTGCCGAAGAATTTGTTCTGCTCTAATCTCCATATGCATGGGTAATCCATCAACTTCCGGACAAAACCTCATAGCTCATATCTAACATCTCAAACCTATACTATTGTCATAATTCAGCAACTTCCGCGCAAAATCTCAAATCCCATATCTCACATCTCAAATCTATTCCCGTACCTTTAGGTAATCAAAAATTAAAACACTACTTATGATACCAGTTAAAGGATACGCGGCACAATCGCCAACTACCACCCTTGCCCCATGGGATTTTGAGCGTCGTGAGGTTGGGCCTCATGATGTGCAATTTGACATTTTATTTTGCGGCGTTTGCCACAGCGATCTGCACCAGATTAAAAATGATTGGTTCCCGGGTATTTTTCCGATGGTTCCCGGTCACGAAATTGTCGGCCGGGTTGTCAAAGTTGGCGACCATGTAAAAAAATTCAAAGTTGGCGATTTAGCAGGAACAGGCTGCCTGGTTGACTCATGCAGGGTTTGCGAAAATTGCAAACAGGACCTGGAACAATATTGCTTAAACGGCAGCTCACAAACTTATAATGGATTAGAGCAAGACCACAAAACACCAACTTACGGCGGCTACTCAAACAGCATTGTGGTTAATGAAGATTTTGTGCTGCATATTTCTGACAAACTTGACCTTGCCGCCACTGCACCGTTACTTTGCGCCGGGATAACCACCTACTCGCCGTTAAGGCATTGGAAAGTTGGCAAAGGTCACAAACTGGCAGTTTTAGGTTTGGGCGGATTAGGCCACATGGGCGTTAAATTTGGAGTAGCATTTGGTGCAGAAGTTACCGTATTGAGCACATCACCAGGCAAAGAGGCCGATGCAAAAGCATTGGGCGCCCACCACTTTGTAGTTACCAGCGATCCGAAACAGATAGAGGCTGCCAAAAATTCTTTTGATTTTATTTTGGATACGGTATCTGCTCCGCATGATTTTAACATGTACCTGTCGTTGCTGCGCACCAATGGCGTACAAATTTGCGTGGGCGTACCACCAGAACCAGCCAGCATACAGGCATTCAGTTTATTGGGCGGCCGTAAAAGCCTTGCCGGATCGGGCATTGGCGGCATAGCCGAAACCCAGGAAATGCTTGATTTTTGCGCTGAACACGGAATTGTTTCAGATATTGAAATGATAGATATCAAAGATATCGATACAGCTTATGCCCGCATGGAAAAGGGTGATGTAAGATATCGTTTCGTGATTGATATAGCTACGCTGTAGATTTGAGATATTAGATGTGAGATTTGAGACAGCTGCGGTTTGCCGCTGCTCAAATCTCATTTTTTTGTAGGGACACGATCCTTTCCGCGAACCTAAGCAAGGTGTCGTTAAACAAGTGTTACTTCGATCTCAAAAATCCCAGGTCGATTTTGCTCTTCTTTATAGTTTTTTTGATTTCGCCATGCCGCCCCGCCTGTTGCTTTGCAAGGTTTATGTTGATATATTTAACATACCAAACCAGCCCGCCATGCCAAAAGAAGAAGTAGCCGACCTGCTCAGGTTCCTGTACGAATTCTCGCCCGAGGTGCGTGAAAAAGCAATCTGGCTGCGCGAATTTGTGTGGGATTTATACCCGCAGGCTAATGAGCTTATTTATGATAATTACAACGCGTTGGCCTTCGGCTGGTCGCCTACAGAAAAATTAGGGCAAACGTTTTGTTCGGTAGCGGTCTACCGCAGTGGCAATCAAAATGTGCATTTCGGATTTTACTGGGGATCAGAAATTGCCGACCCGAAAAAACTTTTATTGGGTAACGGTAGCCAGTATAGGTATGTGCTTGTCAACAAACTTGATGATTTCCCCAAGGATTACATAACTGGTTTAATTGAGCAGGCCTGGGAAAACTCATTGGCCAAAGTCAAAAATCCTAAAGATATTGTTCAGGGTAAAACCATCACCAAAATGATATCGCCAAAAAAGCGCGAAATGAAGGCAAAAAAATAATGCCTGCCCGACCAGTATACTTTAACTCCCCGATTGCCGAATAGCCTTAAGCTTTATGCCTTCTGCTTTTGGCTCCTGTTAACCATTCCCAACCCGGTCCTTCTCGTCACCGGCGCTGCCATCCGACCGGCTGGCCACTTTGTATGATTTGCCAAAGCGATATATAAACGCAATTGTGAATACGCGGGTATCACGTGTCAGCTTAAAATACTCGGTAGCATTGGGGAATTGGGTAAGCCCCTCCATAGCGTTGGTATAAAAAATATCACGCGCGCTGAATTTTAGGGTAGCCCGCTTTTTAAGTATTGGCCTTGATATGCCTAACGATAGTTGCCCTGTTGGGTATAATTGCTCCTGTATATCGTTGCGGGCCCTGGTGGTGTAAAAACCGGATAACTCGGCAGTGTAAATTTTAGCAATGGTGAACTGGTTATTAGTATTTATGTTCAATTGATCTGCCTGGCTGGTATAGGTATTACCGTTAAAGCCTTTTAATTGCTTGTGGTTGTATAAAGCCTGAAAGGTAAGGCTCCACCAGTTAACCGGCGACACCGATAGCGTTGATGACAGGCCATAATTATGGGTGCTGCCCACATTCCCCTGCGAATACAACAGGATCCCCTTGGCGGCATCGTTTAAAAACAGCTGCGAAAAATAGTTTTTAATATTGCTGTACAACAGCGTAGTAGTAAGCAGGCCTTTGTACTGGTGGCTTAGCTCCAAATTCCAGCTGTATTGGGGCAACAGGTACGGGTTGCCCGTTTGGTAGGTGTATTTATTAATGATAAAGTAAAAAGGGTTCAGGTTTTGAAATATAGGGCGGTCAATGCGGCGGCCGGCGGTTAATGTGAAACTATGGGATGAATCGGCCTGGTAGCTGATAAAACCACTGGGGAAAAAGCCGCCATAATTTCTTTTAAAAGCCGAGTCCTGCTGCAGCACATTGCCTAACTGGTGGGCTTTATAGCTGGTGTACTCGTACCGCAAGCCGGCCTGTGCGGTTATTTTAGTATACTTTTTCTCAAAAGTGCCATACACCGCGTTGATGTTTTCCTTGTATAAAAACTGGTTGCTTTTACTATAGTCTTCGGCCCATAGCCCGCTATTCAGGTTTTCATATAAAGCAGCGTTATCGGTGCTGCTGTAAGATGATTTATAACCTGATTGAAAAGTACCGTGCTGATCTGTTTTGATGCTGTAATCAATCTTGCCGGATAAAATACTGATGGTCGTAGGAATATCACTTCTTGACAGTTCCTGGTAACCGCCAGGTACAAGCAACGAGTTATTGAAATTTTGCTCGCTTTGGATATTATAATGCAGGTAATCAAAATCGGCCCCAAGCGTTTGCGACTGGGAGAGTGTATGCCGCAAGTTTAAGTTGACCGAGCCGTTTTTAAACCGGTTTTTGTTGTGGTTGGTGGTTGATATGGCCGAGTCAACTACATCGCTGGTATTTAACCATGTTGCTACCGCGCGGTTGTTCCCATTGCGGTTAACCAGCGTGCCCCCTAATACTACGCCGATGGTAGTTTTGTCGGTAACAGAATAATCTAACCCGGTTTTGATGGTGTTGTTGAACGATGTGCCCGAAAAATAGGAAGGCTGATCGAGCTTGGCTGTTATGTTGTTGCCGGCATCATAATATTTTCTTAGTGCATATATATTGGTGAGGTATTGCACCAGGTTCATGCTGTAATTGAAAAAGGTATTAATTTTTCCGGTACGGAAATTAAGTGCCAGGCTGTTATTGTTTTTAGGATAAACACCCTGCCCAACCGATGTGGTAAACGTGCCATTAAATCCCTTTTGCTTATTCTTTTTGGTTTTTATGTTGATGATACCGGCATTGCCGCTGGCGTCATATTTAGCCGTTGGGTTGGTAATCAGTTCTATCTGCGAAACCTGGCTCGAGCTCATGCTGCTCAATAAATTATTTAAATCGGCACCCGACAGATAGGTTTGTTTGTCGTCTATCATCACCATAACACCTGCCTTGCCCTGTAACGAAATACCTCCATTCCTGTCAACGCTAACGCCCGGCGATTTCTCCAGCACTTCCAGTACTGTAGAGCCCGTGTTGGTAACCGAGGCATCAACATTTACAATGGTTTTACCATCTTTTTGCTGTACCAGTGGAGCGTGGGCCACAATATTCACCTCCTGCAAGGCCGTATTTAAGGGTTGAAGCTTAATGGTATCTATATAATTATGGTCCGGAAACTTATAGGTACGGCTGGCCTGTGGTTTGTAGCCTGTATAAGTGGCCGAGAAGAGATAAGTACCTGCAGGGATAACATCAAACCTGGCCGCTCCCCGTGCATCTGCAATGGCCGATTTTACGGGCTTATTATCCTTTATTAATTTTACGGTAGCGCCTTCGGCGGGTTGCCCTGTTTCGGTTAATATAACAAGGGTAAAATCAGGCTTCCGGGATCCGGCAGACTGTGCAAAGGCGATCGATGATAAACAAAGCAGGACAAGCAGGCACCGGGTTTTAAGGATCATATCAGCTAATGTAATCAGAATTCAGCAGTAAGACGCCCGTGAATCCAAAGTGTTACACCTGGTTACGATGCACGTGGCAATTGTATCGTTTTGCGGTATTCTTTAGGGCTGTTACCTTTTTGCTTTCTGAAAAATTTGTTAAAATGGCTTTCATCGGTAAAGCCAAACTCGTTGGCAATTTCATTCAGGCGCTTATCGCTAAACTGCAGGCGGTGCTCAATCAGTTTGGTTTTATAATTGATAATGTATTGCTGTAAAGTTTCGCTGGCATGCTTTTTAAAGTAACGGCCCATATAAGCTTCGGATATCCTGAAGGTATTGCTAATTACATCGGCCTTTAGTTTTTCGGGATAATAGATATTGCTTTGTACGTATTGTAAAATATCCATCGCTTTTTCTTCGGTGCCCATGTTTAACTGCTCTGGCAGGTAGCGGGCAATGTTTCGGGCCACTACGATGATCAGTGTATTTACCAGCTGCTGAATAAGCTCCTTGTTATAAATGTCCTTATTTTCATATTCGCGGACGATGGCTTCCACTATTGGCCCAACCAGGCGTTTATCAGGCAGGTTTTTAAGAATGCAGCCTGGTTGGTGGTTGGCGTTGTGCAATATGTATTCCAACCGCTGGATGTTTTCATGTAGCAAGCCGCTATTTTTGAGGTAGATGTCGTTAAAACGCAAAAAGAAAAACTCGGTAGTACTGTCAATATGCAGCGAATGGCAGTCCTCGGGCGTTATCAAAAACATATGACCGGCCCGGTATTCAAAATGGTTTTTGTTGATGCATTGCCTGCCTGTGCCCGATATCACATAAATTAATTCAAAAAAACTATGCTGGTGCCCAAACTTTGGGCATTTATCTAATGTTAGATAAGCAATTGAAAACGGTTCGTACAGATTTTCCTTTACCATAAGGCAAAAATACCAAATTATAGAAAACATATACCAATTTAATTATTTTTATTGGTACATATTTGCTTTATTAAAAACAGAATAAAAATGAAAGCAATAATTTTAAAAGAATTTGGCGGTATAGAAAATTTTGAAGCCGTTAATATACCCGTGCCAACCATCAATGCTGATGAAGTATTGATAAAGCTAAAATCCATCAGCATAAACCCGGTTGATTTTAAAACCCGCCAGGGCAAAGGTGCCGCCGGCCGCATCAAAATGGAACTGCCCGTAATTTTAGGCTGGGACATATCGGGCATAATTACCGATGCTGGCAGCGACGTTACCGGTTTTAAGCCTGGCGACGAAGTGTTCTCGATGATCAACTTCTCCGCGTTAGGCAAAACCTATGCAGAATATGTTGTTGCCAAACCATCTGAACTGGCTATAAAACCCGCAAACATCAGTCATAACGAAGCCGCTGCAGCTACGCTTGCCGCACTTACCGCCTGGCAGGTGTTAACCACCAAGGTAAATATCAAAAAAGGCGATAGGGTGCTTGTTCACGCGGCATCGGGCGGCGTTGGCCATTATGTGGTACAAATGGCCAAACATTTAGGGGCTTATGTTATTGGCACATCATCCGCAGCCAATAAGGATTTTGTTTTATCATTAGGCGCCGATGAGCATGTAGATTATAAAGTGCAAAAAATTGAAGAGGTAGTAAGCGACATTGATTTTATATTTGATCCTATTGGCGGCGCAAATACGGAGCAATCCCTTCACATTGTGAAAAAAGGCGGCGCGGTAATTTGTATCGTGCACACTTTTAACGATGAATTGCTGCAAAAAGCGCAGGAATTAGGTGTACATGGTCACAATGTACTGGTTTACCCAAGTGGAGAAGATATGAAAATCATTGCCGGCCTTTTAGCAAAAGGCATCATCAAATCGCATGTCTCCAAAATTTTTCAACTGGAGCAGGTGGGTGAAGCGCATACCTTGCTGGAAAGTGGCAGGGTTGTGGGGAAGGTTGTGGTGGAGATATAAATAAAGTCTCGCTTTTTAAAACTTACGAAGTTTTTAAAACTTCGTAAGTTTCCCGGTTGTCATTATCCATTTAACACCAGTTATTCCCCCGCTTGGCCACAGCCTCCCCAAAACTGCTAACGCTTTTATATATTTGAGGTAAATGCAGCACCTCTTCATCGGCCAGCAAATTATACAGGGCATAAAACAAACCAGCTACCTGGAGTGGATTGGGGCCGTTACCACTATTGCCTGCGTTTACCTGGCGGCGCGGCAAAATATATGGAACTGGCTGGCAGGCATTATTGCAGTAACAGCCTACATGGTGGTGTTTTTCCAGAGCGGTTTATTTGGCGATGCTTACCTGCAAATTTATTTCCTGGGCACAGGCGTTTATGGCTGGTATTTTTGGCTGCGGAAAAAAGAGCGGCAGGAAAAGCCTGTAATTAGCCTTAACAGCAAAGAGTACGCCGTCGTAATATTGGTTACCCTGGCCCTATCGGGTTTGCTGGGCCTGTATCTTCAATATTTTACATCAAGCACGGTGCCTTATATAGATGGCTTTTGCACATCGGTAAGCTTTATGGCCCAATTGCTGATGACCCGAAAAATCCTTCAAAACTGGGCGCTTTGGGTGTTTGTAGATATTTGTTACGTGCCACTGTACATCTACAAAAACCTATATGTAACTGCGGTTTTATATGTCATCTTGCTTGTTTTAGCAACCGTGGGTTACATTGATTGGTATAAAGAATATAAAGGTAAGTCTTGAGTCGAAAGTCTTAAGTTCTAAGTCAGGGAAATCGCATTTACATTAAAACAAGCGGGGCACCTACCGGGCAAAAAAGGGCTTGAGGCTTCCGGCTTAAGACTTTCGACTTAACCGAATACCATTTCATCATCGGCCCAGCCGTCTAACTCCTGCGGGTTGTGGCTTACTATGATAGTGGTTATATTTAATTCTCTCAGCAAAACTTTCAATCCGGCTATCAAATCGGTTTTCATTTTAGCGTCCAGGGCCGAAAAGGGTTCGTCCATTAAAAGTAACCGGGGCTTGGTTGCCAATGCCCGCAATATGGCCAGGCGCTGCTGCTGGCCGCCCGACAGGTAATCGGGTTTATGCGTTTGCAGCGATTCTAATTTGCCCAGTGATAGCAGGCGCTCTATCCAGTCTGCATCAGCGGTAGCATATTCCAGGTGTTGCCTCACGGTCATATTGGGGAACAGGGCATACTGCTGGAAAACAAAACCGATATTTCTTTTTTGGGTTGATAGATTGATTTTTAATTCCGCATTAAACCAGGTTTCCTTATCAGCTTTGATAGCCCCTTTTTCCGGGTTGATCAGGCCTGCTATCACTTTTAAAAAGGTTGTTTTGCCCGAGCCCGATGGCCCGTATATTTTGGTGATGCTGCCCGTTGCAAATTGTTTATCAATATGCAATACCTGCTGCCCGTGATAGGCCTTTAGCTTCTTTTCTATATTGATACTGATCATCCTAAAGGGCTTTTGGCTTGATATTTATTAAATACAAAAACAGCTATCACCATTACAAACGTTATCGAAAATAAAATGAGCGAGTAGTTATTGGCCGATGCATAGTCCATTTTCTCTACCGCATCATAAACCGCTATGGAGGCCACGCGGGTAACGCCGGGAATATTGCCACCTATCATCAGCACTACCCCAAATTCGCCCAATGTGTGCGCAAAGCTAAGTACAACGGCAGTAAGCAACGATGGCTTGATATTGGGCAGCAACACGCTTTTAAATGTTTGCCAGCGCGATTTACCCAAGGTGTACGATGCCTCGGCCAGCGCGGCAGGCAGCTGTTGCAAGGCCGATTTTACCGGGCCAATCATAAAAGGCATGCTATAAATTACAGATGCCAGCACCAGGCCGGGGAACGAAAATACAAGCTGCACATCAAAATTATCATGCAACCATTTGCCCAACCCACGTTGCGGGCTAAAAGCCAGCAACAAATAAAAGCCCAATACCGATGGCGGCAACACCAATGGCATGGTGATGATAGCCTCCACAATGATCTTGAAAAACGACCGCCCCCTGGATAACCACCAGGCAAAAGGCACACCCACAATAAACAACAGCGCAGTGGTAATACCTGCCAGTTTTAAAGTGAGCCATATTGGGGATAAGTCCATTAACAAAAATAGTGGTTATTGCATACGGTAGCCATAGCTTGCAAAAATACTTTTGGCCGCCGGGCTTAATATATACCAGTAAAATTTTTCGGCATCGGGGTTGCGCGCGCCATGCTTCAGCAACACCATGCCCTGTAAAATAGGTTTATAGTATTTAGGGGCTATCACTTTGTAGTAAAGTGCCGTTTTAGCGCCTATATCCTTTACCAATGATTGGGTTGTAAAACCAACATCGGCCACGCCTGTGGTAATATAAGTGTTAACCTGCGATATGCTTTCGCCATAAACGGTTTTTGATTTTACTTCATCTAAAATGCCTTTATATTTCAAAACCTCTTCGGCGGCTTTGCCGTAGGGGGCTATAGCCGGGTTGGCTATGGCTATTTTCTTTACCCGCGCAGTTAACAATAGCCGCTCCCAATTCTCGAACCCAATGTTTTGCGAACTACAAATAACAAGACTGCCACTGGCATACACCACTGGTTGTTTGGTAGCAAAGCCCCCTTTATAGAGCGTTTCGGGGAAGCTCATATCGGCGGATAAGAATACATCAAACGGAGCCCCGTTGCTAATCTGCGCTACCAGTTTGCCGGAGGAACCAACGATGGGCTCGATACTTATCCCTGTTTTTTGTTTAAAATCCGATTGCAATACTTCAATAACCGATTGCAGGTTGGCAGCTGCCGCAACCCTCACATTTTGAGCAAAAGCAGGTAAATGTACGATAATGAAAATGGCCATAAAAACAATTTTAAATGGCTTGCTATTGTAATTTTTATGCTTCATTGGTATCGGTTTTATTTGTAGGTAAAGCCTGGTTAATTAGCTTTTTTTGATAGCTTAACCACATTGTTGGGCCTCCGAAACACTGCAAATATAAACTTGTTAAGCGGTTAATTGATTGATGCCGGCCGAATGAAAATTTACAAAGAGTATGGTTGCCACGGAGGTGATTTTTATATATGTCAGGTAAGTTTGTTTACTTTATAAAAAACTATAAAAAGATAGGTAAAAATTACGTTTAAACCTGATAAAAATCACATTAAATAACTGTATTATATACCTTTAATAGGATTATAAAAAGAAATATATTATCATTGTACCCGGCCTGACGCTAACCAAATTAAACAGCTTTCGTGCCCGCAAAACCAAGCTGCGGGTACGAAAGATACTTACCCCTTTTACCTGCGTATGTATAAACTTTTAACGAGATTTTTTCCTGCCGTTATACTATCTGTTTTTTACTTTATTATCCCTGTTTCAGCCCAAACTATTGTCCGGTTGGATGATCATGTTAAGCAGCATATATTTGAATACAACCAGGTTTATTATTTTGAAGATACTACCGGCCGCCTGCAGTTTACCGGCAATGGCCTGCCCACTTTTGATAACCGTTTCAAGGTAAACCCCGAGCCAACTCCGGTTACCCGGAACGTAAATTCCTCCTATTGGTACCGTATTAAAATTGGCGGCAACCCCGCCACTAAAAATAGCTGGCTGTTGGAGTTTTTTGATCAAACCATTGATAGTATTACCGTTTATTCGCCTATCGGCGGTAATAAATATATTCCTGTGCTTTTAGGGAGCAGCCGCCCGTTTTCTGAACGATTTTATCACCATAAAAACTTCAGCCTTAATTTAAATAACCCGGGAACAGGCTATGCGGTTTATTACGTCCGCATCAGGTCGCACCACTCGGTTAACGTAATTATGGTATTGCGTACTGTGAGCTGGTTTATCAGTTACGCGCTGGATGAGTATTTCTTTTTTGGTGTTTTTTATGGGATGATCCTGGTTTTCGGCCTGTATAACCTCATGATGTTTATTGCCATGCGCAAGGTGCAATACCTGTATTACATTGCCTACAACATCAGCATTGGCCTTTATGAAATGTGTGCCGATGGTATTGCCTACCAATACATTTGGCCCAACAACCCCGGCTGGAACCAGTATGCTTACGGCATTGCTTTGTTTGCCGCCAGTATATTCGCGGTGCTGTTTACCCAAAGCCTGCTCAATTTAAAAGTAAACGCGCCCCGTTTATATAAAGTTACAAGTTGGGTTATCGCCCTGCGCTGCCTGTTTTTTATGGCCTGTATCACCATAAACAACAGCTGGTTTAATTACAAGATAATTGAGTTTATTCCGCTACTGCTGGCATTTTATGCAGGCTGCTATACCTGGGCCAAAGGGTACAAGCCGGCCCGTTTTTTTGTGATCGGGTATTTGTTTTTGCTCACGGGTTTTATCATCAAAAGCTGTATCGCCTTAAACATGTGGTGGCTGCCGGTTACCGAGTTTGATTACTATAGCCTGAGCGTTTGTTTTATTACCGAAATGCTGTTCATCTCTTTTGCCATAGGCGACAAGGTACGCATTCTGAAAAAAGAAAAGGATGATGCCCAGGTGGCCATCATTAAGCAGATGAAGCAGAACGAGGAACTAAAAGACGTGCTAAACAAACGCCTGGAAGAACAGGTACAGGAACGTACCAAAGAACTGGTCGAAAAATCATCGATGATAGCCGACCAGAACGAAGAACTGCGATCTGTAAACGAATTACTGCAGCAGCAGGCCGAAGAAATTTCGCGTATGAACGTGCTGCTGGAGAAGGATAATGTTACCCTGCATAACGATATTGAGAAGGTAACACACGATAGGGTTATGTCGGCCGAGGTTGATTTTGAGGAGTTCAGCAGGATCTATCCCGACCGGGAAACCTGTTTTAAATTCCTGAGTGACCTGAAGTGGGAAAACGGCTATGCCTGCCGCAAATGTAACGGTACCCATTACGGTGGCGGGCATTTACCCTACAGCCGCCGCTGCTCCAAGTGCGGTTACGAAGAATCGGTAATTGCTTACACCATTTTACAAAACACCCGTATTCCCATCAATAAGGCTTTTTATATGATCTTTTTGATGTACTCTACTAAAGGGAAAATATCATCCCATAAATTATCCGAGATCCTGTCCATCCGCCAAAGTACGTGCTGGGCATACAGCACCCGCATTAAAAAAGCGATGGAAGCCCAAAAAAAGGAGATCAAAAACGCCGGCTCAAAAGGCTGGAGTAAGTTGGTGATTGATAACCCGACAGACTAGGTTATCGGAGCTAAGAGCAGAATGCATAAAGCTAACACATTGATTACCTATTCAATAAAGTAATATACAATGAATTAATAGCTTCAGTATTCAAACAAGCTTGATGTCTCGTCCTGAAAAAAGTTTACAGGTGATATATTTTGCCAGATACCTAAGCTACTGATAATCAAAGGCTATAGTGTTCCACACCGCGTTTGCGATAAAATGCAAGTTGTTGATTATCAGACACGATGCGTTCCAAAGCGTTCCGCAATGTTCCACCGTTCCGGTGGAACACTTTTGCAGGGTGCATTAAAAAACGGGCTGCCCTATGGGGAGTTCTGATTTAAGAGATGCACCGGCTTTGAACGCTGGCGAAGACACGCCCGGCTATGCTTTTTCCGGTGCCTGTGTCATCACAGGCATCTTGCCGGTGCGCTGTCGGCTTGCTGGATCAAATTGATATTGGCGATCTGGAAAACTCAGCGGAGAAGGCTGCCGAAATAAACCGCACAATCAACTAAAATCAGTTATTCTTATCACCCACCTTCTTCCCCACCTCCTTCGTCATCTTCAACGTAAGCAATAACAACAAGGCCAACGCAACTACAATGGCTACCCAAATCAATACCGTATAATCCTTGCCGGCTTTTGCCTGGGCCGGTAAAGCCACATTGTTTTTAACAACGGCATCATGGCTGATTGTAGGGATGTTATCTTTTATGCTATCGGCAAAAAACTTCAGATCGTATTCTGGCGCCTGCGCGGTTGAATCGCCAACCAAAAGGCGAAAGTGTTGCTTGCCGTCAAGATAACTTACCAGGTACTGGTCGGTTTGGTAAGCATTAATGCCGGTAATGGTTAATGGCTGGTTATCGCCATTGGCTATCTGTAATAACAATTGGCCGGCCTTTGCAGAAAACAGCAGGTCGGTGTTTTTGGTTGAATTTAATTCAGCTTCGGCAACGGCTTCCTTATAATTGCCGGCGATTTGGTAAACGGTGATGTTCCGCCTGTAATATTTAGGCGCGCTGATATTTAAATGCAGCCTGTTTACCTGGTAATTGTCGTTTAGTTTTATGTTGATGAAGGTAGTTTTGTTGCTATCGGCTTGCGTAAACTGAAGCGAAGGGATGGGTGTATAAGCCAGTGTTTTGGCATATTCGGTATAAATGCCTGCCTGCAAAAACTTGATGGGCGTTTTGTTTTTATCATTAACCAGCATCTTTAAATAACGATAGCTACTGGCCGGGAACGACAGCGACTGCATGTAGGCGCCCGCGCTGTTTTGAACGGCCTCTTGTAAGGGGATATCTTCCTGTATGGCAAACCATTGTTGCAGGTCATCGCTGCCCACCAGGTTTACCTTGCGGCTTACCGCGGTATTTTGCAGTTTTATCCAGAGCCGGTCGAGTGCAAGTCCTGTTTTATTTTCAACAATATAGGTAGTGCCTGTATCCGTGGGCAGGCGTGCATTTATTTTATTAAAAACCACAAAGCTTTGCTGATTTTTTTGTGGCAGGCTGCCCGCCTGTATGTAGGGAACAAAGTTGCCTTTAGCATCGGCTATCCTGATATCGGCCATATCCCCTTTAGCTTTGGCAACAAAGCCAGGCTTCAGGTTGATGCGGTAAAAACCCGTACTATCTACCTGTTGCAGGGCAGCCTTATATTTAAAGCTTTTTTGTGCCGATGCCGTAACCATCAATCCACACAAAAAAACGGTTAAGGCTATATTAGTCTTCCTTCCTTTTAGCAGTTTCATCATCAACAATAATTTTTTTAACCTTTTGGTACATAAAGGATATAATAAGCAGCAATACACCCAGGCAAAAGAAGGCCGCTATTTTGCCCGCCTGCGGAATATTTACAATATCATAGGTAAATAATTTGAGCAGCGTGATCGAAAACAGGGTTAACGACACAATACGCATGGTACGTATTTTATTGCGCATGCCCAGCCACATAAGCGCGAAGGATAGCAAACCCCATAATATGGGCAGCGTGGTTTTAACATACACCGTTTCAATCCGTTCGATCGAGTGCATATTGCTGTAAAAAACCAGGTTGCTCAGCAGGCAAAACTCCAGGCTTAAAAACACTACGATACCGGCGCTCAGGATCCAGGTAAAAAGCGTCTTCATGCCATCGTCCATAGTGGTTTGGCAAAGGCGAATGATCCGGTAAAACAGCAGGCCGATTAATCCCGCGCTTATCCAATGCACTGCAAAATGGCCCGATGGCGGTTTGCCGGTGCTCAGCATATCTGTAAGCAAGCCAAAAAACTTTGGCATTGTTACCAGGTCAGCGGTAACACAAACCATTAACACACCTATCCGGATATTATCGTTAAGCTTAACGGCTGGTACTTTTATCGATACCAGGTAGTAGCTATAAATAAATGCTGGGGTATACAGCATCATGTATAAAATATTAAGATCGGTACCTGGGTGGCGATTTAAAAGCTGGTGGTTTATCTCTAACAATCCGCTTAAAAATAAAAGCGCCAGGCCCACGGTACTGAATATGTGTTTACTGAATTTTATACCAACGGCGTCTTCGTTATCATCTCGGTTTACCAATACCGATAACAGGAACGAGCTGATAGCGGCTACCAATGTTGTAATAAAACCACTGTTGGCAATAATGGTAAGCCTGATGAGGTGACCGGGATAAATCTTGTACCAGTCCATCAGCAGGCTCATCAACATAGCTACCCATAAAATAAGCGAGGTAAGCTTCATTAATTTGATTGACGAGCGCAGATACAACCAATAAAGCACCACCGTTTCGGCAGCCCAGAACAGGGTTATATTATTGCCGCGCAGTTGAATAGGCGCAGCCAGCGAAATAAAGGTGAGCGTAATACCGATAAGCAGGTACAATATATTGGCATCAACCTTACGGTTACGGAACAGGATGTATGACAGGATGAGGTTTACCACTGCCAAACTCACACAAAACAACCCGCGGAATTGCTCCTCGTGCATGGCCTTTAAGAGGTACAAACCTGCCGCAAAATAAAGCCCTGTATTGATAAGCAGGATGCTAAAATCCGAGCCAATGAACTTTTTGTTCTCCTTAACGTTATTGGCGACATTGATGGCGAAATAAAGCACATAAAATATGCTGCCGTAAATTAACCCGTAATGGTAGGTTGGCGCTGTAAGCGAGTACAGCACCCCTCCAAATACAATGACCGTAAACGCAAATGACACAATGTTGAGCACTCGCCATGCTTTATAATAGGCAATGATGAGCAGGCCGGTATTCAGTATCAGCAGGTAAATAAACAAGGCATCGTAATTGGCCTTGCCCGTGCTCACCATAAACGGGCTGGCAAAACCGCCAACCAGCGCTATAACCGCAAGTTCTTGCTTATCATATAGCAATGAAAGCAACACCGCGAAAATGGTAATAACAATTAGGATAATAAACGAAGTTGTTTGTCCCCACATTCCGAACTGGTGATAGGCCAGCGTTACTGTAAAATAAAATACAGCCAAACCACCACCGGCCAGTACCGAGCTAAAAGCTTTATAGCTATTGCGCAGCCAGTGGGCTATGCCTATTAAAATGGCGCCGCAGATGATGCCGATCGCCACCCGACCGCCTTTGCCTATCCAGCCTGTATCGATAGCGAATTTTACAAAGTAGCCAATGGCCAGTACCAATATGGCGATACCAATTTTGTTAACCAGGTTTTCGCCAATGAATTTCTCCAGGTCGGGGTAACGTTCAAAAAAGGAAAGTTGTGGTTCTTCGGATACAGGTGATGTTGGTGCGGTTGTTTTTACAGGACGGTTAATAGCCGGTATGATATCGCTGATCACCTTGGGTTGTCTTTCAATCTTAACGGGGTCCGGCTCAGGTTTTATTGCTGGTGGAACCGGTAAAACGGGTGGCTCGGGGGCTTTTACAACGGGAATATCCTTGATAACAGGTTTAGCTACCTCTTCGCGTTTGGTCAGTTCTTCCGTCAGTTTGGATACACGCAAATGTTCAATCATTCGCTTTAATTCCAGTATCTGGGTTTCGAGCGCTTCTATATGGCGGGTAACGCTGCTTTTGTTGTTTACAATTAAAACAATAATCAGTATCAGTAAAACAACGATAAAAAAATCCATAGCCTCAGGTTTATTAAAGCTAAAGATAATGTAATTATGAAATAATGCGCGTTTTTAATAAATAAGAAGGCTTCTTTCTGCATGTGGGAGTGCATAATGCGTTTCCCGGTATGAGGTTGTAAAAAGGATTGTTTTACTGGGCCTGTCGAAGCATTGAAGGCAAAGGCCTCCCGGGCGAGTCTTCGGCAAGCTGCCAATGACAGGCCCATCCACAGTTGAAAATTCAACTTCTCATAGCCCGGCACAACGTAAACAGGTTGGTAGTTCTCGTATTCCAAGGCCTACCAATCCATGTCATTTCCAGCAATCACGAAAGTTTCAATCATATGCTAATTTCCTTTTAAACTGATGCGTATCACACTTAATGAATAACGCGGTACGACATAATTGCCCAGTTGTGTTACACTGATTTCAGCGCGCGACGGTACGATATTTTTGGGTTGATCAATGGTGTTTTTGTCAGTAGGCTGGCCTTGCAGTACTTCAATTGTGGCCTTAGTCGCCACAGCGCCCAGACTGGAAAGATTTGCGCTGGCAGTTGCGGACTGCGGACCGGCATTAACTATTTTTAAAATAATATCGCCGGTTTTGCTGTTTTGCACGCATGATGCAGCCAGCGTTGAATCGGCGCGGGCGCCGGGCTGGTTAAATGATATTATCCCGGGAATATACTTGTTGCCCTGGTTAACCGAAAATAATTGCTGAACATAGTAATTTACCGTAGGTGCCAGGGTTTTGTTATTAAAATAAATGAGATTGGGGTTCCACGAGGTATGTTTAAGATTGGCTAGCAGCGGCGCGTAGGATGCCATTTGCACAATATCGCCGTTACGTTCAAGGCTGGTCATAAAAGCGGCTTCTGAAAGCGCGTTGATAAGGGTATTGCCCCAGGATGCATATTCGCCGATGTATACCTTTGATTTTGGTCTGCGATAGCTGTCATACCTGCTATTATTTTTCAGGAACCATTCGGGTTTTTCGTAAAAGTGCTCATCAACAACAGGCACAGATAGCTGGTCGGCAAACTTCCATCCAAGGTCGTAATCTTCGCCCGAGGGTGCGGGGCCTACCGTGCCCACAATGGTAATTTCGGGATGTTTTGCACGTACGGCATCGTATATCATTTTAAAGCGGTCCCTGAAATCATTGGTTTGCTTGTCTTCATTGCCAATACCCACATACTGCAGGTTAAATGGTTTTGGATGGCCGGCTGCGGCCCGTTTAGCCCCCCAAACCGAGGTTGCAGGCCCGTTGGCATATTCTATCAGGTCGAGCACATCCTGGATATAGCTTTTCATTTCGGTCAAAGGGATTCCTTTTTGGCCGGTACCGCCTATGCGCCAAGTCCCGCCCGAATTTTGGCAGCTTACACCGGCCGCCACTACGGGCAGCGGTTTGGCGCCAATATCCTCGCAAAATCTAAAATATTCATAAAAGCCCAGGCCGGTGCTTTGGTGGTAGTTCCAGATGTTGCGCTGTTGTACGCGCTGCTCAACGGGGCCTACGGTATTTTTCCAGCGGTATATGTTATTAACGCCATCGCCGTGCACCAGGCAGCCTCCCGGAAAACGGAGAAATTTAGGTTCAAGGCCGGCTATGGCCTGAGCAAGATCGGCCCGCAGCCCGTTGGCCTGGTTTTTAAAGGTATTATGCGGAAACAGCGAAACTTCGTCGATAGCCAATACCGAATGTTGCCTGCCAAGCACAGTAAGCCTTGCCGAATCGGCGCTTTCTGTGGCGGTAATGGTTCCTGTATACTTTTTCCATGGGCCGGCCTGGGTCTGGAATGAAAATGTACCGCATACCGCGCCCTTGTCTCCACGCAGTTCCACTTGCATACCAACAGGTTTGGCCGATATTTGCCTTACGTAGATGGAGAAATCATATTTTTGACCTGCTATAATGCTGATGCCATCGTAACCGGCATTGGTAATACCCACGCCCTGCTGCCCGGCATCGTCGATATTCAGCTGCACATAGTGCGGGTTATTGGGGTGCAGGGGTTTGGCTGTTTCTACAGATATTGTGCCGTAACCGTAACCCTCGGTAGTATACTCCCAGTTGGTTAGCGGGTTCCATGTTTTCCTGTCGCTCGCGCTGTACTCGAATGAATTGTTCTGAATAAGTTCGGCGTAAAGGCCGCCATCGGCCGCGTAGCTCAGGTCTTCAAAAAACACTCCAAACAAATCCTTGCTGATAGGTTTTGCCGTGGGGATCTTCGCCTTTTGAACACCCGGAACGGCAGCACTCTGACCATAGGTCAAATCAGCAGTAAACAACATAGCCAGGCATATTGCAGGCAAAACACGCTTAAAAAACATCAGGTTTAATTTTTTGAGGTTAATAATTAATAATTGTTTTTTAAACAATTATTAACAAATATATATCTTTTTTAGAAAAATAAAAACTTGTTACTCTTTTTAAAGCATTGCATTGCGACATTACCGAAGGTTTCCGGCATTGTTATAATTGTTTTTTTGACAATTATAACAATGCAATTAAGGCGTGCATATGTCGCCACCTGTGTACGCTCTGACTGTTTGTTGATATTGAAAATAAACAATCCTATTCGGCCTGGAAATTGAACAAAGGCGGGCTAAATGTAATGACGGCTAATGGCTTTATGTTCAATTTGAGTAAAATAAAACGCAATACCAGAAACTATTATTTACCCTTTAACTGCGTCATTACCCTAATAGTTTTTAAAATTACGCCAATTTCACTATTCAGGTTTATGTTATTGAGGTAAAGTAAATCATAACGAACACGGTTGCACATTTGGTCAACATTCTCTGCATAACCATAGTTCACTTGCCCCATTGAAGTTAAACCGGGTTTTAAGCGTAATAACTTTTTATAATTTGGCGATCTTTCTATGAGTTGTTCAATAAAAAACTGGCGCTCGGGCCTTGGTCCTACAATTGACATATCTCCTTTTAGTACGTTCCAAAATTGAGGAAGTTCGTCTAATCGGGACTTTCTTATTATCCGCCCCCATTTGGTAATTCGCGGATCGTGATCACTCGATAATTGAGGCCCCAATAATTCGGAGTTAACGTACATACTCCGAAACTTGTAAATTTTAAAGGGCTTATTATTTCTTCCGATTCTTTCCTGCGCATAAAACACAGGTCCTTTTGATGTCAATTTTGTTATTATTATCAACAATACAAATACCGGGAACCCGGGAACCATTACAAACAATGAAAACAGAATGTCAAAACACCGTTTGAAAACAATTATTTTAAGGCTAAGTTCAACTGAATTGGACAACTGAATTACCGGAAAACTTTTGTAATTGATAATAGTTGCACTGCTGTTTTCAAGCACTAAATCAGAAACAAACTTAATTTTAATTGCGTTTTGGTCGCCAAAATCAACAATGCTTTTAAGTAAACTTTGGTCAAGTGCCCTGTAACATATAAACACTTCTTTTACCTCTGTTTCTATAATTTTATCAAATAACATTTGCCTCGTCATTTTACCAAGCGATTCTTCTGTTATATTACCCACGAAATTATAGCCATATTCCGGCTGCTTTTCAAAAGATTTTTTTACCCTGTGCGCGATATCTTCATTCCCAATTATAAGAATATGCTTAATGTTAAACCCCTTTTTGCGGATATAGTCTAATCCCGCAAAAATCAGTGATCGTTCAATAACTATTAAGGTAAAAAACAGCAAGTAAGTAAAAAACATTTCCCAACGGCTTACTTGATAAAACTTGAAAAAGTATACTACGCCAAGCACAGCTAACGAATGGTAGATAAGGGACGATAAAATTCTGTTAATGCTATTGCTAAATACCAATGGCCGTTGAATCACATAATTCTTGGTTAAAGAGGCAATGGAAATCCACGCCATATTAACCAAAAGTAAAAAGACAGACGAGCTTATCTCATTAGAAAAGTAGTTAAATACCAATAAATGAGCAAATTGTATACAAATATTTAATATTATTAAATCACTGATAAACGTGATTACGGGTAAGAGTTTTGAGTAACGTATATTCATAAGGGTTAAGGATAGGATACGCAAATGTAATACTTTTTCATTTATAATGCACTAATTATGCCAAAATGATAACGATTACTACAAATACGAATGTTAATCCTTAAACGCTACAATACAATTTTAATTATTTATTATTTCAAAAAAACCGCCCCTCTTATACCTTCCTGCTGATGATATAGTTCAGAATCTCTTTTTTAAACCTGTCGGTTGAAAACCGGGCCGCGTGTGTAACAATTTCGTTGTAATTAAATAGCGATTTATTAACATCAAACCATTCAACCGCCGATTTAATTGATTCTACTGATTGCTCGTCGAAAAATATCCCGGTCTTATTTTCGATGACGCTTTCTAAAACCCCCCCTTTTTTATAGGCGATAACCGGAGTGCCGCAAGCCTGTGCTTCTACCGGTAAAATGCCGAAATCTTCTTCGGCTGCAAAAACAAAGGCCTTTGCCTCTGCCAGATATCTTTTTAACTCATTAAATGGTTGATGCCCCAATAATATAGTATTTGATTTTGCTAATCTGCTCACTTTTTTAAAATCAGGGCCATCACCAATAACAAAGAGCTTTTTATCCGGCATTTGGGCAAACGCCTGAACAATCAGGTCAATTTTTTTATAGGGCACAAACCTCGAGCAGGTGACGTAATAATCACTCTTTTTATAAACCGGCAAGAAATCTTCTGTTGCAACATTAGGATGAATAACTGTGCTTTCGCGGCCGTAAATCTTCTTGATTCGCTTAGCGATATAGTTTGAATTCGCTATAAAATGATCAACACGGTTGGTACTAATAATATCCCAGGCCCTGATACGATGAAGCAGATATTTTGCGATAAATCCCTTTATCCCTTTATTTAATCCGGACTCTTTCAAATATTGATGGTGCAGGTCCCAGGCATATCTTATCGGAGAGTGACAATAACAAATATGCAATTGGTTTGAACTGGTTAACGCCCCCTTGGCCACAGCATGAGAAGATGAAATGACCAGATCGTATCCCGATAAGTCAAATTGTTCTATCGCAAGGGGAAACAGTGGCAAATATGACCTGTATTTTGTTTTTGCGAACGGTAAGTTTTGAATAAATGATGTTGTTATCTTATGATTGCTAAGAGCCAGTGCCTTGATAGTTTCATCCCGCGCAACTAATGTAAAAATATCGGCATCCGGGTAAAGTGAGGCTATTTCTTTAAAAACATTTTCTGAGCCGCCAATAACGGTAAGCCATTCGTGTACTAATGCTACTTTCAAGTTTAAATAATTAAATTTTCTATTGTATTGACAATTTGCTTAGCCGACACTTTCCAACTAAACCTGTTACTGTTTTGCTTGCCCTTTTCAACGAGGCTATTACGCAAATCCTCGTCGTTAAGTAATAATTCTATCTTTTTCGATATGTCGTTTGTATCCAGGGGATCCAGATATAAACTGGCATCGCCGCAAACTTCCCGCAAGCTGGGAATGTCAGAAACAAGGGTAGGGCAGCCGTATTGCATAGCCTCTATAGGAGGAAGCCCAAAGCCTTCATATAGGCTTGGATAAACAAACATTTGTGCTTGCATGTATAAACCTGCTAAATGAGCGTCATCAACACGGCCGGTAAATATGATGTTCCCATTGGTTTTCAGCATTTCATTACCCCGGTTATTGAAAATTGAATTAACATCGCCAACAATAATAAGTTTGAGGTATTTGCTTGTTGTCAACTTAAATGCTTCTATAAGATTCAGGATGTTTTTTCTTTTATCTATAGATCCAACCGTTAAAATATACCTCCCGTAACCAGCCCCGGTGTATTTTGGAATCGCCAGGTCTGATACTCCATTATATATTACTTTTATTTTTCGAGGATCAATCCCAATGTACTTCACGATTTCCGACTTAGAGAAATCGCTGACGGTGAAAACAATTTGGGCCTTTTTAGCGATTCGCGGGATCAGAAATTTATAGAAGCGTACGAAATTTTTGTTAAACCAAACGGGATTGACTAAAAAAGCAACATCATGCAACGTTATGGCCTGATTGCTATAAAAAAGCGGCGCTACGTTACACAAGTTGATCAAAAATGGCTTCTCATTTTTTTTTAAATACAGGGGCAGGTCAATTTGCTCCCAGGCAGCACCAGTACGCTTGCCTATTATAGTTACGCCAAGTTCGGTAGCCAACTGATGATGAATTATATTTGATGGGGCAACAAACTTGGCGGATGGCATCAACGCTTTTAAATGCCGGGCAATTTCGATGGCAAAACGTTGTACCCCGGTAAGTTTTTGGGTAAGGAAACGGGCGTTGATGACGATATTCATTCTTACTTCTTCAGGATAAAAATGTAAAAAAAGAGAACAATAAGTGGCGGAAAAAACATGTAAGAGAAAACGTAAAAGCCCGAAAATTGCAGCCCAATTAAACTATAAAAAGTAATAGCTACAATATTTTTAGCCATGTTTCGATTTCTCATCCAGTGTTTAAGGTATTTGGTAAAATATCCGATTATTAGCCCAGATATTAAGCTTACCATAATTACGCCAGGCCAGGAAAACGAGGTATATCCCCATATTGATACCGGTAGCCGCAAGCCCCCGGATGTAATGTCATTTAGATCGGTATCAGGGCTTATAACACTTAGCGCCCAAACCGAGGGGTTCCATTTATAATGTCCCGGCACCAACCCTCCCAAAAAAGTTTTACCATAGGTGAGTTCCGGATTAAGCAAATACATTTTTAAAAACTGCAACTGATCTGATATATCCGGCGCTCCGGAGGCAATAAGCGTCCATATGGAATCTTCAGAGTACAGATCTGTAAACTGATCTATACCAAAAATAAGCCCTATAATATAATAAGAGATACTGCCAACAATAATGGTTAGGGAATTTATGATAACAAACAGCCATGAATATATTTTACCCTTACTGGCACATACCAAACCAATAACTGTTAATAACGCAAATGCTGTTGTACCTCGGTTTAATGTCGATAACAATACACATGACGCCAGTATAATTAATAAAAAATTAAACAGGCTTCTTTTTAGATAAAACAATATAAACCCAAAAGCGATAGCATTAATTAAAATAAGATTAGCAACCCGGTATAAAACCGCAACCCTCATGTAAGGAGCCTGATATGGTCCTCTAAAAAACTTGGCGTTAAGTGGGTCACTTGCAAAGGCGGGCACAAAGCCCATCAGCAGATAGCTTAATAACATCCCCACTATGCCAACTATCAAAAATATCTGAGTAAGCTTTATAAATCTTTTTTCGTAAAACTCATCGCTTCTGATCACAAAGCTTAAGGGCATTCTTATAAGAGGCAAAAAGTTACCAAGCAGTATGCCAACCAAATAGCAAAACGCACCCAAAACTGTTATTTTATAAAACAGATCAAAAACTTCGCCGTTGTAATTTTCATTATCGCTTAACATTAACAACGGAACAAAATAAGCTACGAACACAAAACCAACATTTAACCACATGGGGATGTTGTATCTGCTTGGCCAAATTATTAGCGGTCCGATTGCTAAAATTGTTAATGAAATAAAGAGAATGAAATTACCCATTATTCATGTTGTCACTATGATAATCAGTTGTCAAAACTTTAATAACTGCTTTGGCAGTTTTATTTACAAATGCAAACCTACCTTTACCAAGCCTTTTTAATAACGCATAAATAACTCCGGGTATAACTGTATATAAACAGCTGGGATACCATTTTTTTGTAAACTTGAGCCTATTTACTATCGAATAATAATCAGCAAGAGATTTGTCGTTATTTTTGCCGCCGAAAGAAGCTCCATTAATTGAAGTGCCCTCTTTATGATATACAATCGCATTGGTCTGTAATGCCGGCTTAAACCCCTTTTGTTTACTTGCCAAAATCCAATCCAACTCTTCATAATACAAAAAATAGTCGTCATTCATCAACCCTACTTTCTTCAAAAACAAAAATGGCAAAAACATTGATGCCCCAACTATATAATTATCCGGGTTCATTCTAAAATTATCATATTGTCCGTTATCAATTTCGCCTTCGCCAACGTGATGGGTACTACCTAACCACTTGTTATATCTGCCTGCCACCGCTTGTAATACTTCTTTTTTATAATAAAAATTAAGCTTACTCCCTAATATGGTGTCGGCCTCCCCATTTTTATAAAATCCAATTAAGTTTTCGAGGCAATCTCTTGCAATAACAGTGTCGTTATTTAACACCCATATAAAAGAAGATTCATCAGCCTGCCTTAATATGTAGTTAAAAGCTAAATTATTAGCAGCGGCAAAACCCTTATTAGCAGCCCTGACAAATAATAAGCGCTCGTTTTTTAAACCAGGCATATCGTTAAGCTCCTCTTCTTTGCTATATCTATAAGGGATAGGCTTTTTTACTAACGGATAAACCAATTCTGGAAATAAAGTTTCTATATCATCGTTGTTTTGGCCGTTAAGCCAGTTACGGATGTTATTTTCAGAAATATCATCAGGAGAATTATCAATAAGAATAACCTGAAAATCCTGGCATGACGATTTGAACACGCTTTCTAGACACTCTATGGTATCCTTGTATTTGGTATAATTTACTACTACAATGAATACTTTATTCATGTTTTAACTCCGCTTCAATCAGTATTTTTTTACAGGTGAAATACTGTAAAAAAGCCGTCTTGTTTAACATTCTTTTTATTGGATGTGTTTCGTCAAAGCTATAGCCAAGAACTCTTTTATATTGCAGATTAAAGGAGTTTAGAAACTTAATTAGTGAAGTTTTAGAATAGAAATTAACCTGCGAACTTTTTGCAAGCGTTAAGCGCCCAAACTTTAAATCGTTTTTCATAAACCCTAAAACAGTTCCTAAGCTCCTGTAATTGGGCACTGCAATAATTAGCTTGGTGTCCTGCCGCATCAATTTTATAACATTTTGCATGTAATCTAAAATATTCTCCTGGTAGGGCAATACGGTATCTAAAATAATCACATCGGCAACTACAGGCATATCATCGCCACTATTACACCTTACGGTAACTCCATTTGGCCAATTATCATTTAATGCCGATTTGAACATTGAATTGACATATAACATAAAGTTGTTTTTTTTCAAAAACCTTAATTCCTGAGCCGATGACAACCCGTGGTGAATTATTACCGGTACCGGCGATTTTACTTTATTTATTACCTGATCAACAAAATCAGCCTTCTGTACTGCATCATCCAGGGGTATTTTGATTGGTTTGTTATTTTCTTCCAACTTATTATCTGAAGCTACCTTGATAACATAGTCTGCCAAAGCTTCGGTTGTTAAGTTTCTCCGTGCATAATCTAATAACAAATTGACTAACCGATTATATGCCTCATCAGAAAAAGGCGTTTTACTTTCAATCTTTGTTTTTATATCCAGCAATACATCCTTTGGAAAATTGGTCAGTGTGTTAGCAGGACAACCCTTTAAATCTTTAAAGTACGGCAAGCAGCCGTTTGCTAATATTTCATAATGCCTAAGGCAATCCCAACCTTCCTTTTTAAACGTAGCTGCAAATTTGGATGTTCGATAGTCGGCGTAATATGATTCTTCTGTTTTGTGAATATATGTATTAAGTTTTCCAGGGTAGTTTACAGCCCAATCCCGGCTTTTATGAGGAATGTTATCGACAATTTTTTTAGCCGGAATTGCAAAGCTGATTGGGTATAAGTTCTTTTGAGTGCTTACTAATTCTCTTTTAAAATAAAACCCCTTGCTTACCAATTGAGGAAGCACAGATGTCCTATCTTCGCCGTCAATAAATATAATTTTATTGGAAGGATAGTTATCAAATACCTCTTTTAAAAACAATTTACACTGTTGTACAGCACCATAAATTATGTATCTATAATAATTGTTTTCAATCCTATCGGCAATTTCGGTTATTGATGGTACATTTTTAACCTGGGTATTCAAAAGGCCATATAAAGAAAAGCCTTTTCCATATAAATATTGCTGCTCATCTGGCAACAAGGTGGTGTACATATACCACATGTCATTAACAGATTCTACATCATTACCATACTTTTCTTTTAAGCCGTGGTATAAAGAATCACATAGATAATCTGGCTGACCGGCACTACTAATAAATAATATTTTCATGAAAGTTTTTTTCTGATAATGCCCGAAAGTTTATTGTAAACTTTAAACGCCAGGGTTTGATAGTACCATACTTTTACTTTACCTAAATTATCAATTTCGCCAAATAGTTCATTACACCTCTTTTTGTAATCAATCTTAAGATTTTCGCCCCAGTCAACAATTAAACTCGGTTTTTTTTCAAATTCAACACCTAATTTATCAAATACCAGTTGCTCAAGGCTATATACAATTGCCTGGGCGTTGTACGAATGAGAAATTTTATCAATGGAATTTTTTCCCATTTCTTTGGCCAATAATGGCTTTGAGCTTATTTCATTAATAGCCTGGGCTATTGTTTCTTTTAAACGATACGATACAAATCCGGTAACTCCGTTATCAACAACCTCAACCTGGGCGTTATCTTTGGCAGGGGTACTTATAGTTACTACCGGTACCCCCATACTCATGGCCTCGGCCATAACCATTCCAAAACTTTCACCTATGTTACTTGCGGCCAAAAACACATCCATAGCTTTATAGTAGGTTAAAAGCTGCCTCATATCCGATGTATTGTTTAAGATTACCACGCTATCGGTTATTTTTAACTTTTTTATAACTGCCTTCATGTTTTTTGTGGCACCTACAAGTAAAAATTTAGCCGCACTGTTATATTTAAGATATTCTTTAAATGCGATAAGGGTTATTACATCAAACTTATGATCATCGGCACGACCTACTCTTCCAACCACAAAACAATCGGCAATGTTGTGGATTTGCTTAAACTTAATTACTTCCTGCAAATCTGGTTCAATATCTTTGCCTTTTAAAAAATCGATATCAACAGGGTAAGGCAACACCTTTCGTTTATAGGCATACTGATCTGCAAAAGCTTTGTCAAGCTTCATACGCCTTACCAAAATCATTTTTGATATATACAGGTCAAAATCAATTAAATCATAATAGCGTGATTTTTCAAAATGACCAAAAACGTTGGTTTGTATAATTAACCGGGGTTTGTTTTTATTTAAAAAAGCAAAAAGTTTATTATCAACCTGGCCATAACCGTGCCAATGAAAAACATCCGTTTGCTGTATAAGCGTTTCAAATTTTTCAAAATCACCATTTAACACTACTACGTTTATACCCAGATCACTAATTAGTTTTTCTCTTTCACCACCTTTATAAAGGCCTACAGCGGTAACGTCAAACCTTTCTTTGTCTAAATATTTACAATATAATTGAAGTGCATATTCTGTTCCCCCCAAGCCTAACTGATCTGCACACTCAATAATTTTTATCTTTTTTCCCATTTAACGAAATCCGTTTATACGATGAATTGAAAAATCTTTTAATTACCCTGGCTTCCTCCATATTCAACAACAAAATAAGCCCCAGTTCAGTAAAAAAAATGAATGCTAAAATGACCGAAACCATTATTAAATTGTTTTTTAAATACGGTTTCAGATAATCGCGTAAAAAGTAACCGCCAACCGATAGGGCTAAAAATATTACCAATACTAAAAAAGCATCGGTAAGCATCTTTTTCCGAAATTCTTTTAAGCCAAAATACATCAATATAAGCCCCATAACAAGGTTAGATAGCATTGAAGAAATTGGAAAAGTATTTAGCTCAAAATATTTATTAAAAAACAGGTTAAAACATATTTTTACCAAATAAGTTAAAATAACAACTTTTGAAAAAAAGTAAACCCTTTTTTGCGCTATCAGTAGTTGTGTGTAAACCACATAAAATATCACAGCAAATAACCCCAATCCATACCATCGCAATAATAAACTTGTAGGTTCAACGTACTGTTCAACAAATTTTCCTCTTACTAATATAATTTCAACAATTTCGCCCGGTACAATTATGAGCATAATTGCTATTGGCAATATTAGCAAGGCTGTAAACCGAAAGTATTTCTGAGTCTCATGCATCAGTTCTTCACGCGTATTCTTTACAGCATATAATGATAGCAGCGGGGTTAGCACCGTGGTTACCACGGCAATCATAAGGCCTGTTGGCAGTTCTGTAAACTTTCTGGCGTAATCAAGCATCGAGATGCTTCCAGTCCCCTTGGTTGTTGTTAAGTTCCGCTCAATAATGGTATCGGCCTGAGAAAACAAATAATTGACATATAACGGCAGCGCAAAAATAAAAAACGGTTTTACCAGCTGCAAACTCGGCATTACAAGCCTAAACTTGTAGTTAAATTTAAATCTAAGCTCCTTGTATAATATTACAAGCAGCAACATGGAACTTACATAAGCCGATACAATCAATGAATAAATACCTATAGATGGCGACAGCACTATTATTAAAACAATGTTGAGCGTAAGGGAGATAAAAGAAAATAAATCGGGGATAAAATATGATTTATAGGCATTTAAAATTGAACTCCAGATATTAACAACCTCAAGCATGACCAATGAGGGAATTAAAATATTAATCATAGAAACCAGTACATTTTTTTGCGCTGGCGTAAAACCGGGAGCAAATAAATTTGCCAGATTTTGCGAGAAACAATAAACCAAAACACTGATAATTAACGATATGATAATTATTGTAGAAATTAGCGAGTTGGTTGCGTCATTAACCTTTTGCTCTGATTCCTCTTCGCGGATATGAATATATTTGGTGATAAACGTTTCATTAACCGGCCCAAAAAGAAGCTGTATAAATACCGTTATAATTGACACTCCAACCAGCCAGGCATCCCTATCAGATGACGCTCCAAAATATTTTGCCGATAAAATAATGATAACTAACGTTAACACCGCTTTGACAACTTTAAGCGCACCAAGCCCGATAGTAATAGAGATACTTGATTTTTTAAAATACTGATTTAATCTGGACGTAAATTTCAATATGTTTTTAATTAAAGCAGTTTAAGTTAGCAGTTGAGTACGTAGGTAAAATTTAATAGATGATTTATAAAAGCAACCTATTTATTAAGCTCAAACACTTCCACCAGTTCGGTTGTACAACCTTGCCACGATTTTTGATCTAAAATAAATCGATTTCCATTTTTTGCAATCCTCAATCTTTCGGTATCATTTTTTAATAATTTTAATAATGCACTAACAATTTCATTTGTATCGCCGGATTTAAAAATTATCGCGGTTTCGTTATCCTTTGCATACATGAGATGGCCTTCTGCATCAGAGCAAACAACCGCGCAACCGCAATTCATAGCCTCTATACCTGGTATACCATATCCCTCCCACAGGCTGGGAGTTAAAAATATAGCACAACTATTCATGATGTGTGCCAAATTGGGAGGCGTTTGATGATAGTGAAAATCTGCAGGTAAAGCGGCAGGCCCGGCCGATGTACCAAACAAATGAACCTTTAGCCTTTGATTTTGCTGCTTTAATTGAATCAGGGCCTCCAAGCCGTACTTAGATCCTTTTCGTTCCTCAGTTGAGTACATCATACAAATGCTATCCTTATCCCGCGAATCAATAGGCGATATTATTTTAAAAAGCCCCCTGTCTACGCTTATGGATATTTTATGGATTTTTTCACCAAATTCTTCGATATATTTTTTGATGTGATTTGAATAAGTAAGCTTTACTATATTTTTGAATAGATATGAATCGAGAATGTCTTGTTTGTTCCCGGTCCAAAATTCAAGGTCCTGTATCAGGTTAAACTTTTGCCCTTTTGCAGCATTTAATATTTGAAGGTCATGCGCCAATGACCAACCAGTAAAAAATATCGCATCAGCGTCCCTTATATCTTTGTTATTTACTTTATCTATAATGGCCGATATTATATTACTGTTCAGTTTAAACCATGCCGGATGCTTGAAGAAATAAAAGTAGACCTTCCGCAATAGATTACGGGATTTCTTTAGCTTAAAAAACGATGTTTCCATACAATTGTATACGACAACATCATGCCCTAAAATATTAAGCTGATTAGCAAACTCATACATGATTTTTGTGCCCCCACCCGGTTTGCGTATAACGTGGGGTAAAATAACATTGATTTTCATGGGCCCTTAATTCTGATACTTTTTTTTATAAGCCCTATAAACTAAAAGCAATATTACTACAGCTACCAACGCCAGCCAAAAACCAGCCAAAAAACCAACGGCCTTATTGAATTTGGTTTTCTCAAGCGGCAATTTAGGGCTATCTATCATTTGTATTAAAGGCGTTTCCTGCCTTAAAGCCATTCTTGAAAGCTCAAGATTTTTAACTATCTCTGTATATATAGCAGTGCTTGCCTGTACATCAATTTGCTTTTTTTGCGAAGGTACGCGCAATACCTGCAACGCCGGGTTTGCGTTAGGAGACGCATCAATTGCCGAGGCCACACCACCAATTGAACCATTTAATACCTTCCTTACACTATCGGCCTGAAACTGTAGTATACGAATATTTTGCTCACTCTTTTTTGTTTTGGTTTGGGTATAAAACTCATTAACTTTTTCAACAAGCTTAAGATTAAACGCTTTCGCAAAAAGTTCATCTTTATTTGTTACATCAACCCTTATTATACTTAACTTTTTATCGGGTTTACTAACCGAAAGTGATTGTTTATTAAGCGCCTCAACAATTTTAGAGATGATACTATCCTGTTTTATACTAAACTTACCCGGATCGCCTGAAAATGTTATGTTATCAATACCGTCATCATTTTTCCAAATTTGCCGTAAATGATTAAAACTGATGTATCTATCAATCAATAATTGCTTTTTACCGGCAAATTCACTTTCGCTCAGTAGCGTTTTTTCTACCATCAGGCGCGACTTATATAACTCAAGAATGTTATCGTTTTGAAATATGCCGCCACCACCGCTGCCGCCTATGTCAATACCTGCTATAGATGCAAGACTTGCGTATTGGCTTAATCCACCAGCTTTACTTCCATCATCTAATACAAAAGTAGATGATGCAGTATAAATAGGCTTTTTGATTATTGCGTAGGCTAATCCTAATATGCCTCCTAAAGCCCCGCCTATTAGTATGATAAGTAGTTTACTTTTTAAATAATTACTAACTACACGAAATTTATTTACAAACTCTGTTACCGATATTTCGTCAGGGCTGCCGTTACTTGTATGCGTCATGAATGAGTTTGATGCTGCTTT
This sequence comes from Mucilaginibacter sp. P2_A5, assembly GCF_056404995.1. Classification (NCBI taxonomy): domain Bacteria; kingdom Pseudomonadati; phylum Bacteroidota; class Sphingobacteriia; order Sphingobacteriales; family Sphingobacteriaceae; genus Mucilaginibacter; species Mucilaginibacter sp. P2_A5. The sequence goes on from NZ_JBFUCY010000021.1 coordinate 87,254, forward strand.
TACTACTTATTTAAACTTAAGATTCCCAAAATAATGGCTCCTAATGATGCCAGACCAGTCGTAAGCCCTAATATTGTTTGTACAGAATTCCCCTTACTCTCTGGCTTTTTCGGCACATAAATTTCACTTCCCGGCTTCACCGACGGATGGCTATTAAAAAACAAAAACTTCCTGGTGCCCTTTACCGTACCGTTCGGGTATACTACATATGCCCCTCTCCTTAATGCATCGGGGCCATAGCCTCCGGCGTTAGATACAAAATCATTAAACGATTTTGAACTGTCATATACTACCGCGCTTGGATAAAGCACCTGGCCATTAACACGAACAATTTGCTGTTGTTTAGGCACCCTTATAATATCGCCGTCTTCCAGCAATAAATCACTTTTCGAACCTGGTGTTTTTAAAACCGCACCAAGGTCAATCCCTACATAGTTGTTGCGTTGTTGCGTATCGGCATTGGTTGTCGAATCTTTGTAAGCACGTTTAAGCCTGTTGGCCTGCGCCATCCTTTCCAGGGTAAAAGCCGCGGTATCAGCTTTATTCTTATCAACACCCAATATGGCAATGTTTTCTCTTTTTAATGACCCGCCTTCAACATCGGCCGATGCAGTAAGCCCTCCCGCGCGTGCTATCAAATCTGATATTTTTTCGTTTTTATTTTTAATGGTGTATGATCCCGGATACAATACTTCGCCTTCAACTTTAACTGTTTTTTGCTTTTCGTACCCCGGCAAACTATATATCGATACAATATCAAATGGTGTCAACACAAAATTGGCATCATTCGGCTTTAACGGACCATCAATGTTCACACTAAAAACCTGGGCAACCGAACTGCTTTTAGATGATGGATCGGCATTAGATATTCTCCTGGCCACTTCAATTCGCTTCGTGCTGGCGCCCTCGGCAAAGCCACCCGCTTTTAAAATCAGGTCCTCTACTTTCATATTTTCCGAGAAGGCAAACTTCCCCGGCTTCCTTACACTACCATTAATGGTGACTACGTATTTATCACGTAAATCAAAAATTGACGATATGTTAATAATATCTTCGCGCTGTAATGGAATATTCACTGTTTTATTCATTACATCTTTTACATTAAAACCTACCATTTCGGTACTATTATCAGGCTTCAGGCGCGTAATGGTGCCCCTTTCTGTAAAAGCGTCTTCTTTTAAACCTGCTGCTTTCTCAATCAGCTGATATAAAGTTAACCCGTTTTGCAACTCGTAATCGCCAGGCTTAAAAACCGCCCCGTTAATAACCACCCTGTTTTCAAACCGGTTAATAACCGATTCAATAGTGTATTTGTCGCCCCTTAAGGGTATATAGTTTTTATAATCGGCCTCTAAAACATCTGTGATTTTTCTTTGCTGGTCGCTTATCTGTGATACTTTTATACGGGCAGTATAGGCGCTATCGGTAAAGCCGCCGGCGTAGTTTATAATGTCGTCAAGGCTTTCGCCTGGTAAAACCTCAAACAGTGCCGGAATTTTCACCTGCCCGGCAAGCTCAACCCTTGTGCGGTATGTAGGTACACGCACAATATCCTGGTCCTGCAACCCTATATTATTTTTTTGATCGCCTTTAACCAAAAAATCGTAAACATCAAGATGCCTGATGATCCGGTTATTTCTGACTACTTCTATTTGCCTTAAACTTCCATTATCAGTTGGGCCGCCCGCCAAATAAAGCGCGTTGAAAACCGTAGCAAGCGACGGCAAGGTATAGGTACCTGGCTTAGAAACCTGCCCAATAATAATCACCTTGATGCTCCGGATATTTCCCAGTGTCACCTGAACACTTGTGCCGCGCCCAACAGCGTAATTGTTAGCTGCAAGCCTGCTCTTTATGGCTACGGAAGCCTGCTCAATGGTTTTGCCGCCAACATTTAAAATGCCCACGCCAGGTATGTTGATATTACCCTCGGGAGATACTTCAAGTTTCCAATTTACCAATGAGTTACCATAAACGTTGATGTTAAGCTGGTCATTAGGCCCAACAATATAATTTAAAGGTGTAGCAAGTTTAAGGTTGGGTTCAAATGAACTGTTCTTATTTTTAAAAATATCTGCGCCAAAAATTTTAGGCTTAAGACTTTCAAATATGTCCCTTTGTGCTGACAAGGAATCAACGCTATCTGGCTTGTAATTAAGTTGACGGCCTTGCGTAGTGGTGCTATCAGCCGCATTTGTTGACGATACACCTGATTTGCTGCGAATATTTTTTATTCTCAACTGTAATTTTTGGGCCTGACTGGCCGACATGCCCCTGTTTTGCGCCTGCTGTATTAAATCAGCATCGCTTAAACCGGCATTTTGTGCTTGTTGCAGGAGTTGGATTAGCTGCTGGTCTGAAACATCATCAATGTTTATTGAAGATATATTTTGAAGATTGGTTTGAGCAGAAACGAATTTAACTGAACAACAAAGAATGGTGAAAACAATCAAAAATATACGGAAGCGAAATCTATTCATAAGTAACCATTAATGGCGTTAAAACGATATTGGTATAGGTGATATTACTTTTTTTGCAAAAGTAAGTTAAATTGGGATTATTAAGAACAATGATCTTTTTTAATTAAAAGTCAAGTCTGTTTTTTAAAAACGATAAATAACAGCGACAGTGTCAATTAGTTAAAGTAATAGGTAATATTAAGCCGTGCATGCAAATTAAAGGTTTCACTGCTTTTGTATTGATAATTTAGAGAATAAACAGGCGTAATTTCTGCCGAAAGCAGGTAGTTATTCAACTTTATATGACCGTAAAAAGTGCTTGAAAGATCCACCCAATGTAAGTCAAAAGTACCTGTGCCGGCGTAAGCGCTATAATACAAATCATTATTATGCAATTGCCTTTCAAGTGTAACCCCAAATGAGTTTAAGTTTTTTAGATAGCTAACATCAAGCATAAAGCTGCTGCTACCGGGCCCAATGCCGGCGCCAATATACCGGCCACTGTTTGTATACCCATCCCGTGGGCTTTGCAGGTGTTCATACCAGGTAGGTTCATCTCTCAATAAATAAGTCGGCGACCTTTGCAGCGATGTTATTTCGGCTTTTATTTGTAAATAGGCGCGATTGCTTAACCCCAATAATTTTCTGCCGCCAAGCGTGTAGGCCGCTGAATGACCCGGCTCCTGAATAAAATCGTTAATTCCACCGCTTCTGTCGTTCCGGGCCCATTCAAAATAAATTTCGGCCTGGTATAGGGGCAAAAGCTGCCTTATATTAAATGCGTATGCAAAATCCTGTCCATCTCCGTTTGTGGCGTTTGTAATATCATTTGCCTTTGCCGAGGACCCTGTAATTACCGGAAATATCCTTCGTGCTAAACTCTTTTTGTTATAAACAGAATCCTTATCGAGGTAATCATAACTGGTAACTCCCAAATATAGTCCCTTCAGCCACTTAGGTTGCCAGTTAATAGTGTAGGCAGAAAGGTACCGGGTAACTTTAGGCTTGGGGCTGTACAGATTGCCGCCATAAACCAGCTTGGTTACATCATCCGGCGCAAAGCCCGATTGTTTTAAATTTCCACCTATTATTTGCCATTCAAACGAGCCAATTATTGTTTTAACCGGTTTTACCGAATTAAATGTCCAGTGTAAAAAACCTGGTGCTGAGTTGCTCATCATAATGGAGTTTTTTATGCCGGGGCCCCACCATAAGTTCTCTGTTGAAACCCCGGCTTCAACGCTTTTATAACTTAACGTTATTTTTGATTGGCCGGGGTACAAATGTTTTATTGAATTATTTCCAAATCTTTCGGGCGCGTCTATGCCATTTATTGTACCAAAATAAGCATTCATAAGCGCCGGAGAATTATTGTTTGCCTGTACATCGGCAAAGGTTGAAAAAGCTTTGTTTTGTGCATAAACCAGTTCGGGCTTTACCTGCACTGTTAAAATGCCCGCGTTTAATAAAAATCCCCCACTAAGCATGCTTTGGTAACCTTTATTTGGATACATCGAACTATTATTATAGCCGTACGGACGATTTACATTATATTCATTTAACCAGTTTAATGGAAGCAGCCGTATACCAGATGGCATACCCATAACATTAAATTTTGAGTACATTCTGCTTGCTATCAAATTTCTTAGCGATGTATCGGCTATATTTTCCAATGGCCGGATAGTAAACGAGGCCGAATAACCGCTTTGCCCGGAAACCTGGTTTCTCCTTGCAACATCTTCGGCATAGGTCCCCGTTGAAATACTTTGTGAAAAAGCACTAACGGAGATCAACAATATGGAGAAAAGCAGTGAAATTTTTTTTTGCATAACATAAGATTTAGGTAATTTTTTATTATAAGTTATTGATAGTGTGCTAAAAAAATACAAAACCCTGTTAGTTAAGAATAATATTTAGTTTTTTAAGCCTTAGTTCAATTGCTAAAAGTACAACTTTTAGCAATTGTTTTTAAGACTTTAATATAAGTTCAACACTTTTGTTACATTTTTAACAATGATTTTATAGCAAATAAATATTATGAAAATATTTCGCCTAACCTTCAGGGTAAAACTAAGGTTCCCGCCTGCGGTTGGGTATGATAAACGGGCGATCGCAACAATTACCTGAAACAGCATTTTTTTTAAGGCCTGACTATCGCGTACCCTTTTTCACGATAGGTGCTATCGCCTGCACAATTTGAAACGCGCAGTCCTATTTGAACAGCGATGAAAACAGGCACCGATGAAAACCGGGCATCTCCACTTCTATTTTTTATTTAACATTTCCTTCATTTTTCCTATGAATTTTTTTTACGACCTTTGCCGGCGTTAGTACTTTTAGTTATAGGCTATAACCAAACAACAATATGAATTATACCATCAATAATTTACCCGAACGTACAGCTAAACCCCGCGATAAAGGCATTACTATGGTTATGGATAAGGGTTTAAGTTTAAGGCAGGTTGAGGATTTTATTGAGGTTGGCGGCACATATACCGATATTGTAAAACTGGGCTGGGCCACATCATACGTTACCCCAAACCTGGATGAAAAGATAAAGCTTTATAAACAAGCCGGTATCCCGGTATATTTTGGAGGTACATTGTTTGAGGCCTTTATTGTGCGTAACCAGTTTGATGATTACTGCCGCCTGCTGGATAAATATCAGTTGGAGCATTGCGAGGTATCAGACGGATCAATCACTATTGAACATGATGTTAAATGCGACTACATCCGCAAGCTGGCCAAACAGGTTACGGTAATATCTGAAGTTGGCTCAAAAGATGTACAAAAGATTTTCGCGCCATACAAATGGATAAAGCTTATGAACGCCGAAATTGAAGCCGGTTCATGGAAAGTTATTGCCGAGGCCCGCGAAAGTGGTAACGTGGGTATTTACCGCGATTCGGGCGAAGTAAGGCAGGGCCTGGTTGATGAGATACTTACCCAAATACCCGAAGGCACCATCATTTGGGAAGCCCCGCAAAAAGCCCAGCAGGTTTGGTTTATTAAGCTGATTGGCGCCAACGTAAGCTTAGGCAACATAGCCCCGGCGGATATCATCCCGCTCGAAACATTACGCCTGGGTATCCGGAGCGATACTTTTGATCATTTCCTGGATTTTTAAATAAGAATCAAGAAGTAAGAGTCAAGGATCAAGACAAAACTGATTTGCAGCTGTCTTGATTTTACATCATTGGTTCTTCTGCAGTTCGTGTTTCCCTGGCCGTTATTTCAATTATGATAAAGTTACTAATGGCCTTGGACTTAAATTCCGCGTTCACTGATAATATCCTATTCTGATTTTGGATATAGCAGTTACCATTTCTGTGTATATCTTTAGGCTTTTATTTTAGGCGATACTAAATAACTTACACATGAAACACTACGGGCTGATAGGCTATCCGCTTTCGCATTCTTTTTCGAAGAAATATTTTGCCGAGAAATTTAAAACCGAAGGCATTGAAGATGCTGTTTACGACCTGTACCCGCTGGAGCATATTAAAGACCTGCAGGATTTGCTTGACGAAAATCCTAACCTGGTTGGCTTGAATGTTACCATTCCCCATAAAGTTGCCATTATACCCTACCTTGACTGGATTGAGCATGATGCCCGTACTGCTGGCGCGGTAAATTGCATTTGTATAAGCGCCGAAAGCCCGCTACAGGCAGCATTTACAGGCGAGGTTGGCATTACCGGGCACGATTTCAGGCTGGAAGGTTATAATACCGATTTATATGGTTTCGAGATGTCGATAAAGCCACTCATTAATAATACCAACGATGAGGCATTGGTTTTGGGCGATGGCGGCGCGGCAAAAGCGGTAAGGTGTGTATTGGAAAATATGGGTATTACATACAAAACCGTTACCCGCAAACCACATCCTGATCATTTACTGTTTAGCGAGCTGAAGCCACACCATATTAAACAACATAAAATCATTATCAACACTACACCGGTAGGTACATCGCCCAATATTAATGAATGCCCGCCAATACCCTACGAAGCCATTACCGATGAGCATTTGCTGTACGATTTGATTTACAACCCCGAGGAAACCCTGTTTTTAAAACAAGGCCGCGAAAGGGGCGCAACCACCAAAAACGGTTACGAAATGCTGGTACTCCAGGCCGAAAAATCATGGGAGATATGGAACACTAAAGACCTGCGCGTATGAGATACGCAGCATTAATAGTTTTGGCGCTGTTTCTTTTTGCAGCCTGTGGCGGCAATCATGATTACTCGCCCAAGCCACGTGGCTACTCCCGTATTGTTTTCCCTAAAAAGGAATACCGGGAATATACCGGCGGCTGCCCATATACTTTTACTTACCCCAAATACGCCGTTATTGAGCCCGACCGGAGCAGCAATGCAAAGCCCTGCTGGGTAAACATGCAATTTCCTGATTTTCATGCCACGCTGCATTTGAGCTATCAGCCGGTAACCACCAAAAAAGAGTTTAATCAGTTGGTGGAGGATGCCCGCACCTTCGCTTTTAAGCATACCATAAAGGCTACATCTATTGATGAGGGCATTATTGCCTATCCCGAGCGTAAGGTATACGGCATTTACTATACCATTGACGGCAACGCTGCATCGTCGGCCCAGTTTTTCCTTACCGATAGTACAAAAAATTACCTGCGGGGAGCGCTTTACTTTAACAACGAGCCACGTCTTGATTCGGTTCAGCCTGCCTTAAACTTTATTAAAAAAGATGTGGAGGTTTTGATCAAGAGTTTGAAGTGGAAGTAGGGGGAATAGAGTCAAGAGATAAGAATCAAGAGTCAAGACCTTTGCAAATGATGCTTGCAGCGTTCCACTGAAACGCCCGGAGCGCCCGGAACGCTTTGGAACGCCTTGGTATTGATAATCAACTCTTTAACAATTTAGCATTTCCACACATGGAACACTTTGGCGCTGACAGTCAAATAGTTACCAATTGACAAAAAAATCAATACCCCAGCAATTTTTCCATCATTTCTTCCAATCTTGCCTTCGCTAAAAATTGGTCTTCCAGCGCTTTATTCATGGGGATAGCTGTATCCAGGCTGCCGCAGCGCATTACCGGGGCATCCAGGTATTTAAAGCAATGTTCGGCAATATGGGCTGCTATTTCGGCGCCGAAGCCGCTGGTGAGGGTATCTTCATGTAATACCAGTGCACGGCTTGTTTTTTGCACACTTCGCTCTACCGCTTCCTTATCCCATGGCAGCAGGCTGCGTAAATCGATGATCTCTAAGGATAATTCAGGATGTTTGGCCGCATACTCCAGCGCCCAGTGAACGCCCAAACCAAAAGTGACGATGGTAGCCTTTTCGCCTTGTTGTACAATATTGGCCTTGCCAATTTCTATCAGCACATCATTATCCGGCACTTCGCCGCTAATGCTGCGGTACAGGTATTTGTGCTCAAAGTAAATAACCGGGTTGGGGTCGTCAATAGCGGCCAGCAGCAGGCCCTTGGCATCGGTCGGGAAGGCGGGGTAAACCACTTTCAGCCCCGGAGTTTTTGTAAACCAGGCCTCGTTACTTTGCGAGTGAAAGGGGCCTGCACCCGTACCCGCACCGGTAGGCATGCGCACTACCATATCAACGGCCTGCGCCCAGCGGTAATGGGTTTTGGCCAGGTTATTAATAACCTGGTTAAATCCGCAGGTAACAAAATCGGCAAACTGCATTTCAACAATGGCCTTGTAGCCGTTAAGCGCCAGCCCCATCCCAGCGCCCACAATGCCCGATTCGCAAATGGGCGTATTACGCACCCGTCCCTTGCCAAACTCTTCCACAAAGCCCTGGGTTATTTTAAAAGCGCCGCCGTACTCGGCAATATCCTGCCCCATAATTACCAGGTTGGGGTATTTGCGCATCCCCTGGCGCAGGCCGTCGCTAATGGCATCTATATATCGTTTATTGGTTGCCGGGATTGTTGGTGGCTGATCTGCCGGGAAACGGTAAGGCCGGTACATATCGTTTACCTCAGTTTCTATATCCGGCACTATATCAGCTTCGCTGTAAACCTTTTCAAATTCCGACTCGATAAGTGCGGTGAACTCTTTCCTGATCACCGGGATCCACTCGGGCAACAGTACGCGCTCATTTAATAAATATTTCTCGAAATTGGCCAGCGGATCCTTTGCGCCCCACCACTCAAACAAGTTTTGCGGCACGTATTTAGTTCCCGAAGCTTCTTCGTGGCCACGCATCCTAAAGGTCATGCACTCCAGCAAAACCGGGCGCGGATTTTCGCGGATACTGTTTTTAATGTTCGTTATGGTGTGGTAAACCTCTAAAATATTGTTGCCATCAATGCGGCGGCCTTCCATGCCATAACCTATGGCTTTATCAACCAGCTGGTTACAATGGTATTGCTCGTTGGTTGGGGTTGATAAGCCGTAACCGTTGTTCTCTATAAGGAAAATAACCGGTAAGTTCCACACCGCGGCAATGTTTAAGGCCTCATGAAAATCGCCTTCGCTGGTAGCGCCTTCGCCGGTGTAAACCAGGGTGGCTTTATGCTGATTGGACAATACATCGGCCAGCGCTATGCCATCGGCCAGTGCAAGCTGTGGCCCCAGGTGCGATATCATCCCGATGATTTTGTACTCCTGCGTGCCAAAATGAAAAGACCTGTCGCGCCCCTTGGTAAAGCCCGAGGGTTTGCCCTGCCATTGCGCCATTAAGCGCGAAAGCGGGATATTGCGTGTTGTAAAAACACCCAGGTTGCGGTGCATGGGCAAAATATATTCATCATCGGCCATGGCCAGGGTACTGCCCACGGCAATGGCCTCCTGCCCTATACCCGAAAACCATTTGCCAATACGGCCCTGCCTTAACAGGATGAGCATCTTCTCCTCGACCATGCGTGGCAGCAACAGTTTTCTGTAAAAAGACAGTAACGTGTCGTTATCAAGGTTTTTACGATCAAAAATCATATGGTAAAACTACTGAAGTTTTTAAATGGCTAAGCCATCAACGAGGCCAAAAAACAATATTTTCGACTTAAACTTTGTATGTTTGGTAATTCCTAACTAAAAACGATGAAACGATTTGTATATTTAATATTGGCGGTGTTGTTGATCATTAGTTTTACGGCCTACGCGCAAGATTTCTTTTTATTGCCAGGCAGCTTCTATATGAAAAAAGGCGATAACATTAACCTGCACCTATTAAGCGGCAACGAATTTGCAAAAGAGGGAGAATACAAATATGATGGCGCCAAGATCTCAAAATTTGTATTGTACGAAGGAAAGAAACAGACCGACTTGAGCAAATTGCCCAAAGATACAGCATCCAACATATTAAACTATAAGCTGGAAAGCCCGGGATTGGCCACCATTGAGGTTATTAAAAGCGAGAATGTTGAATCGGAAAGGAACAAATTTTTGAAATACCTGAGCAGCGAAGGCCTTGACCAGATTGCCGAAGAAGCAAAAGCCAACAACCAGCAATATTTTGTAGAAAAAACAACCCGTTTTTTAAAAACGCTGGTATCTGTTGATAAACCAAACGACCGGGACTTTGATAAACCCCTGAACGAGGATTACGAAATTGTTATCAAACAAAATCCTTATAAATCCGACTATGGCGATGACGTAACGGCCGAAGTTCTTTTCCATGGTAAGCCGTTAAAGGAAGCCGTTGTAATTTTATACGTAAAAACCATAAATGGTAACGTTTACCCTCAAAAACTAAGTGCCGATAGTAACGGGCTTATCTTTTTCAAACTAAGCCGCGAAGGCATTTATATGCTCAGCTCGGTTCACATTGAGGCATCAAAAGATAAAAACGCCGATTTTGAAAGCTGGGGAACCACCTATACCTTCGCTTTTACCAATAACGGCTCCATGCCTGATACTTACCGCGAATTTGGTTTTGGCAACAAACATTAAAGTATCAAGGAATTATAAACGATTTAAATATCGAACACTGAATGTCCAATATCGAATAATGAAGTAAAACCTCGGTATTGGAGATTCAACATTCATTATTCGATATTATTTGTGCTTATCTTAATCATATCGGGTTTAAGCCCCGTGATGCACGCCTTCGCCAATTTCTTCAATGGCTTTGCGGTTAAAGGCATCCAGATCGGCAGGGGTACGGCTGGTTACCAGGCCATTGTCGACCACGACTGCTTCATCAACCCAATCCGCTCCGGCATTTATCAGGTCGATTTTTAAGGATGGGTACGAAGTAAGGCGGCGACCGCTGATCAACCCTGTTTCAATCAGCAATTGAGGACCGTGGCAAATAGCTGCTACCGGTTTGCCTTCGTCTAAAAATGCCGATACAAATGCCACCGCATCTTTATTTTGCCTTAATTTATCCGGGTTTAATACGCCGCCGGGCAAAACCAATGCATCATAATCATCGGGACTTACTTCGCTCAGTTGTTTATCTACATTAATTTCAATACCCCAATTGGTTTTGTCCCAGGCTTTTATTTTGCCTCCTTTTGGCGATATTACGTGCACTGTTGCCCCGGCCGCTTCCAGGGCTGCTTTTGGGCTTGTTAATTCAACCTGCTCAAATCCTTCTTCGGTAAGGATAGCTACCTTACGATCATTTAAACTTGCCATAATTGCATTTTTAATTATTAATAAATTAAATTAAGTACAACTATAACTACAGGCCAACAAGCTGATGGTTTCAGATATTTTTAAATAATAAAAAGGAAAGTTTTAAGGTGCTATTTATCAGCTATATGCCCCAACGCATAATTGATAAAATTACTCGTCAACCCATAATCTTCCGTTCCTTTTCTTCGGATGAAAAAGAAATCGCGGGTAATTTTCAGGCCCTCGATGGGCACTTCAACCAGGTCGCCTTCGGCCAGCTGGCGAATGATGGAGGGGCGGGGCATAAAGCCCAGGCACTGATCGGCCAGTAAAAAGTTTTTAAGTGCTTCGGTGCCGCCAAGGCGGATTTTTACCGATAGATCGGCCGGTTTTATATGCAGCGCCGACAGCGACTTTAAAACCGCGTTTAGCGTACCAGAACCCCGCTCGCGTACGGCCAGGGGTGTTTTTACAAACTGCTTTAAAGTTAACGATTTACCGGCCAGCGGGCTCTTTGCCGAGCATACCGGGATCACCTCATCGCTCATAAAGGGCTTGTAGGATACCGTGGTGAGCTTATTATCAACCTCGATGATGCCTATATCAACCTCGTGGTTTAGCAGGGCGTTCAGGATATATTCGGAATTACGGTTTACCAACTGTACATCCACATTAGCATACTCCCGCTGAAAACCCGACAGTATAGATGGTAAAATGTAGAGCGCTATGGTAGTACTGGCACCTAAGCGCAAATGGCCCGCCGCTTGCGAAAGGTTACTGAGTACCGACAAATCATATTCAATTTTGCGCTCAATTTCGGTAGCTTGCTGCAGGTATTCGTTCAGTTTATTGCCTGCTTCGGTAAGCAGGATGCTGTTGCCTTTGCGCTCAAACAAGGGCACCTTATACTGATCTTCTAAAGCCTTAATATGCTTGCTTATAGCGGGCTGTGTTACAAACAGCACCTGTGCAGCCTTTGAGAAACTCAAATTGGCAGCAACTTCCATAAAAACACGGTGGGCGAATGAGATCATAATTTACATCTCAAAGATAGTAAAAGGCCCCGGCGCTAACTCTTTACTTTCTCAAAAAACCTTCCGGTAAATTTATAGGTGATAAACTTACGGGTCATATTGCCTTTGTAATCAACCAGCGGGGTATGGATAGTTTGTGTGGCCTTATCAAATGTGATACTCGGGAAAGTATCCCAGTCGGCTACCGATTGCAGGTTGTATTCATAATACAGGCGGCTTAATACAGCTGTAGGGGTTTTTACCATAGGTACGCGGCCATTCAATACACCTTTTTCAATGGCATAAGCCCGGATGCCCTGCCCGGCTTTATTTGCCGATATTACCGAATTGTACACGGCCAGGTACATGGTTTTGTTATTGGCCGTAAAGGTATAAATCTTCGGAAACCAGTAAGCTTCCTTGCCCGGCGTATCCATTTTTAACAGCGATAATGTTTTGCCGTTAACCTTGTATTGCAATATGTTATCAAAATCATACCTACTGTTGCCCAGCCTGGTATCCCAGGAATAAGTACGGAACATACCATCTGCCGAAGTGGCGATAACCAGGCGCGCTTTTACCAGCGAAGTGAATTTTATATCGATAGTAAAAGGGTATTTGGATGTGTAATATTTAAGCTTGAAGGCAAAAATGCTGTTCATCTTTTTGAGCGAATCAACAGCCTTCCATTCCTTTTTGTGGTTGCCATAATAATTTACCCGGTTAAAAATACGGAGCAGATCGGCCTCAATAGCCTTGGGACTGCTGATAGTTTGTGCAGATAGATTGGCTGTGATAAAACAGCAGCAAAAAACAACGACGAGCTTAAAGGCTTTCATTGGTAACAAGTTAGTAAAAAATAGCGTGCAATTATAAATAATAGTTGAAAATTATAACTATTACTTGGTTCTGCCTTTCCAGGCGCTATGTTAAACTATATTTTTTACATAATCTTTAACAGGTTCATAAATCAAATTATACTTGTGGTTCAATGTCTTTTCAGAAAAAGCGGTTTCAGCTCGCAAGTACGAGAGAAAAACATGTTCTGCTTCTATCTTAATGCTATGACATCTATTAGCTTCTACATGTGTAAGTTTTAAAATATACTCCGTCTTTTTTGTGAAAGGTATTTTTCTATCCGCAATAGGGATATTAGGCGAATCAAAAGTACGCTCGACATCTTCAATTAATTCAAATAAATTAACCTTGAAGTGCTTAAAGATTTTAAGTACGACATTTTTATCCGGATTTTTATGCATTCATCTATGATAGCTAAGAGCAAATGTTCGGGTTCAACGAAACTATATCTAAATTGAACGGCTAACCTTCCCGATGATTGAATAATACTTCGTGTTAAGTCAGAAAAGTTTATGTTTTCCATTTTTAAATATAACTCAAACTCAGCAGATGGATTGAGAACGCCAGAGCAATCAAACTATCGTAAATAAAAATAGGGATAATTGTCATTCATCCCCATTTTTCGCAGGAATCGCTTTTAAAGAGGAGGCCCCTACGGAGCCAAACAATGAATATTTATCGTGCTATAAACACGTAACTCCGCTGGAGTTGGAAATAATGTGTGCCATTGACTCCGTAGGAGTCGCGTGTTTATAGCATGAAAAAACCTAAAAATCAGGGCTCCGTAGGTGCCTCCTCTTTAAAAGCGATTCCCTTGCCATTTGTCGGCTTAAATAATATAGTTATAAATACGTGGCCTATCTCAGCGTTGCATAATTATAAAACTGCGTTGTTCCGTTGCCTTGTATCTCAATTGTTTTGGTTTCGGTAACGCCCTGGGCGTTTTTCAGGGCGATACTTACTTTGTTAACACCCTTTTGTAATGGCACGCGAGCATAAGAAATAGATGAAGGAAGCGATTGCCAGTTACGGGTATCGGCCTTTTCAGACAACAGGCTGTAAAGTTGTACGCCATATCCAAGCCCTTCTAAAAGGCCATTTGTTTTACCATCGCTTGTGGCTGCGGCACGTAAGCCATATTCGGCCATTTTTTTTACGGCAAGCCTGGATAGTATCTTACCCAACTCTTTTAAACTGCGCTGTTGCAGCGTTTTAAAAGCAAGCTCATTAATATCTTCGGCTTTTTCAAAAGTTACCTGTTGATCATTAACTGTCACGCTGCCGTTTGAATAATAAGGCATTTGGGCAACATACTTAGGATATGCCACGTGCAGGCTTTCCACCGATTTTAGGTTTACTCCATTCCTGTCGCCGCTGTAATTAAAAGGAATCTCTAACCCAGCCCCGTTTACAAAAAACAAACCGCCGTCACTGTGTCTCACCAGGCTAAAAAACAAATCGGCCTGGGTTTTAACCGGCGCAAGGCCGTTTTCCCAAAACAGGATCAACTCCCCGCCTTCGGTGGGTTTATTAGCGGCATATTGAATACCAAATGTTTTCTCAAACTGGTCGGCCTCGGTTGTAAAGCCATTCAGCATGGCCGTCCTGATCACGTCCTCCTTTAATCCCTGCGGCATTGGGGTGCCATAATAAGTTTGATCGGGACTTTTTAAATAGATCTCGGCGGCGTTGCGGTATGATATAAAGGCGTTGTTAACGTCATTATTACGTTCATAAAGCATGCCCTGGAACATCAATGCGAAAGCATCGTTGGAGTAGCGGCTGTCCTTATTGTTAAATTTATCGCCCTGTTCCTGCGCCTGCAGGGTAATGCGGCGCGCCTCAACAATAGCATCTTCAATATTATTCAGATACAGGTAATTCAGCGCTTTGTAATAGTGGACCATGAATTTTTCAAAATCCTCGCCCTTGTAGGTTTGCGACATGGAGTTAACCAGCAAACCAACAGCCGCATCGGCCACACCGTTTAAGCCGCTATCAAGCAGTTGATCGGCATTGTTAAAGTATCTGTTGCTTAATTCATATTGGCCGTTAAGGTGTGCTACCCGGCCCTTTTCCATCAGGTACAGGAGCTTGTTGCGTGGCTTTTGGATAAGGCCATTATTATCAAGGTCTTTTTCGGCCTGGGCATAGTTACCTGCATACACATTTTTGTAATAGGGCGTAAGGCTTTGGTTATAGGTTGTACAACCCAATAAAAAAAACATCATCCCGATAACAGATGATGCACTAAAAAAATACCTGCGTATGTTTATCATTATAAAATGCAGGCCCTTTAATATGCCGGAGCATATTAAGGGGCAACTTGCTTTAGTTTTTTACGTATTTGGCTATTTTTTTCTCACCTATCCAAACCACTTCATTAGTTTGAATATTGGTAAGCTCGAGGTTTACCTGGTAGTAAACAACCTTTTGACGTTTATGCGAGTCGACTATTGAATTGATAGAACCTTGCAGTATGTAGTCGGCGCCATTTTCCAAACCAAACTGTTTCATGGTTGATACTGTGGCATTAGTTTGCTGGTCGGCTTTTTCGGCACGCAGCTGTTCGCGTTTTTTGCCACCCTGTACCAAACGTACTTTTTGGGTTTGAATAAATGAGCTTTCAATATCCTTTAAAAACGTTTCGGCATCAATATGTTCATGGCTTTTGTTTTGCACAAAGCCCACAATAACCACCGGTTTTTTGCCCTGGTGCTCGGTTTGATGGGTTTCTATCCAGCTTGCGCCTAATATTTTGCCGGTAAGTTCTTCGGCGGCCATTCTTGAATCACTGTTATTCCAGTTGCCACTTACATCTATAGTTTGATCGGTGCTAACGCGTGTCACCTGCCTTGAGCATGAGGCAGCAAAAAGTGTTGATACTGCAAGCGCAGCAATTGTTAAAATGCTATTAAATTTCATTGATAGTATGTTGTTAAATTATGATAGTTAGATTGTGCGATTGCTGTTTATTACCAGCCGAAACCAATTCCGATATTAGACCGGCCTCCCCGGTACCCGCGCCCCCAGCGGTTGCCAAAGCCAAAGTTAATTGATGGCGAATAGTAGTTATCGTAAAATCCCCATGATGGTGTATAATCAAAGTAACCATTCATGCGTTCCTGGTGCCTCCATTCGCGGTTCTGACGGCGGCGCTCCAGCTTGGCTTCATACCAGTCATAAGCTTTGTAGGTATCCTGTATGGTTGTGCCTTGTAAGCTGGTTTGGCTATCAGCTCCACGGGCATATTTAGCCTGGCTTTCTTTATATCGCGGATTTTGATCGGCAAGTAAGGCGGTTTGCTGCGCGCTAACCGCACCGCTGTACAAACCACCCAAAACGGCAACGGCTGCTATAATTATCTTAGTTTTCATTGTGAAATAAAATAATGTAATTCAAATACAAATGACGCTATTAAACGTAATAAGTTAACGTAGATCGCCCGTTAAATTATGTTAATAAACATCTTTTTACTTAATTATGAGGCAGCGGTTACTTAACGGGCAGGGTTGGCCGTATTAGTGGCAGCTTTTACATAAAAAAAGGGATAGCCAACCGACTATCCCTTTTTTTATGTTTTAAGTTGATTAAGAGCATGGTTGATTGGTTAACAGCGATTAAAACCACTCACCTAATCAACCCAATCAACCACTCACTAATAATTACGCTTCAACCGGCGCACCAATCAAATGCTTAGCCGCTAAATATTCTGCAATTTGCACGGCATTGGTAGCAGCGCCCTTGCGCAGGTTATCTGATACTATCCAGCAATTTAATGTATTGTCCTGGCTTTCATCGCGGCGCAGGCGGCCAACAAAAACGTCGTCTTTATCGTGCGCGTCAAGCGGCATTGGGTATTTCAGGTTGGCGGTATCATCAACCACCACAATACCCGGCGAATTGGCTAACAACTCACGTACTTCGCCCAGATCAAAATCATGTAAAAATTCAATGTTTACAGACTCCGAGTGACCACCCATAACCGGGATGCGAACGGTGGTAGCAGTTACCTTAATGCTGTCATCGCCCATGATCTTCTTGGTTTCAAGGATCATTTTCATTTCCTCCTTGGTGTAACCGTTGTCGGTAAACACGTCAATTTGAGGGATCACGTTCAGGTCGATAGTGTAAGGGTAAACCTTTGGTCCATCAATACCTTTACGCTCGTTAAACAGCTGGTCAACAGCTTTTACGCCGGTACCGGTTACCGATTGGTAGGTAGATACAACTACGCGTTTAATTTTATATTTATCGTGCAATGGTTTTAACGCCACTACCATTTGAATAGTTGAGCAATTTGGGTTGGCAATAATTTTGTCGTCTGCGGTTAATACATCGGCATTTACCTCGGGTACAACCAGTTTTTTAGTTGGGTCCATGCGCCAGGCCGATGAGTTATCAATAACTGTAGTGCCTGCTGCCGCAAAAAGCGGTGCCTGCTCCAATGAAGTACTGCCGCCGGCGCTGAAAATTGCAACGTCCGGCTTCATCTTAATCGCATCCTCAACAGAAACTACCTTAAACTGCTTACCCTTAAAAGTGATTTCTTTACCAATACTTTTTGCGGAAGCTACGGGAATTAATTCTGTAACGGGGAAGTTGCGTTCTGCCAGAACCTGCAACATTTTGGTGCCTACTAAGCCAGTAGCACCTACTACTGCGACTTTCATTGTTTAATTGTTTTTAATTGTAATGAAACCCCTTTCGGATGCTTCATCGCGTGTTAATTTGTTAGATAATAAATTTTGAACCCCAAATATGCACATTTTTTTAGATAATCTACCTGATTGGTAGTTAAATAGTGAATGGTGAGGGGTGAATAGTGAGTGATCGATAATATATTAATGGGGCTTTTGAGATAAATATACCATAAGCTACGCCACGCAAACCAGCTCCTTGTAATCCTCTTTACCGGCGCCGCAGATAGGACATTCAAAACTTTTTAACCCGGTGAAGGGCACGCCAGGCGCAAGTCCGTTTAGTTCGTCGCCGTATGCTTCGTCGTAAATAGTGAAGCAGTTTTTACACTGGTGCACTACTTTTTGATTAACCGGCTTATTAATGTCTTCCCTGCCTACTACTGTGGCCGATTGAACAATGCTGTTCTGCTGCTCATAAAACAAATCGCAAAGCGCAATCAAATAGCGGCCCAGGTCGGCTTTGGTTACGCCTTGCTTATACACTACAAATTCGCGGGTATTATGGTTAAAATCGCGGGTGTGCACAATTTCAAATTCATCGGGCTTGCGCTCGCGGATCATGATGGAGCCGTAGATTCCCGATTTTGGCGACCGCTTAATAGCGAAACTGAGTCGATATGTGCGCAGGTCAGCTTCCTCAAATTCGCGTACCAGCTGTTGTTTCAGATCGAGGCATTGGCTGCACAGGTCTTCTACCTGCCAGTTCAATTCATTTGAGGCATGGCGTATGTTTACCCGGTATTTGTTCAAAAGGTTGCCCCACAGCGGCCTGTGTTTGGCCTCGATGTTTTTAACAAGCAACGATTTCCATGGGCTGATATACAACTGCCCAACCCTGGTTTGCATACACAGGTTACAAATCTCCTTTAAAAACTCGATATCAAATAATTCATTGCGCCTGTAAATTCCCAGCCAGTGTTTATTACCTTGTTTATTAAAGCCTTCATAATACGGCAGTTGAAAATCTGGAATATTTAGTGGCTGATCTATCTGCTGGATAACAAACTGGTTATTGGCAGCCACCAGTTGATACAACAAATCGGCATTAACTTCGCCCTGGTCATAAAACAGTGGCTTATTGGCAAATATTACCTGTTGTACGGCCTTGCACATGGCCGGGATATCATCCGAATAAACCAGCACAGGCCAGCAATACAGGATATTGGTTTTAGGAAACCTGATATACAAATACCAGTAATTACTTACCGGCGAAGAGATAAAATTAAAATTGCCGGTAAAAAAAGGGGCAAAGGTTTGGTTACTATCAACCAGGTTTATTTTTAACTCAGGCTGATAATCAAACAAGTCGAAAATATCTTTATAAACCCCTTCCTTCAGCCAGTTTTCATGATTAAAAATCCCATCCGCGATATAGGAACTGGTGATATTGGGAAACTGATCGCTATTAATTTCATGATCAATCCCGGCGCCCAGCATATCAAACTC
Source organism: Mucilaginibacter sp. P2_A5 (assembly GCF_056404995.1). Lineage (NCBI taxonomy): Bacteria > Pseudomonadati > Bacteroidota > Sphingobacteriia > Sphingobacteriales > Sphingobacteriaceae > Mucilaginibacter > Mucilaginibacter sp. P2_A5. Next base: position 106,291 of record NZ_JBFUCY010000021.1, read on the forward strand.
CAGGTCTTCCAGTTGCTCGGCATCTACCTCAAAATAAAGTTGTTGCCTGTTACCAAAGCGAATTTGCCCGGCACCCGCATTTTGCGCAATGATAAGCATTTCGTAAAAATCGCCGGCAGAAGCTACGCCACCCGGCAGGTTTATTTTAATCAGTTGCTTTTTTTCCATCTGCTTACACCTTTATTAATTGCTGTTGCAAAACCTCTTCTAACAGCCGCTTTACTTCCGGCCTGCATGACCCACAGCCTGTTCCTGCCCCGGTTTGGCTGCAAACATCGGCCAGTTGGGTGCAGCCGGCGGCCACTTTATTGCGTATGTTATCGGCACCCACATTATTGCAGCTGCATACCAGTTTACCTAAAACAGGCTCGGCGGTTTTGCCACTGCGCAGCAGTTTGAGGCGCTTGTCGCTCAGTTCAGTTTTGTTGGCTATCAACTCCTTAAATTCCTGGAATTCGCCTTTATCGCCAATTAAAATAGTGCCTACCAGTTTATCCTGGTGAATAATGCATTTTTTATAATAGCGTTTGGCTTTATCAATAAATACTATCTCTTCGTACTCCCTATCATCCGGGCACTCTGATAAGCCAATACTGCATAAATCAAAGCCATGAATTTTAATAATATTCATGAACAGGCTGCCTTTATAGTAGCTGCCAATATCGCCATTCATGTAGCCGGCAACTACAGCAGCCTGTTGCTCGGCAGCGGCGGTAATGCCATACAGCGTGCCATTAAATTCGGCTATTTCGCCAATGGCATATATGTTAGGGTCGCTGGTGAGTAACCGCTCGTTTACAATAACACCTCGTTTAATGTCAAGCCCGCAGTCTTTAGCAATCTCCAGGTTGGGGGTTGTACCGATAGCCAATATCATGGCGTCGCAATCAATTTTGCGACCGCTTTTAAGGCCGATACCGGTTAGTTTATTACGGCCGTAAAACAGCTGCACCTCGTCATCATAAAAAATATCGCAGCCCTGGTCGGCCATTTCCTCATGCAGCAAACGGCTGCCCAACTCATCCAGCTGGCGGTTCAAAAACCGTGATGTACGCTGAATAATGGTGATCGTGATCCCCATTTCGCGCAGGGAAGCAGCCATCTCCAAACCCAGCAAACCACCACCTACAATAACCACATGCCCGTTTTTTGGCATATGCTTTTTAAAGTTGTCGGCATCATTACGGCTGCGCATGCTGAAAATACCCTGCAAGGATGGTACGTTTTTAGGGATGGCCGCCCGGCTGCCTGTAGCCAGCAACAACACGTCATAATAGGTTTTTACCCCACGGCTATCCAGCACATACTTATTTGCACGGTCTATTTTTTCGATGCTAACACCGCGTAATAATCTTATCTTAAATTCAGGCTCCTCCTCATCGGTCATTTTTATCAGCTGCTCCCAGCTTTGTTCGCCGCTTATGTAGTCGGGCAGCATTACGCGGTTATAAAAAGGATATTCTTCTTTACTAAAAATGGTTATCTCATCATCCTTATTCAATTCCCGGTATGACCGTACAAAGCCATGCGCACCTGCGCCCGCGCCTACCACTACTATACGCTGAAAAGGCTTTTTATATTTTTGAACGCTTACCGCGCAATATTTAAAATCCGGCTCTTTCGACATCGGGTCAACCGCATCATTGGTAACGTTATTGATGCGGTGCAAATCGTTATTGAGTATTTTGCCCCAGTGCATGGGCACAAAAACAACACCTTGTTTTATTTCCGGGGATATTTTTGCCTTCACACTCACCTCGCCCCTGCGAGATTTAATGATGGTAACGTCACCGTCCTGTATGTTTAACGCAACAGCATCAAGCGGGTTTATCTCCATAAACGATTGCTTAATGTGCTGGTTAAGCTTGTTCACCTTACCCGTTTTGCTCATGGTATGCCAATGATCGCGGATACGGCCGGTGGTGAGTATAAATGGAAAATCCTCATCAGGCATTTCGCTGGTGAGGGTATCCGGAACAGCGCTGATTTGGGCGTTCCCGTTTTCGGTATAAAATTTTTTATCGGTGAACAGGCGGGGGGTACCTATAGTTACATTCCGTTTTTTATAAGGCCACTGTACCGATCCCTGCTGTTTGATGATCTCGTAGGTTAGTCCACTGATGTCGATATTGGTTTTAGTGGTTAGTTTCGCGTGCTCGGTATAAATTTCGGCGGCGTTTTTAAAATCAAAACCCTTATAACCCATTTTTTTGGCAAAGCGACAAATAATCTCGCTATCCGGAATGGCTTCGCCGGGGGGATCAAGCACCTTACTCAAATAGCTGATGCGCCTTTCAGAATTGGTCATGGTGCCTTCCTTTTCGGCCCAGGCGGCGGCGGGGAGTATCACATCGGCATACGCCAAAGTTTCGGGCTTGCTGCTGATCTCCTGTACCACTACAAATTTCGCTTTTTTAAGCGCTTCTTCGGCCAGGCGCACGTTTGGCAAACTGGTTAGCGGGTTGGTGCACATGATCCAGATGGCTTTTAAGCGGCCATCATTCAGTGCCTCAAACATTTCGGTGGCGGTAAGGCCGGGTTTGGCGGCTATTTGGGCACCTCCCCAAAACTTTTGTACCTCTTCCCTATGCAAAGGATTGGCCAGGTTACGATGCGCAGGCAACAAGTTGGCCAGGCCACCTACTTCGCGCCCGCCCATAGCGTTTGGCTGCCCGGTTAATGATAACGGGCCCGAACCTGGTTTACCAATATGCCCCGTTATTAAATTGAGGTTTATCAGGCTTAAATTTTTGTTCACGCCTATGGAGCTTTGGTTTAAGCCCATCGTCCACATGGTAATAAAACCTTTGGCTTCGCCGATATATTTGGCAGCCAGTCTAATATCGCTTTCGCTTATGCCGCAAATCTGCGCCGATTCGGCCAGTGTACGTTCAAATACTATTTTGCTGTATTGTTCAAAACCATCGGCATGTTTGGTTACAAAATCAACGTCAATGTCTCCATTTTCTATCAATACCCGGCCAATGGCGTGGTTAAGTGTAATATCCGTACCGGGATTTAGCTGCAGGTGCAAATCGGCAATGCTGCAGGTATCAGTAGCCCGCGGATCAACCACTATAATTTTAACATTGGGATTGGCAGCTTTGTGTGCCTCAACCCGTCGCCATAAAATAGGGTGGCACCAGGCCGGGTTGGCGCCGGTAACGTAAAAACAATCGGCCAGTTCAATATCGTCATAACAAACCGGTACGCTGTCTTCGCCCAGCGCTACTTTGTAAGCCACTACCGCGCTGCTCATACACAGGCGCGAATTGGTGTCGATATTATTACTGCCTATAAAACCCTTCATCAGCTTGTTTATCACATAATACTCCTCGGTAAGGCATTGCCCCGAAGCATAAAACGCAACCGAATCGGGTCCGTATTTGTTGATGAAAGTTTTAAAAACGGCTGCTGTACGCTCCAGTGCATCATCCCAGCTTACCCTTTGCATGGGCATGCTTTTGTTATAGCGCATTTGCGGGTACAATAGTCTGTCGGTTTTATCATTGGCGGTGTAGTGCAGGTTAAGCCCTTTACTACATAACATCCCTTTATTTACAGGATAATCTTTATCCCCTTCTAAAGTGATGCTGCCATTTTTCTCTTTATTAATAACAACGCCGCAACCCACCCCGCAATAACAGCAGGTACTTTTTAATGTATTAACAGAGCGTTTATTTATCGACATTTTTTTTGTGCTGAAAGCAGAAGGCTTAAGGCCAAAGGCTTTAAGCGATTCTGCTTTTATTTGTAATTGAAGCTAAAAAGCTTTTGGCTTTTAGCTTTCTGCTTTGAGCTTAATTAAGCTACCGCAACCATCGGCTCTTCAACTTCTTTTGATGCGGTTTGTTTTTGAAAACGGGTGATCAATACAATTACAGCAACTACCATAACCGCGATGCCGATATAGGTAAATGCCTGTACATAAGTGATGGTACTGGATTTAAACAAGAAGCCAAACAGCATGCCACCCAAGTTACCGCCGGCGCCAACTATACCACTTACCATACCTACATTTTTACTGTTGATAAACGGCACAATACCATAAGTAGCGCCATTTGACATTTTAAGGAACAGCGCGAATGAAAGCATGGAAATTATAGCAGTCGTTAGGTTGCCAGAACTGGCAAACAGCACAAGCCCTGCACCTTCTAATAGCAATACACCGGCAAGCAATAAGCCTTTACCGCGCATGCCGAATTTACCGCCAACCTTATCAGATACGATACCACCCAACGCACGGGCAAAAATGTTCATGAAGCCAAAAATACCCGCCCAAAAACCAGCCGAGCTTTGCGACAAATGAAACGTATCGACAAAGTGCAACGAGGCTACGTTATCAAAGGTGATTTCCATTCCAAAGCACATGGCGTATGATAAGGTTAAGGCCCAAACGCGCCAGTCGGCCAAAATAGACCAATCCGTTTTTGAAGAACTGGTTTTGGTATGCCCTATTTCGTCATAGTTACCGTTGGGCGTATCCTTGGTATATTTATTATATATAAATGCCATGATCAGCATCAATACACCCGGTACTATCATGGCGTAACGCCATGCTTCGGCTTTGGTAAAACCTGCACCAACTATGGCGGCAAATATTAACGGCATTACCATATTAGTTATACCACCACCCAGGTTACCCCAACCACCTGTTACAGCATTGGCTGTACCCTTTATATTAGGTGCAAACATCATAGAGGTATGAAACTGTGTAATCACAAATGACGAACCTATTACGCCAATAGCAAGGCGGAACAACAGGAACGAAGTGTAATCATGCGCCAATCCCACTAAAAAAACGGGCAATGAACCTATAAGCAATAACCTTACTGCTGTTTTGCGTGGTCCCCAGGTATCACAAAGCTTACCGATAATAAGGCGAGCTATAATAGTAGCAGCTACAGATGCTATAATAGTATTACCTACCTGCCCTTTGCTTAAGTGCAGTTCGGCACGGATGGTTGGCATCAGTGGCGCCAGGCCAAACCAGCCAAAAAAGCACACAAAAAACATGAGCCATGTGGTGTGGAAGGTGCGCATCTGCACGCCCTTTAACGAAAATATATTCAGTTTGGTAAGTTGCTTCATTGTTGTAGTATTCATGCTATCGTTTTTTGGGGGTTGGTATATTATTAATGTTCTTCGTCATCTATAGAAAACTTATCAATCAGTAAATTCAATAAGCGGTCGTGAATTTCCATATACATAGGATCGTGTACTATAAATTTTTTATTACGCGGCCTTGGCAATGGTACATCTACAATTTCTTTTATAGTAGCCGCAGGGCCATTGTTCATAACCACTACCCTGTCTGCCAAAAAAATGGCTTCTTCAATATCATGCGTAACCATTACAATGGTTTTTTCGCGATGATCAAGGTTCCATAGTTTCAGCAGTTCAACGTGCATGGCACTTTTGGTCAAGGCATCAAGCGCACCAAAAGGCTCATCAAGTAATAATATTTTGGGATTGATAGCAAAAGCGCGGGCTATAGCCACCCGTTGCTTCATACCGCCCGAAAGCTGGCCGGGCAACTTATCTTTATGCTCCCAAAGATTTACCATTCTTAAATTAGTTTCCACTAATTTAACCCGCTCTGCAGCAGGCACCTCTTTTAGGGCGGCGCCAACTGCTACTTCAATATTTTTATAAACCGTAAGCCACGGAAGCAGGGAATAATTTTGAAACACAATTCCTCTGTCGGGCCCCGGCGAGTTTACTTTTTTGCCATTGGCATACACCTCGCCGCTTGTTGGTTTAACCATGCCGCTTATGGTGCTCATCAGGGTTGATTTGCCACAGCCGGAGTGGCCTATCAGCGCTACTATTTCGCCTTTTTTTACCGTTAAATCAATTTCTTTAACAGCGGTATATATTCCTTTGGGCGTTTTAAAACTAACTGTCACATTATTTATCTGGATGCTGACCGGCGCATTGGCGGCTTGTTCCAAAATAATTTCAGCAGTTGCAGTAATGTCATCCTCTGGTGGTGCAATTATTGACGTGTTACTCATAAAATTAAGTTTTTAATAAATGATAATTAATTTTTAAACCGCGTACGAGAATTTTTGCTGTAACCAGGTAAAACACTTATCCAGCAATGACCCAACTACTCCTATTATTATAATAGCTACTAAAATTTTTGCTACGCTTCCTCCGTTAAATCCCTCTTCCCAAACAAAGTTGCCCAGGCCAATTCCTCCCGAAAGCATTTCGCCGGCAACAATTACCATCCAGGCAATACCTATTGATAGCCTTAAGCCGGTAACAATATGGGGCAAACTAAAAGGCAATAATATTTTGGTAAGGTATTTCCACTTTGAAAAACCGAAGGCCTTGCTCACATTTTTATGATCCTGCGGAATGTGCGCGGCGCCGAAAGCCGCATTGATTAAAGTGGGCCACAAACAGCATATAAAAATCATAAAAATGCTGGCCTTTGGCGAGTCCTGGAAAATGGCCAGCCCTAATGGGAACCAGGCCAGGGGCGAAACAGGTTTTAAAATTTGCACCATCGGGTTAATAACCCGCATAGCTATTTTGCTGCTCCCCATAATTAAGCCAATGGGTATTGCAAATAAACTGCCCAAACCAAAACCAATGCTTACCCGGCTAAGCGAACTTAGCAGTTTGGTGCCTATCCCTTTCTGGTCGGCATCGTTTTGAAATGGATGCTGTATTACCTCCTTAAAAACAGTCCAGGTAGCCGATGGCGCAGGAATTTCGTTTTTAGTGAGCTTAGCTATTAAAGCCCATATACCGCCCATAATGATCATGCCTGCCAGGAAATAGCCTACCGACAGGGCCGTTTTTACTGAAAATAATTGCTTCATATCATTTTAATGTTTTGGTAAAACCTGCCGGGCCATATAAGCCCGGCAGGTTTTTTCCATGTTAAATAACTATTCAAACTATTTTTTTGAACCGGCTATATATGGCGCCGGGTTCTTCGGATCAAAAACAATGGTTTCCAGGTTGGTTTTAAAAGGTTTCATATCCTCCTGCACAGGTACTCCCATGCTTTTAGCAACCTCGGCGTATAAATCATCCAGGATTAATTTTTGCGCTACTCCCGAATAATCCGGAGCGCTGCTGATCATTCCAAAACGCATGTACTGGGCCATAAACCAAATACCGTATGATAGTTTTGGTGTATTTACAGCGCCATTGTTGTAAAACAACATATAATCATCCTTGTATTTTTGCACACCCAGGTCGCAACCAATTTCTGTTGAACCCATTAACCGGGCCTCAATAACCTGTACCGGGGCATTCACATAATTGGGTTTGCTTAATAAAAGCGCTGCCTTTTTGCGGTTGCTCATTACATCAAGCCATTTACAGGCCTCAATAAGGGCTTTCATTACATTTTTAAGGTCCTCTTTATCGCCTTCGGCAAAAGCCTTGTTGGCTACCAGCGCTTTTTCCGGATGATTTTTCCAGATGTCCTGGCTGGATATTTGGGTAAACCCAATTCCCTGTGTTGCGGCTACACCATTCCATGGTTCGCCTACGCTAAAGCCTTCCATATTGTCAACTTTCATGTTGGCTACCATTTGCGGCGGCGGTATGGTGATAATACCCACCGATTTTGAATTTACACCGCAAGCTGCCAGCCAGTTACGCAACCATATATCGTGCGTGCCGCCCGGAAACGTCATAGCAAAAGTTACTTCCTTACGGGCTTTTACTTCTTTAATTGCGCCGGCTACCTTTTTCAAGTCGCGGAAACCAACCAGCCCGCAAAAATCTTTCGATAAGGTAATGGCCTGGCCGTTGTTATTAAGGATCATGGCAATTTTCATTTCCGATCCTGCTTTACCACCAATACCGGTGTAAACCGAAAACGGCATCGAAAACAGGCAGTGCGCAGCATCCAGTTCGCCATTTAATATTTTATCGCGAATAACCGCCCATGATGCTTCTTTTGATAATTGCACATCAACACCATATTTGGCAAAAAAGCCCATTTCTTTTGCAATTACCAGCGGGGCACAGTCTGTTAACGGGATAAAGCCCAGCTTAACTACTCTTTTTGGTGGTTTGGCAGCAGCGCCACTTACCAAAAGTAAAGCGCACAAACACCATAATAGTATGGGCTTGTAATATTTTTGTATGTGTATATTCATTGCAGGCATTTTAAGTTTTAATGATTTAGTTATTGTTTAATAGCTACCGGTTTGCTGTAAAAAAAGTCGGGGGTAAATTTTAACATTACATAAGCCCAGGTACCTGTTTTATTAAAGGTTGCAGCAGTAGCATCGTTTACGGCTTGTGCTTTGGCAAACGGCATACTGTCTGTAGCTTTCATCAACGAGTAAGCCAATTCAATATTGGTAAACTTGTTCATGTTATAGCTAAACTGTAAATCAGCTTCTTTACCCAGGTTTCTTTTAATAGTTGTGCCGTCTGCTTTTTTCATATCCTGGTTCAATGAAAAGGAATGCAGATCGAGGCCTAAAGCAAAGGAGTTGGCGGTATATTTAAATTTGATGTAAGGGTTGCTTAAACCACCTTTAGGCGATCCGGTGCCAGCATAAAAATAATCCATATAGCCCCAAAACTTATGAGGAGTGCCGTACAACGGATCAAACGAATTGTTTTTCCCTAATGCCTGATCGGCAACGGTTGTACCGGATAATACATCATAACCTGGTGTTACGCTGAAAAGATCTTTTTGGTAAGTTGCCGCAACAGTATAGTGGTAAGCACCCATGGTTTTGCCATCCCTGTCTTTACCCGATTGACGGTAATAAGCTGCCTGGATAGCTATTTTGCCAAAACCCGAGGCATTGCCAATAGTAGGGCTCAGCATTAACCCATAGGTATAGCGTTTATTAATACCATAATTATAAGTATCAGCTGCGCCATTTGGCACAAACCGCCTGCCATATACATACCCGGCAGTTGCGCTGCCTACAGAATCGAGGCGGTATTTACCGAAGTTGTCGTTCAAAAACAATATGGACATTTTGGTTTGATTAAACTTTTTGCTGATATACAAACTGGTGAACGATTTGTAGTTTTGCGTTGCCCCATTGGTACCGGCAGGGTTTGTAAATAATGGAGTACCGGTTTTTGAACTGTTGTTTGCTGCGCTTCCTGCTGCAGTTAACGGAACAATACCGGCCGGAAGCGGCACCAGCGTACCTAAACTATTTTTAATATATGCAGGTAAATTCCCTGGCAAATAACCGGTGTTGGTTACACCATTGGCATCTGTGTTTTGATTGTAAGCAAAACCCAGGTCAACCTGCCAGCCGTGGTGCACAGCTTTTAATAAGGCCATATCGTGCTGGCGTGCCTGTTGCAACCAATCAAGGTTACCAATAAGGCGCGAATCATCATAAATTAATTCCTGGCGGCCTATTTTAAAGGTAAGCAAATCCAATAACTTAAACTTAACGTTAGTATCGGCTTTGTTGGCCAGCGTTAGCTCGGCCCAGCCTTCGTGTAACATGAAGCGGTTACCATCCGCTGCTGATATGGTTGAAGCATCAGCTCCCCATACCCTAATATCCTGAACACTAACGCCAAATGTTAAAAGATCCCATTTATAACCAAAATTTAAACGGGTGCGTTGCGAAATAAAGTCGGCGCTTTTTGCGCCCTTTGGTACAAGGTTACCATAGCCGTCACGGGCTTCTCCCCGGATACGTAATTGCCCTGCCAGGCTAAACTGGGCCTTTGCAATGTTAATTTGTAAGGTGCCTGAAATTAAAATTACGGCGAATATTATGAATTTATAACGTACATTTTTATACATTTGAATTGGTTTTTTATTTGTTAAAGCGATTAAAAACTATACTGGCCCTGTCTCGGAATGCGACCTCCCGACAGGGCTTTTTTTTATATTTTTTTTATTTTCACCATAGGCGACATCTTTTTTTTAATAATTCCTGATTTAATTTAATAAATATATCGTATTTAATGAATAAATGCAAATATTTGCATCGAAAAGTAAATTTTTATGATTAAAATCATGTAATTATTAATTTTTTATCAAAATTTTAAATTTCATGGGTTTAAAAATTACCAAAATATGTTTTTGATAATTTTCAAGCAGATAAAAATTGAATAATTCGCAATTAAATTCGATAAAAATCAATATTCATCAACTTAAACTACCTAAACGCATTAAATTTTAACAATTAACACGATTTTTATCACTATTTTTAATAAAAAACAAGAGAAACTAGATACTAAATGAAAAAGAACATTCATTGCGACAATCAAACTTGCACTTTATGCAAAAGTTGTATAAAAGAATGGTTGCCAGCCATTGCCGCAAACAGAAAAAACTTCAAAGTTAAGAAAGGACAGGTCATTTTCAGCGAAGGCGATCCGGTTACCGGAATCTATTTTGTGTACCAGGGAAATGTGAAAGTTCACAAAAAATGGGGCTCAGATAAGGAACTCATCATCCGTTTTGCCAATAATGGAGCCATTTTTGGGCACAGAGTGTTAGGAAAACATGCAACTCATTACCCAATTTCGGCAACAGCGCTCGAAAATGGTATAATATGTTATGTTGATATGGAATTTTTTGAAGCAACTTTAAAAGTAAACCCTCAATATACCTACCAGTTGATGTTATTTTTTGCTGATGAATTACAGGAAGCAGAAAAGAAGATGCGCAACCTGGCACATATGCCTGTTAAAGGCCGCGTTGCCCATGCTTTGGTATCACTAAAAGATCAGTTTGGCATTAACAAAGATGGCCATATTGATATTGAGCTTACCCGCCAGGACCTGGCCTCCTATGCCGGCGCAACTTATGAAACCGTTTTCAGGGTGGTGAACGAGCTGACCCAGGAAGACATCATCAGCACCAACGGCAAAAAGATCAGTATTGTTAACCAGGAAAAATTATTCATTTTAACACAGGATACCAACCAGTAGTATATATAATATCGAATAATGAATTTTGAATGCCCAACACCGAAGCCTCTCCTTCATTATTCGGTATTGAGCATTCAGTGTTCGATATTTATTTGTTAGCAGTTCCTAAACCTAACCACATTTTAGACAGATCGGGCACGGGCCGCCTGTTTGCATAAAAAAGGCGGCAACCCTTTTGGATCCCCGCCTTAATTAGCTTCAATTTTTTTTCCGGTATTCCTCAGGCAATGCCCACAAATACCTTACCGTCGGTAACCTTTACGGGATAGGTTTTGATAACCAGTTCCTCTTCGCCAATACACTCGCCGGTAAGTAATGAGAATGCTTTTTTATGGAACGGGCAGGCAACCTTCGGCTCACAGCTTTCGCCGGTACTGCCTATCATTCCCCGTGAAATAGCCATTTGCTGTTTATGCGGACAAAGATTTTGAGTTGCATACCACTCGCCCCTTCGGGTAAAATTAAAAATAGCTATCTGCTCATCGCCATGTTTTACGCACGATCCGCCGTTTTCCGGCACGTCATCTACATAACATGCCAGTATCCATTTAATTTCTATCGCTGTTTCCATTGTGTTATATTTTTATCAGCCCCACATGCTCTTATCAAACATGTGGCCTTCTTTTTTTGACTTTTGAATTTTGATTTTTTACTTTGAAACCTACCACCCTTTAGCTTTCACCTGTTCGCGCATTGGTTCAAACTGCGCGGTCGGGTCTTTCTCTTCGGGTGCATTTATAAAGTGGGCAAAACGTTTGCGCATGGCCGGATTTTCAACCACCTCTTTCCACTCGCAGTGATAGGTATCCACCAACGTTTGCATTTCTTCTTCCAATTTTTCGGCCAGGCCAAGGCTATCGTTTACAATTACATTTTTAAGATAGCTCATTCCGCCATCCAGCTTATTAAGCCAGGTTGCAGTACGGGTTAGCGGGTCGGCGGTTTTGATATAAAACATCAGGAACCTATCCAGGTATTTTACCAACGTTTCTTTATCAATATCGGTAGCTAATAATTGTGCATGCTGTGGTTTTGAGCCACCATTGCCACATATGTACAGGTTCCAGCCTTTTTCGGTAGCTATAATCCCAAAATCCTTTGATTGCGCTTCGGCACATTCACGTACGCAGCCGCTCACGCCACCTTTAAGTTTGTGAGGTGCACGGATACCTTTATACCTATCTTCAATCTCAATAGCAAAAGTTACACTATCATGCAAACCAAACCTGCACCAGGTGCTACCCACGCAGCTTTTTACCGTACGCAAAGCTTTGCCGTATGCGTGGCCGCTTTCAAAACCGGCATCTATCAGCTCTTCCCAAATTAATGGCAAATCGCTTAAGTGTGCACCAAACAAATCAATGCGTTGGCCGCCGGTTATTTTGGTATACAATCCGTATCGTTTAGCCACCTGACCAATCACTATCAGTTTGTCGGGTGTAATTTCTCCTCCGGGGATACGTGGCACTACAGAATAAGTACCGCCTTTTTGAATATTGGCCAAAAACCTGTCGTTGCTATCCTGTATTACTTCTTGTTTTACAATTACATCATTCCACAGGCTCGATAGAATGCTGGCAACAACCGGCTTACAAGTTTCGCAGCCATCGCCTTTACCGTAATGGTCAAGTACCAGGTCGTAATTTTTAAGCTTATTTATTTTTACCAGGTCAAACAGCTCCTGGCGCGAGTAGTCAAAATGCTCGCAAATTACATTTTTAACATACTGCCCGTTTGCCTTCAAAGTACCGGCAATCAAATCTTTCACCAGTGGCACACAACCACCGCAGCCTGTACCGGCCTTGGTGCATTTTTTCATGCCATCAATACTGGCAACGCCGCCATCGGTTACCGCCGAGCAAATTGCTCCCTTGGTTACCGCCTCGCATGAGCAAATAAGCGCATCGTCGGGCAGGTTCATTACGCCCGCGCCTTCGCTTGCAGCACCGCCTCTTGATCCCAGGATCAAATCTTCCGGATCGGGCGGCAATACAATTTTATTATTAACCGTTTGCAGTAGCATATTGTAAGCCTCTGCATCGCCTATTAAAATACCGCCCAATAGGTTTTTGCCGTCATTGGTAATGTTAATGCGTTTGTAAATTCCCTTATGGGTATCTTCAAACAAAATGGTGCGGCAATCGGGTTCGGTTATAAAGGCATCGCCAAAACTGGCTACATCAACACCAATTAATTTTAATTTGGTACTCATATCGTACCCATAAAAAGATTTGTCGGCCGCGGTTAAATGAGCGGCTGCAATATCAGCCATCTCATAACCGGGCGCTATCAAACCATAAATCATTCCTTCGTATAAGGCACATTCGCCAATGGCATAAATATGCTCATCGCTGGTTTGCATTTTTTCGTTCACCACAATACCGCCGCGGGTGCCTACATGCAGACCGGCCAGTTTTGCCAGCTCATCGCGCGGGCGGATACCTGCAGATATTACCAGCATATCTACCACAAGCTGGCTATCGTCATTAAACCTTAGTGATTGAATTTTTTTATCGCCAACAATGGCTGCTGTACTTTTATTTAAATGGATGTGTAAACCCAGCTGGCTTAGTTTCATTTGCAGCATATTGCTGCCTGCCGAATCTATCTGCCTTGGCATTAGCCGCGGCGCAAATTCAATAACATGTGTTTCTGTAATGCCCAGGTCAATCAAAGCCTTGGCAGCCTCCAGACCCAGCAAACCGCCGCCCATAACAGCGCCCGATTTGGCGTTGGCCGCGCAGGCTTTTATAAGCTCCAGGTCTTCGATGGTACGATATACAAATACGCCCTCTTTTTCTATCCCCGGAATATCGGGCACAAAAGCAGATGAACCGGTTGCTAAAACCAGGTAATCGTATTTTAAAGTAACGCCTTTTAATGAGTGGATTGTTTTTTCGGAACGGTTAATCTCCTGGATAGGATCGTCCAAATGCAGAGCGATACCATTGTCGGTATACCACGATAAAGTGGAGAGCGACAAATCATCGGCAGTTTTGCCATTAAAATATTCGCTCAGGTGCACCCTGTCATAAGCGTGACGGGGCTCTTCGCCAAAAACAATTATTTGGAACTGGGTTGATCTGGCTAAAAGCTTCTCGCAAAACTTATAGCCCACCATACCGTTGCCTACAACAATAATGGTTGGTTTTGACATATCGAAATTTTTTAAATGTTAAAGCAATTTTCAAACTTAAATGAATCAAATACGACCCTGATTTCATTTACATCACAATTATAACTCAAAAAAATGGCAAATAAAAATTTTTTTCAAGTTTTTTATTAAATAAATCATGTTTATTGATGTTTTAATTGTTAATTTAGTGCTAATGATATAATTTAAGTCATTATTTATGTTGATTGTAAATAATGATTTTAACGTTTTAACAAAATCATCAAAATAAAATGGCCTAAAAACCTGTTTTTTGATGCAAAATTTCAAAATATGCAAAAAATAATTGAAAATCCGGTTCTTTTTGTACTTGGAGCAGGTCCCGGAGACCCGGAATTGATAACAATGAAGGGATATAAGGTATTACAACAGGCAAATGTGGTATTATATGACAACCTGGCCAATAAAGAACTGCTGGATATTTGCAGAGATGATTGCGAAAAGGTATATGTAGGCAAACAACCCTATGGCGATTACACCCCGCAAGAAACCATTCATGAGCTGATAAAGCATTACGCCTTTACCAAAGGCAATGTGGTAAGGCTAAAGGGTGGCGATCCGTTTATATTTGGCCGCGGCTTTGAAGAAATAATTTACGCCCGGCAACATGGCATAACTACACAGTACATACCAGGTGTTACCAGCATGCAGGCATCGGGCCTTCAGGATATTCCTTTAACCCACCGCCTGGTGAGCGAAAGTGTTTGGATGGTTACAGGAACCAAAAAAGATGGCAGCTTATCTGCCGACCTGGCCTGCGCTATGCAAAGCAATGCAACAGTAGTTATATATATGGGCATGAAAAAACTGGCCGAAATTGCCCTTGCCTATACTACAGCGGACAAAGGGGATACACCCGCAGCTATCATACAGCATGCATCGCTTCCGCATCAAAAATCAGCACGGGGGCAAGTTAAAAACCTGGCGGCTATGGCTGCAGCGCAACAGCTTACCTATCCGGCTATTATTATCATAGGTGATGTAGTTGACGTTAACAATTAAACAGTTATGAAAATCAGGATAAAAGGCAACTCGTTACGCTATCGCCTCACCAAAACCGACATAGCGAACTTTGACCGGGACGGCTACCTGGAAGAAACAACCAATTTTGGTTCCCAGGTATTCAAATATGCCCTACAACGCACTATCTGCGAGTATTTAACGGCAGATTTTGCCAACAACACCATTACCTTATATATGCCCGCCGCCCTGGCGCTTGAATGGACAAGTACCGACCGCGTTGGCTATGAGAATAACAGCCCCCAAATGTACCTGTTGGTTGAAAAGGATTTTAAATGCCTGGATAACGTAGCCGAAGATCAAAGCGATAATTACCCTAACCCTTTGGTTGAAAATTTCACGAAGAAAGACCTGTAGGCTATTATAAAGCAGCTTTTGCAGAACACATGCAGATCTGGCGTAGTTACATAGGCCGGCAATTAAAAGTTATTCATCGGTGCGTACATATGATCAATATGGAAAACCAGGCGTATAATCAATATTTACTGTTTTCAGCTGACAATCAGGGTTAATTTCAACACCCCTTTTCAATCAATAGATATTAATATTTACTTATAGTTATAAATAAATTTTGAAAACATATTTATAAGTCGCACCTTTAGATATCTTTATACCTATAAATCAGATTGAAAAAGATTGTTGCCTTTTTATTGCTAAGTATTCACCTGCTAAATATCGGCGGGCAATTGGCATTGCATCAATATCTGGTTTATAAAACCAATAAGTTCTACAACCAGCAGGTGAGCAAAGGTTTATATGATGTTAAAGACCTGACCGAAATAGCTATACCTGTTAATTTACCCAATATTCATGATTGGAAACGGTTTGAAAACATAGCCGGACAAATACAGTTTGGTAATACCAATTACAATTACGTAAAAATGAAGGTAACCCGGACTGCTATACACCTCATGTGCATTCCTAATTACGAAACTACGCGCCCGGTTGATAAAAATGTACTGAATGCCAAGGGTGTTAAAGATATCCCGGTGCCGCAAAAAGACCATGTGCCGTATGGCAAAATCATTATGCAGGATAACGTTAGTTTAACCTTTGCAAATATTGTGTTTTGTTGCCCTATAAAATATCTTCAAAAAAATATTGTACATCCTGTACAGCAGCCGGTGCATTTTCACCAGGATATTCCCGAGCAGCCGCCTAAAGTTTCCTGCTAATTTTCTTATTGCCTAATCCGTTAAGGATACTATCAACTAATATTTAATGTTGTGTTTTCAGGTGTATTTGCCTGTGCTGAGTTGTAAATCCCGGGGGCTCCGAACTGGAAATGACAAAAAAATTATGTCATTGCGAGGAACGAAGCAATCGCGAACGATGCAAAATCCGCTGTGCTTGCGACGAGATTGCCACGCTATCGCTCGCAATGACATGATAAAACATTTCGATTTTTTACACAACACTCTAAATGCATAGTTGATAGTTTATTAGCCGGATTGGCAACCTGTTTGGCTCTGGCTTTGCCCCGCCCAACTTTACCAGCTTGCATTAACACTTTAATTTATTTAAAAAGCAAGTGTTTAAAACAATACCACTTTTAGACAACATCACATCAGCCCAAAATGAAAATAAAAATAGCCGCAGCCCTAACGCTCATTGTAGCAATAGGCTTTACCATAATAGCATCCAGCCCCAAATCATCGCACCAGGAAATGATAGAGATGCTTGACCAATTGAATAAAAAAAACACCAACATGGCAAACCCGTTTAACCCCGAGGTAAAAATTGCCTACTGCGATTCGTTGGTTAAAATACCGCCTAATGACCAGGACTCCTACCTGTTGTCGGCCCAGGCATCGCTATTGCTTATGGCGGGACAGGAAGAAAAATCTGTAAGTATTTATGAAAAAATAATAGACAGACTGGAATTTATGCCATCAGACAGGCTCTTGTCCGAGGCGGGTATTGCCTATATGCGCCTGGGCGAACGCAGCAATTGCATGCTTAACCACACTGGCTCGTCGTGCATTTTTCCGATCAAAGATGATGGTGTACATAAACTGCAAACCGGATCAAGAAAAGCCATTCAAATTTATAAAACCATTTTAAGGGTACATCCCGATGATATGGAATCAAGGTGGCTGCTCAACATAGCTTACATGACACTGGGCGAATACCCTAAAAAGGTGCCAAAAGATGTTTTGATCCCTGGTTTGAATGCCGATAGCGTAGCCGGACAAAAGCCATTTAAAGATATTGCTAAAAGCCTTGGCCTTAATGTTAATGGCCGGGCCGGCGGGGTTGCCGTTGACGATTTTAACAACGATGGCTATCTTGATATCATCACATCGGCCTGGGATTTGAGCGACCCGATGCATTATTTTGAAAACAACAAGGATGGCACATTTACCGATCGAACCGAATACAGCGGGCTTAAAGGAATAACCGGCGGACTTAATATTCAGCAAACAGATTATAATAACGACGGCAATATCGATCTTTTTGTATTAAGGGGCGCCTGGCTCACCAAAGGCTATGGTAACCAGCCCAGCTCATTGCTGCGTAACAATGGCGATGGTACTTTTACTGATGTAACCATACCAAGCGGTCTGTTATATTACCATCCAACGCAAACAGCCACCTGGGCCGATTTTAATAACGACGGATGGCTGGATGTTTTTGTTGGAACCGAGACATCAACACAGGATATGGACGGCAATTCATCAACATGTATGCTGTACATTAATAACCACGATGGTACATTTACCAATGTTACCAAAGAAGCGCACTGCGATGTTGTATCATTTGTAAAGGGCGTTACATCTGCCGATTATGATAACGATGGTTACCCGGATATCTTTATTTCCACCATGACCGGCGCCAAGTACCTGCTCAGGAACAAAGGCATTAAAGGCGGCAAGATTGATTTTGAAGACGTAACTCAAAAAGCCGGTTTTGCTCAAAATAAAGAACGGACTTTTACTACCTGGTTTTATGATTATGACAATGATGGCTGGCAGGACGTACTGGTGAGCGATTATAACTTTAACCGCCCGCTGGCTTATTACAGCGCCGCGGCAGCTTTAGGTAAAGCCGTGCCGGATGCCGGGAACGTGTTTTTATACCACAACAACCACAATGGTACTTTTACCAATGTAACCAGCGAGGTTGGTTTAGATAAGGTGGTGTACAGCATGGGGGGCAACTTTGGTGATATTGATAATGATGGCTACCTGGATATGTATTTTGGAACAGGTAATCCCGATTTCAGGTCGTTGGTGCCTAATAAAATGTTCAGAAATGATGGCGGGAAAAAATTTATTGACATCACCACGTCGTCTCGACTGGGCAACCTGCAAAAGGGGCATGGTATTGCCTTTGCCGATTTAAGGAATACCGGCAACCAGGATATATTTGCCCAAATGGGCGGCGCCTACATCGGCGATTCGTACACCAGCTCGTTATACCTTAACCCGCGTAATAACAACAATAATTGGATAAGCTTAAAGCTTGATGGCGTAAAAGCCAATAAGGTAGCTATAGGGAGCCACATTAAACTAACATTTACCGAAAATGGCGTAAAACGAAGTGTTTATAAAGACGTAAACTCCGGCGGAAGCTTTGGATCATCGCCGTTACGACAGGAAATTGGCATAGGGCAGGCTAAAGTAATTGACGATATTGAAATAAAGTGGGCTGGCAGCGGTGCTGTTCAGCATTTTACAAATGTAACGCCAAACCAGTTTTTGAGGATAACCGAAGGCGTTGATCAATATAAAGTAACACAATTGGCTAAATTAACTTTTATTGACAAACAGGATATGACAATGTGTATGCCTATGGCGGCAAAAACAAATTAACTTGTAAGTTTGTTTGATAAATGTGTTGGCAGCTTATTTGTTTTTGAATAAAACCAACTACATTTAAATAAAATAACGAACAATCTTAATCAAACCTAAAAGATGAAAAAATTACTTTTATTATGCTGCCTGTTTATTGGATTAACAACAGCAAGCTTTGCCCAAACCGCAGCCGGCAGCAAGCCGGAAGAAAAAGCGATGGAACTGCAAAAAAAGTTAAAACTTACTGATCCGCAATGCAAAAAAGTTGCTGCTATCTATACAGAATCGTCGGCAAAGTTTGACAAAATTAAAACTGAAACCAAAGGTGATAACACCAAGATGCTGGTTGCTATTGAGCCGCTGCGCACGGCAACAATAAAAAAAATCAAGGCTGTTTTAACCCCTGCACAAAAGCTAAAATATGATGAGTTGGTAAAAAGTTCAAAAGCTGCAGGCGGTACAGGCTGGAGCGACGGCTGGAGCGCAAGCAAATAATATAAGGCAGCCCTGATAAAGGGTACGACTAAAAAGTGTCGTCTCAAGAAAAGGGGGAAGAAGCCGTGCTTCTTCTCCCTTTTCTTTTAATTTTCAATCTTCTACCAATTCCACCTCGGCCACGGGGCTAAACAAATAAACCCGTTTGGTTTTTATCTCTACGCATTTAAACCGCTTGCGTAATTGCTCTTCCTTTCTAAAAACACGGTCGCCTTTTATTTTGAACAAGGCTTTAAAGGGAACTTTTTCAACTGTCAGCATCGCTTCTTTTGGCGCATCGTATTTGCGCAGGGAACGGTACAGGTTCAAATCCGAACAGCTTGAAGCCGCCGGGTTATCCAGGTAACTCACAATTGCGTGTTTAACATCGGGCGGAAAAATGTCCTTTTCAAAAAAAGGCTGCATCATCCGTTTAAAATTATTTTTCCACTCGGTACCATGTGGCCGGGCTTTTTGCTTATGCTCATTCCAGGTATGCAGATGGGCAAATTCATGTACGGTGGTAACCAAAAAAGCGTACGGGTTAAGATCATAATTCACAGAGATGCGGTGACCTTTCCCTGCATAAGGCGAACGGTAATCGCCAAATTTGGTACCGCGGTTGCGCGAAATTTTAAACTCGCATTTAAAGTAGTCAATCCAGCGACCAATGAGCGGAGCAGCATCGGGCGGAAGATACCTTTCTAAAACTTTTACTTTATCCAATTTTTACCTCAACACAAATATAACGATTTCGCAGGATTATCATATCTGTGATAAAAAGCTTTAGTAAAAAGTGACAGGTTCCTGTGAATAACCAAAGAAGCACCTGCAAATAAGCGCCCACCTGACAAACCATCTTTGCCCCTGGCGGCCGGCATTAAATAGGGCATAATAGATAAATTAATACGAATCATTATTTCCGGGGCATCAAAAGTATTTTTAAATTGCTGCAACATTTTATCCCGACGAAGCATCTTGTAAGAAAACCTACGCCATGAAACAACTATTATTATCTGTACTTTTTATTGCCACCACTCTTTTTGCCGGGGCACAGCAGCAATCACCCGCAGAAGTTGCCGAATTCAAAAACTATACTACCAAACTTGAAAATGAACGCCGTGCCGCAACCGACAAGAAAGAATATATTATAGCCGGCAATTTATGCGCCGAATGGATAAATAAATATGAGCACGCCTCACGTGTTATAGTTCAAAACTTTAAAGGCTGGAACCCAGGGATGTATTACAACCTGGCCTGTTATTTAAACTTACAGGGCAAAAAAGAAGCAGCGCTTACCGCGCTTGAAAAATGCGTAACCCTTGGCTATGCCAATTATTCGAACACCAAAGTTGATACCGACCTGGAAAGCCTGCATGGGGATAAGCGCTTTAAAGCCGCACTGCAAACCCTGCGCGAACGCGGCGACATGACCTATGTGCTACAAAGATCGGGGGACTATAATCAGGAGCTAAGTAAAAACCTCCCCACATTCAGTTATCAGCCGGCAACCGCACCCGAACTGCTTAACTTTAAAAACAAGTATAATTTAGATTCCATCAGCGGAAATAAAGACGAGATCAGCAAGTTTAAAAACCTGCTTCACTGGGTGCACAATGCCGTAAAGCACGATGGTGGCTCCAACAACCCGGCATCAAAAAACGCGATAGATTTAATTGAGGTTTGCAAAAAAGAAAACCGTGGTGTTAACTGCCGTATGATGGCCACCATATTAAAGGATGCTTACCAGGCCGAAGGTTTTAAGGCCCGCATGGTTACCTGCATGCCTAAGGATACAGCCGATAACGATTGCCATGTGATAACTGTGGTATGGTCAAACACGCTGAACAAATGGGTATGGATGGACCCTACCTTTAATGCTTATGTAAGCGATACCAAAGGCAACTTGCTCAATATTGAAGAGGTTAGGGCCATGCTCATTAAAAACGGCACCGATGATCTTGTTTTAAACGATGACGCCAACTGGAATAACCAAAACAAGCAAACCAAAGATTATTATCTTGGATATTATATGTCTAAAAATCTTTACTGGCTGCAATGCCCGGTTAAAAGCGAGTGGGATTTGGAAACCTATAAGGAAGGCAAACCGACCAGCGAATACATTAACCTTTATCCTGGTAACTATAACAGCAGCCAGGTTAAAAAAGCAACCAGCGGCTCGGTTAAATACCCTACGGGTAACCCGGTTTATTTTTGGCAAAAACCTTCAGGCATTTAATGATATCTGCGCCGTTTGTTTACCTGGTTTGATGTTGTTGCCTGCGCTGTAACCTACTTTATACCCGGAATGATTATTTTATAAAAACACAAACGCCATTATCACTTGATTTACGGGGTTATTTCTTGAAAAATGACAATATCTTTTGGCCGCCTGTAAGCATTGCTACCGTAATCAGGCCGGCAACCAATCCTATCATGAGCTCCCTGATCATTGATGGCAGGTTGGGCAGTAAATGATGAAGATATTCGATATTGTGAGCGAAAATTCCACCAGAAACCAACACCAAAGCAATTGTTCCAACAACGCTTAATAGCTTGATAATAACCGGTAGCGATTTAACCAGTAAAACACCCACGACCGAAAAGAACCCTTTGTTTTGAGAGTACTTAATCAATTTATAGCCGGCATCATCCATCCTGACAATAATTGCAACTATGCCGTAAACGCCTATTGTTGCCAGGAACGCAACCACCGAAACGGTTATAACCTGTATCGCCAGGCCCTTTTCTGCTACAGAGCCCAGCGCAATAATTACAATCTCGATAGACAGAATAAAGTCGGTTGTGATAGCCGATTTAACTTTTGTTTTTTCGGCATTGGCATCGTTTTGTTCACTTTCTTTAATTACCTGGTGTGCCGCTTTTGAACGATGAAAAAGGTATTCAATTATTTTTTCAACTCCTTCATAAGCCAGGTAGAAGCCTCCTAAAACCAGGGAGATTTTAACAGCCACCGGGAAAAACACATTTAATAATAAAGCAACGGGAACAATGATAAGCTTATTAACTAACGAGCCTTTTGTAATAGCCCATAGCACGGGCAATTCACGCGACGATAAAAAACCTGTAGCTTTTTCGGCATTCACTGCTAAATCGTCGCCCAATATGCCTGTAGTTTTGCGCGCCGCTACTTTAGCGGTCACCGCTACATCATCCATCAAAGCACCTATATCGTCCAAAATCGCAAAAAAACCTGATGCCATGTTTCCTTTTTGTTGTAGGCTGTAAAATATAAATTAAACCTGATTTTATGTGATAATTTAAGCAATCCGGCAATTATAGGGTTTGAGATAACGGTGGAAAGTAAAAAGAACGCTTATATTGTTTTCATACAATTAATACTTATTCCTAAATTAGTCGGGAATGAAACTTAAACACTTATTTTACATTTTCCCTGTCTTTTTGGCTTTAAACGAACTGCTTTCGTCATGTAAAGAGTTCATAGAACCTTCAATTGCCAAAAGGCAGGTGACGCTTGAAGCTCCTGCAGACCAGTACCAGAGCACTAAATACACAATAAACTTTTGGTGGGACGGTGTGGAAGACGCATTGGCATACCGGTTGCAAGTGGTTACACCCGGTTTTGACTCCGTTGGTAGCCTGATATTGGACACACTTGTTAAGGACAATAAATTTACCTCGACGCTGGAACCAGGCAACTATCAATGGCGGGTAAGAGCGGAAAACGGCAGTTCGCAGACTGATTATTCGGCGGCCAGGAGCTTTGTTGTTGAGCAGTCTTCACTAATTAGTCAAACGGTAACGCTATCCTCCCCGGCCAATAACACCGTGAGCAGCCAGAATACGGCCAGCTTTAAGTGGAACAGCCTTTACGGCGCCACCAAATACCAGGTAGAAATTGACACCAATAACTTTACAAATGAAAACGTACTGGTTTATAACCAGGTTGTGCCCGGGCTTCAAATCAATTTTACTTTTCCTAAAGACCAGGTATATAGCTGGCGGGTAAGGGCAGAAAATGAAACCGAGCAATCCAAATGGTCGGCTGTTAATTATGTCACCTATCAATTGCCGCTGCCCGGCCAGGTAAGCCTGGTATCGCCTGCGAACGAAAGTTCTGTCAGTTTGCCGGTTCAACTGAGCTGGAATTCTGTTACAGGTGTACCGGGTTATAAATTATATGTATTTAAAAGTGATTCAACCACTTTATATAGTAACAATTTCCCAATGACAGTTAATTCCACCGGATACAGCTTTAATCTTGGCGTTACCGGCGAGAAAATATATTGGAAAGTAAGCGCCTTAAATGCTTCGGGAAAGGAAGGCAAAGCCAGCGGATTGAGGAACTTTGTATTGTTTTAAACGGAATGTGATGATTAAAAAAAACAAAGTGTTAACGATTGGGCTGATCCTTGTGGTTTGCACTGTGTGGGGATTGATAATTTATCGGATCATAATGGCTTACAGCGGTGGGGCCGACGATGCTTTGACACCTCCACCAACGCCCAAAGAAATTTTTAACGATTATACTGTGGCCAAAGACACTGGCCATCTCCAGTTGAATTACAGAGATCCTTTTGGACTGGCGGCGAAAAAAGATACCGCAAAACCTTCAGTCAGAAACCGGTCAACGTCCGGAATATCGAGAATGAACGTGACGCCGCCTTTTAACTGGGATATCATCCGGTATTCAGGATATATCAAAAATCCCAATTCTAAAAAACTAATCGCTTTTATGAAAGTCAACGGCCAGGAGGCTATGATGAGTGAGGGCGAAACCGTGGGACAGTTCAAACTGCTTCGGAACATGAAAGATTCCGTGTTGGTGAAGCATGAAGGCAAAACCAAATATATTCATATCCAACCTGCAAATTAAATGAAGCTTATTTACACATTCCTTTTTCTATTGGTTTACAGCGGTGCATTTGGGCAAAAAATGCCAGATTATGGCTTGCATAAGATAAGGATCGCCGATACCGACAGAACAATATTAGCAGAAATCATACCCGTTAATTCCAATCCGGAGCCGCAAAGCGAGCTGACTTATTACTGGTATGCAACCAATAAGGTGCATGTTCTTCAGGGTGGCTACAGCGGCCGGCTATTAAACGGCACCTATACTGAAACGTACCTGAACCATAATCCACGGACACAAGGCACTTTTAAAAAAGGCTTAAAGGATGGTACCTGGAAGGACTGGGACGAGCGCGGTACGCTGATACAGGTTGTGAACTGGCGGAATGGCATACGTTCTGGCGCCTTCAGCTTTTTTAACCAGGATGGCAGGCTGAAAGAAAGCGGCGAGTATCGTTTTAATGAATTAAATGGCCCTGTCGTTTTTCACGAGGGACCCGATTCGACAAGGACAGTTTATTACAGCAATGGCAAAGCCTTGAATGGTAAGCCCAGGTCATTTTTCAACAAGATCAATATTTTTAAAAAGAAGCCCAGGCAGGGCAAAGGCCATGCTTAAAGGCTCGGCGCTCTATATTGTTATTATTATCAGCCTGGTAATTGCCCTGATCTGTTCGGCCCTGGTGCTGACCGCTTATTTTTTCCGGGGGCAATACCTGGTAAAATCCCGGTTCGACCGCTTGCAGGATAACCTTTCTTCGGGTGTACATATATTACTGCGTACTAAAGACACCGCTTACTTACAAGGGAAAACATTGAGCTTATTCAATAATGGCGACGATTCTGTACATCTCAAAAATATCCGTTGGGGCATCTATGATATTGGCGTTGTAGAGGCATTCAAACAACAAGACACCTTAATAAAAATATTTTCTACAGCTTTCGGAATCGATTCATCCAAATGGGCAGCAATCTATCTGATCGACGAAGACAGGCCTGTATCGGTAAGTGGCAAAACGGCCATCTTAGGCGATGCTTACCTGCCAAAAGCCGGGGTGAAAGCTGCATATGTAGACAACAAAGCCTATGAAGGAGACAAAAGGCTGGTTGTTGGGAAGATACAAGACAGTCAACGCAACCTGCCGCCACTGAACGAAAGCCGCCTGAAGGTGCTTGATGAATTGTTTAATATGCAAAGGGGCCCGGTCAATACAAATTGGAAAACAGACACACCGCACCGTTCGTTTCGCTGCCCAACCGAGGTAGTTAACCTTGGCAATAACCCCTATATTTTAAAAAACACCAGGCTGTCGGGCAATATTATCCTGTATGCAGATACGTTGCTTACGATAGATAGTACCGCTACATTGAATGATGTGCTGGTGTTTGCAAAGGCCATCGTTGTTAAAAGTGGTTTCCATGGGAACTGTCAGCTCTTCGCTTCAGATTCGATTAGTATCGAAAGAAATTGCCGGCTGGAATATCCTTCGTGCCTGGGCCTGCTCCGTTACAAATCGCCCGTGGTAGGATTCCCGCCACAAATTAATGTCGGCCAAAACTCCAGGGTTAGCGGCGTAATATTTACTTATGAAAAAGAGGCCTCGGCCCTGCCTGCAACCATCAGTGTGGGCAAAGGGGCCCAGATAAGCGGACAGATTTACGCACAACATGTTTTTTCGACTAAAGACAGCGCAATGGTTAAAGGAAGCGTTTTCACCGCGCGTTTTATGTACCAAACAGCATTTACCCGGTACGAAAACTACCTGATCAACCTGAAAATAGATGCCCCTGGCTTATCGCGATATTACCTGACCAGCGATCTTATCCCCGTAGCTTCAACCGAAAAAAAAATACTACAATGGCTGGAGATAAAATAACAAAAAAAGGCATGCTGGAGGCTGCTACCATTACAGAAGTGGTAATAGCTCTTGTAATCATCGTAGTAGTATTTGGCATGGCTATGATGATATTTGCCAATGTAACGCAGCAGGCAATCTCTACAAAAAAAATACGGGCGACAGCAGTGCTCCGAAATATTCTTTTAAAGACAAACCAGTCGCTGCAATTGCCCCAGGAACCATTTAACCAGGATGGCTTCAGGATTATACCCATCATTAAACCTGTTGAAAACGAGCCGGGCTTAAGCGAACTGTATTTGACCGCCTATGACGAAAACCAACAGGAAATAACAAAGATTGCCGAAATAATGATCAGTAAAGATGCTAAACCATAAATTAAAGGCATTCACCATTATGGAAGTAACCATTGCGCTGTTGGTGTCGGGGATATTAATCGCCATTGTTTACGTGGCATTTGCCGTGGTGAGCAATTCATATCATGCATTCCTGTTCAAAAACAGCGAGTCGGCTGATATGGCACAGCTCGACTTCCTGCTCAACCGGGACTTCCGCAAGGCAAACCTGATCACTAAAACTGATTCAGGCTTATTTTTGAAAAATAGCAATGACAGCACAAACTATATCTTTAACAGTAATTACCTTGTTCGTAAAAATGGTATCACAGATACTTTTAAAGTAAAAACAACCAGCGTAAATATGTATTTTGAGCAACATCTCGCAGGAATAACAGGAGAAGCGGAGGATAACAGGATTGACGAACTGGAATTTGATTTATCATTGCATAACGAGAAAATGACTTTTCATTATTATAAACAATATAGTTCTGCTGACCTTTTTAAACAGGATACCCATGCCGGCAATTGACCTGAGCCAATACGAAAAAAAGAAAGCGCCCAAACCCGGAAAACCTGCCGGAGAAGGGGGTATACTTGCATTTTTAAACAGGGATATTAGCTTCGGGGGCAAGGAACTCAACGATAAAAAAAAGGAATACCTGTACCTTGAACTAAGCTCACTCCTGTTGGCCGGGATCAATTTAAAAACCAGCCTGGAGCTGGTAACCGCCGAACAGGAAAAAGAAAGCGACAAAAAACTGTTTGCAGCCATACAAGATAGTGTATTGAATAATGGTATCGCCCTTTCCAAAGCCCTTGAAAAATCGGGTAGGTTTTCATTGTACGAGGTATACAGTATCCAAATTGGCGAAGAAACGGGCCAGCTGGCCATTGTGTTGCAGGATCTGGCTAAGTACTACCAGGGCCGAATCAAGCAAAGGCGCAAAATTGTATCAACACTCTCCTACCCCTGTATGGTATTGCTGTCTTCATTCGGCGCGGTGTATTTTATGCTGAAAGTAGTGGTGCCCATGTTTGCAGATGTACTGAAACGTTTTGGCGGGCAGCTACCATGGATCACAGAGCTGGTAATAACCATTTCCAAAGGACTGGAAACCTATTTCGTTCCGGTTTTCCTGTTGATTACAGCTATCGTCATCTTCCTTTTCCGTGTACGCAAAACAATAAGCTACCGCAAAATCTCGTCGGGCTTTGTGTTGAAGGTGCCCGTGGCCGGCAACCTGGTAAAAAAAATATATTTAGGACGGTTTTGTAATTCCATGCGCTTGCTTACAGGTTCGCATGTGCCGCTGTTGAGAGCTATTGCGCTGAGCAGGCAGATGGTAGGCTGGTACCCCATTGAATCATCCCTGCAAAAGGTGGAAGATGATATCATGAACGGTAAATCGTTGCACCAGAGCCTGCAGCAATTCAAAATATACCCGTCAAAAATGATCCAGTTGGTAAGGATTGGGGAAGAATCCAACAAGCTGGATTATTTTTTTGCCAAGATAGCCGAGCAGTACGCAGAGGAAGTAGAATACCAGACAGCCTCCCTCAGCAGTA
Organism: Mucilaginibacter sp. P2_A5; assembly: GCF_056404995.1. NCBI lineage: Bacteria > Pseudomonadati > Bacteroidota > Sphingobacteriia > Sphingobacteriales > Sphingobacteriaceae > Mucilaginibacter > Mucilaginibacter sp. P2_A5. The sequence goes on from NZ_JBFUCY010000021.1 coordinate 134,255, forward strand.
TCATGGAACCCCTTTTTATCATCGTAGTGGGCTTCCTGGTGGGGGTAATCATGATTGCCATGTACCTGCCGATGTTCCAGATGGGGAATACGTTTCAGTAGAATCCGGAGGGCGGATATCATAAAATCAGCATAGCCCAAAGTGTTGCGTTCGCAACAGGTGAAACAGCAAAAAATTACATATACCTAATAATCAATAAATTACCAATTGTCATATTTTGCAAGCCGAAACAAAAACCGCAACAGTGGATCAATGTATGGAGTTTGCAACTGGCATTGCCCGGAAAACACCTCCGGCAATACTTCCAACTTTTGAATTTTGATTTTTGACTTTTGAATTACCAGAGCGTTCCCCTCGCTGGTAGCAACGGCGGTCAGGCTTTCCGTTACAAGTCCTCGCTTTGCCTTTGCCGCCCCGGCCTGCCCGCGCTGTGGGCTTTTCACTACAATCCTTAACGCGAACTGCGGGGATACTAAAACTCTCGGATGAAATTAAATATCCGGGGGTTATATGTTTATTATTTAGCATGGCGTTTACCTATCAGCGGGCCACAAGGCTGGAGGCAGCGAAAGATTGGCAACACCTGTACTCTAATCAGCTAGCTATTTTTAAAACTAAAAACATTAATAGCAATAAAATAATCGGTTGCATAAATATTACCCAATTCTTTACTTTTTCATTTAATGGATGACTTGAGTTAATTTTTACTAAATCTAAATAATATTTTTTATGCATGTATCTTACAGCATTTAATGAGTAAATGCCAACGCCTAATACAAAAATACCAACCCAATAATATCTTTTTTCGATTACCGAAAGTGAAAGAGAAGTAAATTTTTGTACAAAAACAACCAACACTAATAACATAACAATTTGTACAACTCCGATAAAATTGAGTGTCATCATAATTGGATTAGGGTCTTTTTTATTTTTGTAAAAAACATAAATCCGATAAAAAATATAATCAAAGTATTTTAACATTTTTTTACAATTTTGATTACCCCACAACATGCCCAATCGCCGGGTTGCCTTACCTACAACAATAAGTCCCCCAGCCCAATTTTCAGCATTCCCAATTACTTTAGCACCATTTAAAAATTTAGCCCCCGCTGCCGCAAGGTACTGTTGTGCGCCCGCATGCTAAGTATACACCATGCCTTAAGGATAATCAACAATGTTTGTTATTAACCTTAAAGCCCTTGTATTGCTCTTTACTCCGTTTAAAAATACAAAATCCCGGATGAAACGTGCACCCGGGATTGGCATATTCATTACTTAGCATGACGTTTACCTATCAGCGGGCCACAAGGCTGGAGCCTTGCTGTAGCGACAAAAACTTGCGGTAGATGGGCATACGCAGCACGCATGCTGCCAGCAGAGACTTACACCACGCTATCGCGATTTGTATCCAAATAATCAAATTTAGGATCGTCAAATTTTTCTTCAAGTAATTCAACACCCTTCCTTTTTTTATATTTAAGTTCCTCTTTCGTTATTGGTATAAGCCAATAAAAATGAATAAATTGTTTACTTTGATTCGTATTTAATATTTCTAAAGCAACTCTGTCCAGATATGGCAATGAAATTAATCCATAGGAACATTCAGAATTTGACTGCCAAGCTTTTCCAAAATTGACTGTGTGATTAAGGCCAAGCTTTGTCTCTGTCTTATTGTAATAAGCTACAGTCGTCAACAATTCAATTAGACTGTCATCTTGGATGGATGAAAATAAATGTAATTCTATCGGATTTTCATCTGTCGGTGATGACATGCCGCAAGTTGCATATGTCCACATTTTTCTTTGCAAATTTGGCTCATATTCTAAAATACAAAATTCCGAGTCTAGCGCATTCATCGGACCCTTATTCCATTTCCTTATTCTATACTTGCGCTGCCAATTTTTCTGATAATGTTCGATTATTTTTTCAATGTATGCCATGTCTTTTTATTATCGCCCATGCGCCTTTTTTTGGGACTTTGAGTTGTTCACCAGCTACCGCAAGCCTTCTGATTATACGCCCGCATGCTAAGTATACACCCTGCCTTAAAGATAATCAACAATGTTTGTTATTAATCTTGAAGCTCTTGTATTACTCTTTTACTCCGTTTAAAAATACAAAATCCCGGATGAAACGTGCACCCGGGATTGGCATATTTATTACTTAGCATAGCGTTTACCTATCAGCGGGCCACCAGGCTGGAGGCTTGCGGTAGCGAAAAGTGCTTGCGGTAGCTGGGGCGGTAGACTACTGACAACAAGTGGCTGTGGCATCACTAATGACAATAGTGTGCTTTTATGATATTAAGCCTTTTCGTTTTTCTTTTGTCTACCGAAGTTAATATTTTGCAGAAATATGTTCTTTTTTTCAAGGCTATTTTTTCAATACTATCAAAATAGTCCTCCGCAAAATAGCCATCTACAAATTCCGATAAATACAAATATTTAATAAAAATTTCTCTGTTTTCATTAATTGATAGGCTTTCTATTTTTTTTAGCAAGCTTCGAAGAGATTTAGAAGTCTCCTCTTTATCGTCAAAAGAATAGAAAATTATTGCTTCTTCTTGTGTTGTTGGAATAACATATTTAATTGTTTTAAGATCAAATGTTTTATCATCATTTCGCAACAAACTGGCGAGAATTTTTTGATAGTCTTTTCTATTAAGACTGTCTGTTTTAGTTAAGGCACTTGTTATAGTTCCTGCTGTGAATAAAACGAGTAATAATGAGATAGTGTTTTTCATTTTTTTATTGCATTGGTTTAATGGCGTTTGCTATCCCCCCGCTGCCGCAAGCCTCCTGGCTTGTGCGCCCACATGCTAAGTATACGCCATGCCTTTAGGATAATCAACAATGTTTGTTGTTAGCCTTAAAGCTCTTGTATTGCTCTTTACTCTGTTTAAAAATACAAAATCCCGGACGAAACTTACATCCGGGATTCGCATATTTATTACTTAGCATAGCGTTTACCTATCAGCGGGCAACAAGGCTGGAGCCTTGCGGCAGCGAAAGTCGGTATCTGGCCTATTATCCAGCGATTAGTCGAAAATCGGAAAGCCGGATTATGCAAAGCTGGCAGCAAGTGGACTGGCATCGTCGGGACCTCAGCTTGCATGATATAGCAGCAGAAGTGAACGTTCAAATGAGGGGTATCTTTCAATATTATGGAAAGGTAAACCTGATTAGTTTGGGACGTATTGCTATGCACTTAGGCTTTCGCCTTGCCAAATGGGCTTTGAAGAAGTATAAGCGACTTAAGGGACATTACAGCAGGGCATATCGGTGGATAGGAACGCTGAAAATAAGCTATCCAAACCTGTTCTATCACTGGTCTTTCTTCTAATAATTCATGTGTATGACAGGAGCCGTATGATGGGAGACCATCACGTACGGTTCTGTGAGAGGCTTGGGCTGAAATGCCCTTGCCTACTCGACAAATCCTCGCTTTGCCATTGCCGCACCGGCCCGCCCGCGCTGTGGGCTTTTCACGGATCAGTCCGAAAAGTTGGGGGATAAAAAAGTCAGGCATATATTTTAGCAAGTCTGAATAGGAAGAAAGCAGTATCTCTAACGCCTCTTAAAGTGGCTCTAAAAGCTTTGACCTTAGCATTGAAAGATTCTGCCGAAGCGTTAGTACTTCTGTTATCGAAGAAGTTTAAGATAGATTCATAATGAGTTTGAACAGACCTTGCTACGGTTCTAAAAGCATCAATTCCTGCCTCTTCTACGTTGTTATAC
>NZ_JBFUCY010000022.1:0-104595 GCF_056404995.1 Mucilaginibacter sp. P2_A5
GTATAACGATGTGGAAGAGTCGGGAATAGATGCTTTTAAAACGGTGGCAAGGTCTGTACAAACGCATTATGAATCGATCCTGAACTTCTTTAACAACAGAAGTACCAATGCCTCAGCAGAATCATTCAACGCCAAGATCAAAGCATTCAGGGCTACTTCAAGAGGTGTTAGAGATACTACCTTTTTCCTCTTCAGGCTCGCTAAAATATATGCTTAAACTGATCTTCCCCCAGAAATACGGCTTGATCCGAAAGCATTTCCATTTCCGGTTGAACACGAAAAAATTATCCTGAACAAGATACTGACCAATGAAGATTATAACACGTTAATATTAGGTCATCGCCCACAGGATATGGACGATAGATGGTTTGTATATTATAAAGACTCGTGGCTTTACCTGCACAGAAGCTGGACCGGCTACTGCATCTTCAAAGTTAAGTTAGCCCTTATTGATGAGAGGTATGTGCTGACAGAAGCCTTGTTAAGCCGCGACCCTGACCAATTCAAATCGACCGATGAAGAATCGGACATTAACATTATTAATTTCGTTATCGATTTAGTTATAAAAGGCAATTTGCGTACTTAGGTTAAATCGCGCTGAAAAGGGCACTCTCCCGTCCGGTACCCTTGCAAATAAAAAAATCTTGCTACTTGATACTAACTACTTGATACTATTTATTTCCCGATGCTACTCCCCAATAACAACTGTTTCTGATCTTTTTCAGTAACTCGGGTGTAATGCTGCTTACCGCATGCTCCAGCTTATTTTGGGTGTTTATGAGGTACATTGTACCATCTACATTGTTATAAATATAGGCAATCAGCTTTTTATCCTCCCCGTCTTCTATCCTTTTCACATCTACCCGCACAGCATTGGTTTTGTCGCTCGTATCGGGTTGCAACACAGGATTGGTGGCTTTTACCCAATTAACGGTATAGTTAATATCCTGCGGCGATAAACCGGCGGTATTGGCCTTAAAACTCTTGCTATCCTGTATAACCTGCAACAGGCATTTTATGCATGGATCGCTAACGGTAGCCGTTCCATATTTTTTGCCGGGGTTATTGTAAACGCTATCTTTTTTTCCGGCCACCTGCACAGTGGTTTTGGTAATATCTTTTGATACAGCTTTTGGCCTGGCTTTTTCCTGTTTGCAGGCGCTTATGGTTATCAGCGCAAGCGCTATAACAAAACCGGCATTTAATTTATTAAGGATCATAACTTAATTACAATAGTGGCTTAATAAATACAGTCCAGTATCTATTTTGTGTTAATTTATTATAAATACAATTGTGGTAATTTGTTCAAAAACGTGGCTATCTAAATTTAAACATGGTTTTTATTGCAATTAATGGACAGATAGAGACAGATTTTCTGTAAAAAATCCTTAAAATTGTCAAATTTATTTCCCGCCTGCTTCAATCAGCTATCCGGGGTTAAATCAGCATAACAATTTTGCAAAAACCGGGTTATACCTGGTATAATTAATTTCAAAATACCTTTTACAGGGTATCATACTAAGATGGTTAACAGCGATAAAGTTTCGGGAACAACGGTTGATGTGGTTTTAATAGGCGCGGGTATTATGAGCGCAACACTTGGGGTAATGCTTAAAGAATTACAGCCCGATTTGACTATCGAAATTTTTGAACGGCTTGATGTTATCGCTTCAGAAAGCTCGGCGCCAATGAATAACGCGGGTACCGGCCACTCGGCTTTTTGCGAATTGAATTATACGCCCGAACTGCCCGACGGCACCGTAGAAATAAAAAAAGCCATCAAAATTGCCGAGCAGTTTGAGATTACCAAAGAATTCTGGACTTATCTCATCGATAAAAAATATATCGCGTCGCCGCAAAGTTTTATCCGTAAGATACCGCACATGAGCTTTGTTTGGGGCGCAGACAATGTAAACTACCTTAAAAAGCGCCAGCAGGCCCTTATCAAACATCACTTTTTTAAAGGGATGGAATATTCTGAAGATAAAGCGCAGATTAAAAAATGGATTCCGCTGGTAATGGAAGGACGCGACGAAAACGAGGCTGTATCCGCCACATTTATGGATATTGGCACCGATGTTAACTTTGGCAGCCTTACCAGCAGCTTAATTGATAACCTGAAACAAAAACCGGGCGTTAACCTAAGCCTTAACCACGATGTAAGCAACCTTAAACGCAATAAAGATGGCAGCTGGCTGGTTACGGTAAAAGATAAAACAAGCGGCGCCAAAAGAAAACTGAACAGCAAATTTGTTTTTGTTGGCGCAGGTGGCGGCGCTTTGCCGCTGTTGCAAAAATCGGGCATTCAAGAAAGCAAGGGCTTTGGCGGCTTCCCTGTAAGCGGGCAATGGCTGGTTTGTAACAACCCCGATGTTATCAAACGCCACGAAGCTAAAGTTTACGGCAAGGCATCGGTAGGTTCGCCGCCAATGTCGGTGCCGCACCTGGATACCCGGATGATTGATGGCAAACGCGAACTGCTGTTTGGCCCTTACGCAGGTTTCTCTACCCGTTTTTTAAAGAAAGGATCGTTGCTTGACCTGTTCGGATCAATTAAACTAAACAATATACTGCCTTTACTGGCCGTGGGCCGAGATAACTGGCCGCTAACCAAATACCTGATCAGCCAGGTGCTGCAATCGCCTGCCGACAGGCTTAAGGCCTTGCAGGAATACCTGCCGACCGCCAAAGCCGAAGACTGGACACTGGACATAGCCGGCCAGCGCGTACAAGTGATCAAGAAAGACGCCAAACACACCGGCGTACTGGAATTTGGAACCGAAGTGGTAACATCTGCAGATGGAAGCATATCGGCCCTGTTAGGGGCGTCGCCGGGCGCGTCAACATCGGTGCCAATTATGGTACATTTAATTGAGCGTTGTTTTAAAACCCATATCAAAACTACCGAATGGCAGGAAAAACTGAAGCTGATGATCCCATCTTACGGGCAATCATTATCAAACGATGAGGCTTTGAGCGTTGCCACACGCGAGCGTACGAGCAAGGTTTTGGGGCTGAATTAACGGCCACCCAGGCTAAAATTTATCGGTATCGAATACCGGACGCGTACCGGGGCACCGTTTTGAATGCCAGGCTGCCATGGTGGAGACAGTTTGACAACTCGTATAGCTTCTTCATCAATACTTTGACTTAAGCCCCGAATTACCTTTATGTCGTTTAAAGTACCGTCTCTCTCCACTACAAAAGTGACAATCACCTTACCCTGAATACCACTGTCGCGGGCATCACCCGGATAACGTAAATTTTGGGCGATAAAACGCATGAAGGCGTCCACCCCTCCCTTAAATTCGGGAAGCATTTCAAAACCTGTGAACTTATACTGATTTCCCTTTTTATCATAGGTAATACCCGAGATCATTTTACCGTTGGTGTATCGGCACACATAATAAACCGAATCATTTGGATAGCCTTTCCAATCGCCGTTTTCAATGCCATTTGTCACCTCACCTTCCTGGTACAGGGTTTTACCATCGGCCCTAAACTTTAACCATTTGCCGTTACCATTTTCGGCCAGTACTTTACCGGTTGAATCATTACAGGAAACGAGATTCAATCGGCCATTTTGATAGTTCCCTGTTAAATAAACCTTCCCGTTTGGATAAGATTCAATAATAGCGCCCTCCCTGTGGCCATCCTGGTAATTGCATATCAACTTCTTATGTCCATTGGGGTAAAATTCGATACAACTACCTTGTAAATTAACATTGGAAGTCCATACACTTGAATTACCCATCATTTTAAGTTTACCAGTCAAATAATAATCTTTTACCTGGAATAAAGTTTTATCGACCGAGGTATCCGGCGTAATTACAAGGCGAATAAAATCGGCGCTGTCTTTATCGTTAACAGGGATACTTTTTACCCTATCGTAATCCAAATAGGTATTTTTCATGTACGATACAATAGTGTCCTGCTGGGCTTTCACACTATGAATGCCTAATACCATTGTAAGGATAGCTAAGTAAATTATTTTACGCATAGATTTAGGAATAATGGTTGGTAAGGGGTTATTTAGATGATGTATTCTGATTATCATTCCAATGCAAAACTGATAGGCATTGAGTAACGAACGTCTGTTTTAATACCATATTTATACCCTGGCTTCCATTTAGGCGATTTCTTTATACAGTTTAACGCCTGTTCATCCAAACTCGGGTAAAGACTTCTGATAACTTTAACATCTGCAAGTGATCCATCCGTTTGAACAACAAATTGAACGATAACCCTACCCTGAATTCTTTTGTCGCGTGCATCAGATGCGTAAACAACTGAACGGGCAAGATAAGCGAGCAATTTATCTTGTCCTCCCGGGAATTCGGGCAGGCTTTGAATTTGAGTAAAAGGATATACATTACCTTTGGTACTTATACTTTTGCCTTCTTTTAAAAGGCCCATATCGTATTTACAGCTATAATTAACAGTATCATTTAGCTTGCCATGCCATTCACCATCCTCAACGCCTTTTTTCACTATTCCTTCGGCAAATGGCACATTACCACCGTGGTATTCTACCCACTTTCCATCGCCTCCATCTGCCAGTACATTACCTAACGAATCAAGGCATTGGGTTAACTTTAATACCGGTCGTCCAATACTGTTAACGTAATTGCCGTCGCCAACAGTTTTAACTGTATTTACACGGCCGTTGGGAAAACATTCAATCACATCCCCGGCTAACCTACCTTTGTCGTACTGGTAAATGTCTTTTTTATGACCGTTTTCAAAATATTCGATGCATGTGCCCTGTAACTGCGTACGCCACGTTGGTGATAACGACTCGCCAGAAAACTTAAGCTTGCCGTTTAAATAATAATCGTTAACCCGATAAAAACCACCATCAGTAGCAGGCGATAAAAGTACCCGAATAAAAGTAGCATCTTCCTTTTTCATGGCAGGCTCACCCGCTCCGGCATCGTAGGAATCGTAACCATCGTTAACATCTCGCATATACAACATTACCGTATCTGTTTGGGCAAACAGGTTATTGGTAACACATGCAGCTATTATTACTAAAACAAGTAAAATTTTCTTCATATAAATTAAAAAGGGCGTTGATATTTAAATATCAACGCCCTAAATATATAAAATGTTAACTAAAAACTATTGAAACTGCACCGCCGGCATATTGCTATTTACCGCCGTTTCTTTAACCTTAAAATCGGCCGGGTGGCCAAGGATAACCGTTTTTATTAAAAATGGAATTTTAACGCCACCGTTTATACCCTCGTAATTTCCCCATTCGGTAACCGAGCTTGAGGTGCCATCAATTACCTGCTTTATTTTGAGGCCGGTTTTTTGGCTGTAATAGTTTTTAATAGTTACCCCGTCGGCAATATGTATGTCAATTTCATACGCCATATCGTTGTTTACTACTTTCAGTGCAGAATCAAGTCTCATCGCATTTCCAAACCTGTCATAATCCAGTTCGGGAAATGGTTTGCTTTTTTCTTTAAGTATTTTTTTGGCTACATCATCCAAAGGCATATCATGATTTATCTGTTGCACACTGATGTTGTCGTTATTAACCAAAATACGGCTTAATGCCAGGTTATTATATGATGGAACTGTAATTTGCTGAAAGTACATCCCCGGAACACGGTACCTGGAAAGCATTTGCACTTCGGAGCCCTGAACGCTTGCCGCCGCCGAAACCTGCAGGTCTTTTATATTTTTCAGCTTATCAACCCCGCCAATAGCATCAAGATAGGTTTTAATTACGCTGGCAGCGGTAACCCCGGCCGGCACCGGCAACCCGCTAAACGAATTATTTTCGGGGTTAACATCCGGTAGTTTATGGTCAGGATCTATAGTCGCCAAAGTTATTTTGGAGGTCGATTTATACGGAAAAGTCCAGGTGCCACCCCGCTGCCATATTTCGGCAGGCAGTTTTACAATGCCGGTTTTGCCGTTTTCTTCTTTAATGCTGATGATTACCGGCAGGGCCATCTCTTCCAGGTTCTCTATAGTAATCAGCGCCCCTTTTGCCGGGTCGCCATCCTGGTAAGCAATACCGCTTATCGCCTGGTCAAGTTTCCAGGTGGTAAAAAACCATTCGTTCCAAAACCAGCTCAGGTCTTCGCCGGCGGCGTTATCCATGGTATGAAAAAAGTCCCAGGGCGTTGGATGTTTAAACGCCCAACGTTTTATATAGGTGCGGAACGCGTAATCAAAGCGCTGCTCGCCTAAAATTTGCTCGCGCAAAATCGTTAGCCCCAAAGCAGGTTTTTCATAGGCGGCTACGCCCAAAAAGCCCTCCTGTAGCACATCGGGAACGTTCATAATGGGCTCAGCATCGGCACTAAATAAACCCGATGCGGCTTTTTGTTGGTCTACAGGTTCATAATACTCGCCTTTATTAAATACGCGGGTATCTACATTATTTAAAAAGGTGTTAAAACCTTCGTCCATCCAGGCATATTTACGCTCGTTTGAGCCCACAATCATCGGGAACCAGTTGTGGCCAAATTCATGGTTGGTTACTTCCCAAAGGCTGCCTGCTTTACTTTCCCATCCGCAAAAAACAATTCCGGGGTATTCCATCCCCCCTACCGTACCTGCCACATTGGTTGCTACAGGGTAAGTGTACTCAAACCATTTATCTGAATAAAGCTCAATGGCCGCCTTCACATACTCTGTCGACCGGCTCCAGGCATCGTTACCCTTAACTTCGGCAGGATAAACCGATTGTGCCAGGGCTTTTTTACCGCTGGGCAAATTAATCCGCGCCGCGTCCCACACAAATGCCTTTGAGGCCGACCAGGCTACATCGCGGGCATTTTTACAGGCAAAGTGCCAGGTAAGCATCGGCTTTTTGGGGTGATCGTTACCGCTCAAAACATCAGCCTCATCCTTTATCATCACTGTTTTATCGCTTGCACGGGCAGCAGCCAGGCGGCTCATTGTAGTTGGCGAATAAACATCATTTGGATTAAGCAATTCGCCCGAGCCGGTTACCACCAGGCTTGCGGGGGCTGTAATGGTGTAATCAAAATTACCATACTCCAGGTAAAACTCGCCGGCGCCAAGGTAAGGCAGTACATTCCAGCCGGTTACATCGTCATAAACTTCCATGCGGGGGTACCACTGGGCAACCTGGTAAATCCAGCCATTTTTTGTTTGCAGGCGGCCCATACGGTCGGTACCATATTGGGGAATTTCGAAGCCGTATTCTACTTTAATCTGTAGCTTGCCACCAGCGGCCTTCAACGAATCTTTAAGTTTTATTTGCAGGCGGGTATCGGTAACCAGGTAGTCGGCCTTTGTGGTTTTGCCGTTTTTTATAATGTAAATAGCCTTTATTTCGTCGCCTTTGGTATAGCTACGGTTGGCAAACCGCCCCCCGGTAACCGAGCTGGTAGCTTCGGCGCGCGAATCCTCGCGGTAAATATTCTGATCGTCCTGCAGCCATAAAAAAGTCAGGGCATCCGGGCTGTTGTTGGTATAGGTTATGACGGCGGTTCCGTCAACGCGATGCTTCACGGTATCCAACGTAACATCAAGCTTATAATCGGCGCGGTTTTGCCAGTATTTTGAGCCGGGGGCGCCACCGGCATTCCGGTATTCGTTGCCTTTATCGGGATAAAATAATGGATTGAAAACTTTATGCTGATCGTATTTTGCCCCCTGTTGATCGTCGGTTTGAGCGTAGCCTAATGTGGAAAAAAAACACGGCAGAACAAAAAGAATTGCTTTACAAAATTTCATGAAGGCTTTATTTATAATGACAGGCAAGTTATGCAAATATTTCCAAGTGCTTTTAACGTAATAGAGGCTTTACATATTGTGAAGAGCCTCACCTAAATAAGCCTCACCCAACCCTCTCCAAAGGAGAGGGCTTAAAAACAATCGCAATCATGCAAATCAAAAGTCCTCTCCTTTGGAGAGGATTTAGGTGAGGCTTCCTTTGGAGAGGGTTGGGTGAGACCGAAGCTTAAAAATCATTATACAAACCATTCCCTATTTTTTATATTTTTGCGGATGATTGCGGGCAGACCATATTTTTAGCCCGGCATCACATTCCTTATAAATGGATATATCAGTTGTAGTACCGCTTTATGACGAAACAGAATCATTGCCCGAGCTTACCTCATGGATAAGCCGCGTAATGGATGATAATCGTTTTACTTATGAGATCATATTAGTTGACGATGGTAGCAAAGATGGGTCATGGGATACGATCAGGAAACTAAGTTTTGATAACCCATTCATTAAAGGCATCAAATTCAGGCGTAACTATGGCAAATCGGCCGCGCTTAATACTGGTTTTGCTGCCACCAGGGGCGACGTGGTAATTACTATGGACGCCGATTTGCAGGACAGCCCCGACGAAATACCTGAACTTTACCGCCGCATTACCGAAGAAAAATACGATCTGATATCGGGATGGAAAGCCAAACGGTATGATCCGTTGAGCAAAACCATACCAACCAAGTTATTTAACTATGCCACCCGCAAAATGAGCGGTATAAATAACCTGCACGATTTTAACTGTGGTTTAAAAGCATACCGCGGTACAGTAGTCAAAAACATCGAGGTTTATGGCGAAATGCACCGCTACATCCCGGTATTAGCCAAATGGGCCGGTTTTACCAAAATTGGCGAGCAGGTAGTTGAGCACAGGGCGCGCAAATACGGCAAAACCAAGTTTGGTATGAGCCGCTTTGTAAACGGTTTCCTGGATTTGCTGTCGATATTTTTTGTAGGCAAGTTTGGCAAGCGCCCCATGCACTTTTTTGGAACTATGGGTACAATCAGCTTTTTTACCGGATTGGTAATAGCGATTTGGATAATGTCAGACAAGCTTTATAATCTTTCGCATCACATCAAAGAAAGACAGCCAACAGATAATCCCTGGTTTTATATAGCTATTGTGGCCATTATTTTAGGCTCGCAGCTGTTTTTAACCGGCTTTGTTGCCGAACTGGTTTCCCGTAGTTCAAGCGAACGGAACCATTATTTGGTAGAGGAAGTAATCTGATTTGAAAATTTGAGGATTTGAAAATTTGAAAATTGATCTTTTCAAATTGAAATGATTGAAAAGCCCGACATTTTCAAATCCTCAAATTTTCAAACGGCGAAGCCCTCAACGAAGTTAATCCTCAAATTCAAAACATGTTTTTTTCCATCATCATTCCCTTATATAACCGCCCGCAGGAAATTAAAGAGCTGCTGGAAACACTGGTGCTGCAAACGTACCGGAATTTTGAGGTTTTGGTGATTGAAGATGGTTCGGTTAATGATGCCGAAGCCATTGTAAATAGCTTTGCCGGCAAACTGAATGTTCGATATTTTAAAAAAGCAAACGAAGGCCAGGGCTTTACCCGCAATTTTGGATTTGAACGCGCCCAAGGCGATTACTTTATCATATTCGATTCGGATTGTTTGATTCCTGCTGATTACTTGCAGATTGTGAACAATTCGTTAAGCGCAAACTACCTGGATGCCTATGGTGGCCCGGATGGTGCGCATGCTTCATTTACGCCAACGCAAAAGGCCATTAGCTATAGTATGACCTCCCCTTTTACAACCGGCGGCATCCGCGGTAATAAAAAAGGGATCGGGCAGTTTCATCCACGCAGTTTTAATATGGGTGTATCCAGGCAGGTTTGGGAAAAATCCGGCGGCTTTATTATTACCCGCCTGGGCGAGGATATTGAATACAGCATCCGCATCCATTCCATGGGTTTTAAAATAGGCCTTATCCCCGATGCTATTGTTTTTCATAAGCGCCGCACCAATTTTGTTCAGTTTTTTAAACAGCTGCATTTTTTTGGCAGGGCGCGTATTAATATTTATAAGTTTTTCCCCCGGGAATTAAAGGCGGTGCATTTTTTCCCGGCGGCGTTCACGCTGTTCCTGCTTTTCACGCTCATTTTCAACCTGTTGGGATGGCAGATAGCCAAATTGGGCAATTTTATAGTGTTGTTTATCATTTTGTTAATATTTTTTCATGCATGGTGGAAAAATAAATCAGCAAAAATCGCATTTTTGAGCATTATAGCTGCCTTCACTCAACTAACAGCCTACGGGATAGGATTTATGCAGGATTTTTGGAAGCGAGTAATTTTTAACAGATCATAATAACCTATGTACCACGCCTTTTCTGTTGCAGAAACATTTAGAACTGCATGGAATATTTTTAAACGAAATTTCGTCACAATTTCCGTATTTTCTGTTATCGGGTTTCTGATCGTTATTATATCAGGTTTTATTGTGTATTACTTTTTCGACGATGGCGCGGTATTCGGATTGGGCGGCTTTTTTATTTTACTTACCGAAATAAGCTTCATATTTCTGGCATTCAATAAGTTAGTCTTCAGGCTCATTGATAAAGAATATTACGATTTTGATTTTTCTGAAGTAGTGCCTACAATTAAAATGCTGGCAAGCTACCTGGCTTTATTAGTGTTGGTTAGCACCCTTGCCGTACTTGTTACCCATTTAATAGAAAGCTTTGATAAAGGTTATGCCAAGGATATATTCGGGATAACTATTGGCATTTTTGTACAGTTTTTTTTCCTTTTCTATTTTCCCATCTGCACTTGCTTTATAGTTGATGATGCTTCGGGCCCGATTGAATCGGTGGTGCAAAGCTTCCACTTGATACGAGGGAACTTTTTAAAATACCTTATTATATTTATCGTCATCGAGGCTTTAATATTTGTTGGATCCTTAACCATTCTCGGTATCTTATTTGTGATCCCTTTTGTGAATATCATCCTGATAGCCACCTACCGTAAACTGGTTTACAGCCACCAGGATGTAGATGATGACCTGTCTGAAACCAACTAACAAATGGGCTTTAAATCTGTATTGAGCAAAGTTTTTGCGGCCCTTGTAAACAGGGAGCTTAACTACCTGCGTAAAAACGCGCTCGTATTACAACAAAATACATTTAGCAACCTTATTTACCAGGCTAAGGACACCGCCTTTGGCAAAGCGCACAATTTCGCGCAGATCAATAATTACGAAGATTTTAAACGCAATGTCCCTATCCATGATTATGAAGACCTCCGTCCTTATATAGACAGGGTTGTAAAAGGCGAAGAAAATGTGCTGTGGCCGGGCAAACCAAAATATCTGGCCAAAACATCCGGTACCACATCTGGCGTAAAATATATCCCGATATCAAAAGAGAGTATGCCGCAGCACATCAAAGCTGCACGCAATGCCCTGCTTAGCTATATTCACGAAACAGGCAACGCCGAATTTGTCGACGGTAAAATGATCTTCCTGCAAGGCAGCCCTGTGCTGGCCGAAAAGAATGGTGTTTCAACCGGCAGGCTCTCGGGTATTGTGGCCCACCATGTACCGGGTTACCTTCAAAAAAACAGGCTCCCCAGCTATCAAACCAATTGCATCGACGATTGGGAACAAAAGGTTGATGCCATAGTTGAAGAAACTTTTAATGAAGATATGCGCCTCATCAGCGGCATCCCGCCATGGTGCCAGATGTATTTCGACAGGCTTTCGGCAAAGGCTGGCGGCAAAAAGGTGAAAGATATTTTCCCTAATTTTAAATTGTACGTGCATGGAGGCGTAAATTACGAACCTTACCGAGCCCGGATGGAAGAAAGTATTGGTTTTGATATCGATTCAATAGAAACCTACCCGGCATCCGAAGGCTTTATCGCTTTCCAGGATTCGCAAAAGGAAAAAGGGTTGCTGTTGCTGGTAAATTCGGGTGTGTTTTACGAATTTATCCCGTCCGAAGAATATTTTAACGCAAACCCTACCCGCATCAATATCAAAGATGTGGAACTGGAGAAAAACTACGCGCTCATTATGAATACCAGCGCCGGTTTATGGGGATATAGTTTGGGCGATACCATTAAATTTATATCTAAAAACCCTTACAAAATTATAGTAACCGGCCGCATTAAACATTATATATCCGCCTTTGGCGAACATGTTATTGGCGAGGAAGTGGAACATGCTTTAATGAGCGTGGCCAAAGCTGAGGGCGTAGATGTGGTCGAATTTACCGTAGCGCCACAAGTTAACCCGCCGGCCGGGCAACTACCCTATCATGAGTGGTTTGTGGAGTTTGGAACGCCGCCGGCCAATCTTCAGGCTTTTGCCATAAAAGTGGACAAAGCCCTGCAAAAGAAAAATATTTACTATTTTGACCTGATTGAGGGTAACATTTTGCAACCTTTGATCATCCAAGGCCTGAAAAAAGACGCGTTCATTAATTTTATGCGATCGGAAGGAAAACTGGGAGGACAAAATAAGGTGCCAAGGCTATCGAACGACAGGAAGATAGCGGATGGGTTAAAAGCGTATATTTAAGCCCCTCTAAATCTCACCTAAAGGGGAGACTTGAAAAAGACAAACAGGCATAACAGAAGCGTATTATAATTATATTCGCAGAAAAAAGTGGCATGGGTAGCCGTAAAATTTAATGAAACCCTGAAGCGGAGACGGCATTCAAAAACAAAGACTGTCATGCTGAGGTACGAAGCATCTATTCGCGAACTTTTCTATCGGTCATGCATAGCTGATAGATCCTTCGTTCCTCAGGATGACAGGAAAATTGGACATGTGATGGGTAGCCCGCCGAAGCATAGCGTGCAAAGGCCTGTCTGCGCGTGTTTTTACAAGCATAGGATGACCGGTATTTTTCTTATATAAAGATATTATAATTGAGTAACCAGATAAAAAACATTGCCATACTTGGCTCAACAGGCAGCATAGGAACCCAAACCCTCGAGGTGATTAAAGGTAACAGCAACCTGTTCAGGGCTTTTTTGCTTACCGCGCACTCCAACGCCGGGTTATTAATTAGCCAGTCTATTGAGTTTATGCCGGCGTATGCCATTATATGCGATACCGGCAAATACCTGCAGGTTAAGCAGGCATTAGCCCACCTGCCGATAGAAGTACTGGCAGGCCACCAGGCTATTATTGATACAGTTACACACCCCGATATTGAGATAGTACTTACCGCTATGGTTGGCTTTGCCGGTTTGGAGCCTACCATTGCAGCTATAAAAGCAGGTAAGGATATTGCCCTGGCCAATAAAGAAACTTTAGTTGTGGCTGGCGAAATAGTAACCAACCTGGCCAAACAACATAACATCAAAATTCTGCCTGTTGATTCCGAGCATTCGGCTATTTTTCAATGTTTGGCGGGCGAAGAAAACAACCCGATAGAAAAACTGATCATTACCGCGTCGGGCGGGCCGTTCCGCGGCCGCAGCCTTGATTTTTTGACAGGCGTAAGCCGCGAGGACGCTTTAAAACACCCAAACTGGGTAATGGGCGCCAAGATCACTATCGACTCGGCCTCGCTCATGAACAAAGGCCTGGAGGTGATAGAAGCCAAGTGGTTATTTGACGTAAGTGCAGATCAGATTGACGTAGTTGTTCATCCGCAATCTATTATCCATTCTATGGTGCAGTTCCGGGATGGATCGATTAAAGCGCAAATGGGACTGCCCGATATGAAGCTGCCTATCCAGCATGCGCTCACCTACCCTAACCGCATCCAGAATGATTTTAAACGCTTTGATTTTACGGCTTACCCTAACCTGACGTTCGAAAAACCAGACCTGGAAACTTTCCGCAATCTTGGTTTAGCTTATGCGGCGTTAAAAAAAGGCGGTAACATGCCCTGCATTATTAATGCGGCCAATGAGATTGCAGTTGCCGGCTTTTTAAACAACAGCATCGGATTTTTGGCCATGAGCGACCTTATTGAGGAGTGTATGCAGCAAATAACTTTTGTATCGCAGCCAACCATAACCGATTATTTGAATACCGACAAAGAAACACGCATCTTTGCGCAAAATTTTATACAAAAACGGCCGTTAAAGGCTATAAACTATTAATAGATAAATATAACTAATGAGTATAGTGATCATGGTAGGCCAGCTTGTACTGGGCCTTTCAATTTTAATAATCCTGCATGAGTTGGGCCACTTTTTGGCGGCGCGGGCATTTGGGATTAAAGTAGAAAAATTTTACCTGTTTTTTGATGCATGGAATATCAGCCTGTTTAAATTTACATACAAAGGTGTTGAATACGGTATCGGCTGGCTGCCTTTAGGCGGTTATGTTAAAATTGCCGGTATGATAGATGAATCGATGGATACCGACCAGATGGCCGGCCCGCCGCAGCCCTGGGAGTTCCGCTCAAAACCGGCCTGGCAACGTTTAATTGTGATGCTTGGTGGTGTTACAGTTAACATTATACTGGGTATTCTTATATTTTGGATCCTGACTATCCGCTTCGGCGAAAGCTATATTCCGAACAACAGCGTTAAATATGGCATTGTACCGGGTGTGGTTGGCAGAAAAATAGGTTTAATAGCAGGTGACAAAATAACCGCAGTTAATGGTAAACCTGTAGTAAAATTTGATGACTTAACAAGCCCCAAGGTATTGCTTGAAAATACAGTTTTTACTGTACAGCGTGGCTCGCAAACGTTGAGTGTCACTGTTCCGCGCACAATTTTGAACGATTTGGCCGACAATGGCATAGAAGAATTCATTAGCCGCATACCACGCACAAAGTTCGTGGTAGATTCATTAACATCGACAGGAACAGCTATAAAGGCGGGGATAGTTAAAGGCGATAGTATTGTAGCCATTAATAATGTACCCATCTCATTTTTTGATGAGTTAAAACCTGAACTAATAAAAAACAAAGGCAAAGTAGTTGATTTGACTATAAAACGTGCAGGCACAACAATAGCGTTGAAAACCCCTGTAGCTGCCGATGGCACCCTGGGTTTCTATCCATCAAAAAACGACTTGCCTGTAGTTAAAACCATTAAATACGGTTTCTTCCAATCCTTTCCTATCGGTGCGGCAAGAGCTATCAGCACATTTACTGATAACGCCAAAGGCCTGGGTAAAATATTCAAGGGCGATGTTAAGTTTAACAAAGCGGTAAGCGGCCCGGTTGCTATAGCCAACCTGTTTGGCGGCACTATTGATTGGATTCACTTTTGGAGCCTGGTAGGCTTTTTGTCAATGGTACTGGCGTTAATGAACCTTTTGCCAATACCGGCACTTGACGGCGGCCATGCTGTGTTCCTGATAGTGGAGATGATAAAAGGCAAACCGTTGAGCGATAAGTTCCTGGAACGCGCGCAAATTGTGGGCTTTGTAATACTGGTTACCCTGATGGTATTTGTGTTTGGAAACGATATTGTAAACAAGGTAATGAAGAAATAGGTTTGAAGCCGAAAGCTAAAAGCACAAGGATGAAAGCTATAAATGAACAGCCCGGGAGTTTTATCTCCGGGCTGTTTTTAGTTTATGACCAAGGCAGGCCACATCCAACTATATTATCAATTTTTACATATTAGTACGCTTCATAATTTCCGATATTTACCAATTATGTACACGCTTAAATACCAGGAATTTTCTGAAGCCTTATACCAGGCATTACAGCCCGATCCGTTTTATATCAGGCTGTTACAATCAATCCCCGGCGATAAAGAGAAACGCGAGGCGTTAATAAGCTACCTTGATTATTCGATGTACGAGGCCGAAAAATACGGCCTGCTGTTTATTCCCGGCCAACACAGGTACGGCGCGTCTGTATGGAGCAAGCCGTTAAACGAAGATATTGAATCGGAAAAAAGCCACGAAAAGAAGGCATTTTTAAAAACCAATTTAGGCGATGGCGTGCTTGATGCCTACGTGCAGATGGTAGATTTTATGTCGGCAAAACTGGAGGATTTAATTGCCGCAGAATCCTGGTACCTTTCTATCGTCGGCATTAAACCTGAGTTCCAGGGCAAAGGTTTGGGTGCTGTTTTGGTAAACGACGTACTACAGCAAACCGATAAGTTGGGCTTGCCCACCTACCTGGAAACTTTTACGCCAAGGAATATATCCTTTTACAATCGGCTGGGCTATGAAATGACAGCTTCATTTTTAGAGCCGCTTACCAACGCCACGTATTGGGTATTGGTGAGGGAACCCAAGCCGTAAAAGAAAAAGCCCCAACATTACAGCAGGAGCCCCGATTATATATAAATCAGGATAAAGTACTTTGATATAGCCAACAATGTGCGTATCCACACTTATATTTGCCCCACATGAAACCTACAAAAAGCTTTTTTAAACCTATAGGCATTGCACTGCTATTGACAACTATTTTTAGCTGCCCAATCGTTGCCCAAACTCCCGATACAACAATTACAGTTCACATCGACTTAAACAAAACAGCGCAGGTTATTCAAAACATAGGTGCATCGGGCTGTTGGTTTTCTGAAGGGATTGGAAAATATTGGCCTGCCGAAAAGAAGGAGGCTATCGCCCGTTTATTATTCAGCAAGCAAAAAGACAAGTTGGGAAACCCATTGGGAATTGGTTTATCGGCCTGGCGTTTTAACATTGGCGCGGGCACTGCAGAACAAGGCGATAGCAGCGGAATTAAAGATTTCAGGAGGCGATCTGAGTGCTTTTTAAGCCCAAATGGCAATTATGACTGGAACAAGCAGTCGGGCTATCAATTCTTTTTAAAAAAGGCGCATGATTATGGTGTAGAAACCCTCGTCGCCTTTTCAAACAGCCCACCTGTGCAATTTACGCGTAACGGGCTTGGGTATAAAACAGAAAAAGACTTTACCAGTAACCTAAAGGCCGACGCCTATGGCGCCTATGTCAATTTTTTGGCCAAAGTGATCAGTCATTTTGATAGTGAAGGCCTTCATTTCAGCTATATCAGCCCGGTTAATGAGCCCCAATGGGATTGGTCGCGCCCGTATATGCAGGGCGACCAGGAAGGCTCGGCGTGGAAAAATGACGAAATATACCATGTGGTTAATGAGCTTAACGGAGTTTTAAACAAAGAGAAGCTGAGCACTAAAATTTTGATAAGCGAAGCAGGCATGCTCAATTACCTGTATTCGGGCAAGGGTAATTCATCAAGCCAAATCCAGCATTTCTTCGGCCCAAACAGTTCATTATCAGTAAAGGCCTTAAACCACGTACCGCTAATAATTGCCGGCCACAGTTACTTTACCGAAACTACCGACAGCGGCATGGTAGCTACCCGGAGCCAGCTGGCCGATACCGCAAAAAAATATGGCGTCAACTTCTGGCAATCGGAATACAGTATGCTGGCCGATGGTTTTAAGGAAGGCTCAAAAGGCGACCGGAGCGCGATAGATTGCGCGTTGTTTTTGGCAAAAATTATCCACTCCGATTTCACAGATGGTAACGCTACGGCCTGGCAATTCTGGAATGCCTACGAACCGGGCAGCGCCGATGTTAACACCCGTTATTACCTCATAGCTTTAAACCCCAAACCCGATTTTAAAGATGGCGAATTTACGGTAACCAAAAACCTGTGGGCACTGGGCCATTACAGTTTATTTGTGCGCCCCGGTATGGTACGCATACTTACCGGTACAGCGCCGGCCACGCAAAGTAAAATCCTGGTTTCGGCATGGAAAGATGCGAACAATAAACTGGTTATAGTAGCTGTTAACCGCGGAACGACCAATACAAAAGTAAAACTCGATTTAAAGAACACTGGCAAAAAATACAAAACGCTTAGCAGCTATTTAACCAATGGGGATAAAGCCGTAAATATGCAGGCTTCTCAAAGTAAGTATACTAACGGCGTTTTACTCCCGGCACGGTCAATATCAACATTTGTGCTGGATTAACCACCGGTAAACGGAGGAATGAGTGCTGTTCGGGCTTTGGGTCTTGATATTAAATCAATATTGCGATATTGTTAAAACTTTTGGAGGTGTTCATTGTCCCCTATTTGAACATTCTTTTTCAAATCAGGACAATATGGCCCTCAATAGTGATAAATATACCGGTAAAACAACTCAAAAAGAACTCACCTACATTCAAAAAGTATGGCAAACCGTTGCCGTTGTGGCCCTGTTGGTGGTAGTGATACTGATTGCCCGGGTTGCTTTTAATGTATTGCTGATGGTGCTGGCGGGTATACTCATCTCCGTATACTTTCACGGCCTGGGCGACATGATCCAGCGGAAAACCCTATGGCGCCGCCGCCTCTGCATGATTATTTCTATCGGAGGCACCTTTGTACTGCTTGGGGTGCTGTTTTGGTTTATGGGGTCTAAAATATCAAACCAGGTAGCTATATTAAGCGATACGCTTCCGCATACAATTAGTAATGCCAAACTCAAACTGGCCGAAACCCCTATCGGAAGAAAAATCCTGGAATACCTGGCAGATGATAACTCAGATGCTTTAATGACCACCGCCAAATCCTTCTTTAATACCAGCTTTGGTGTGTTGGGCGATATTTATATCATCCTGTTCCTGGCTATATTTTTTACCAGCAACCCTAACCTGTATAAAGATGGCATGATAAAGTTAGTGCCCGAAAGCCGCAAACCGCTTGCCCACCAGGTGATAGACAGGATTAGCTTTGCCCTAAAGGGATGGCTAAAAGGAATGATGTTATCCATGGTGCTGGTATTCATTTTACTTTCTATCGGGTTAGGCGTCATGAGCATCCCCGTGGCTTTGGTACTTGCCCTGCTTACCGGCCTGCTCAAGCTCATTCCCAACTTTGGGTCGTTGGCTGCCATGATACCGGGGGTATTGCTGGCTTTAACCATCAGCACAAATACAGCTATAGTTGTGGCATTAATGTATATGGTTACTCAAACTATAGTAAGTAACATAGTAACCCCTATCATCCAAAATAAAATGATAAACCTGCCACCGGCATTAACCATATTGGCGCAGGTATTAATGGGCACGTTATCAGGTGTTTTGGGTGTTATACTGGCAGTGCCCCTGTTAGCTATTGTAATGATTTTGGTTGATGAGCTATATGTTAAAAAAATAGCAGACCTGGATATTGTTATTGTGCCAGAAAAAGGCCAGCCATAAAAAATTTAGCGTTCCGGATCTCATCCCGGAACGCCAATTACTAATCAACTAAATCCAAATTTCTCAAGTTTGGAAGTTTTTATCAAACGGCAGTATTTAAACCCAAACATTGGGTTACTGTACTGTCTGGGTGCATTTCCAGTTGTATCTTAAAAATACGTATCAAATATATAGTATTTTGATACTCAGAAATTTGCAAAACATGCAGCTATTTTACCCTTACGCGAACGTACAGCAGGGGTACATTTTTAAACCCAACATTATTAAATTGCTTGCCGCTGATATAACTTCCTAAAGTTTAATGGGTTGTTATGGTATACCGCCCTAAACTGACGGTTAAAATTAGATAAATTATTAAAGCCACAATCAAGGCAAATGGCCGTTACGCTTGCCGGGGTTTCAATCAACAGGTTAGCGGCATAATTTAGCCTCACCTCGTTCAGGAATGCCGTAAATGATTTTCTTGTGCGCTTACTAAAATATCTTGAAAATGAATTTTCGGCCATATTGGCCAACCAGGCTACCTCTGCAATAGTAATTTCGCGTTTAAAGTTATGGAGGACAAAATTTAATATATCATTCATCCTTTTTGTTTCGGCAGGGTTTTGCCCGGTAATCACACTATGGCAAATTTCCTGCAAATCGTTACTGTCCGATAGGATATTTAATATATCAATCAATATCAGCCACCTCGTTAACCCTTTGGCGGTTAATAAGGCATCCAGCTTTTCCGTTACCAGCCTATTGGTTTTACCCGCAATGCTGAGCCCTTTAACCGAGCGTTGAAGTAATGCTGAAATTTTTTGCGCTTCGGGCAATGCAAAAAAGCCGTAGCCAAAGGAATCTTCCTTGAAATGAACAACTATCGATTTGGCTCTTAATACCGAATGTTCTTCCAGGTATTCAGCATCATTTTGGTAAGTATGCGGCAGATATGGCCCGATAAGCACCATGTCGCCCGGCTTAAATTCGCTGATATGATCACCTATAAAACGCTTCCCGGTACTTTCGGTAACCAGCACAAGTTCATATTCGGGATGGAAATGCCAGGGCGTTGGGAAAAAATTGTAATCAAAATATTTGGTAACAAATGATTCGCCTGCATTACGGGGCAAGTATTCGAGTACTGGTTTCATACTCAATAATAAGCTATTTTACATGAATATCACCCTTGCATGTCAGAAAAGTATCGGTTTTTAACAGATGTGATGTGGCAGCGGCCCGCAAAGATTTTCACCTTTGGTGTATTAAAACCAATTGTATGGCAAGTATTAAATTAACAGCAGAACAAGTTAGCCAGTACCATAAAGATGGCTATGTAATAGTAAAAGGCTTTTTTAGCAAACCGGAGGTGGATAAGATGTACAAAGCCGCAACCGCCGACGATAACATGCTCAATAACGCGCTTGATCTGAACGATCAATCGGGCAAAAAAACTAAACTGTCTTTGTGGTTTACACCCGGCAATGATATTTTCGGGTATTTAACCAGAAGTCAAAAGATGGTGGGTTCGGTTGCACAGTTGCTCGGCCATCAATCCAGCATATGTCATTTCCATTCAAAACTGATGCAAAAAGAGCCAAAAGTTGGTGGTGCCTGGGAATGGCACCAGGATTACGGCTATTGGTATAAAAACCAGTTTATGTTTCCCGACCAGCTGATTAGTGTAATGATAGCACTTACTACTGCCAACAAAGAAAACGGTTGTCTCCAGGTAATTAAAGGTTCGCACAAAATGGGCAGGGTTAATCACGGTTATGCCGGCGAACAAGTTGGCGCAGATATGGTGATGGTAGAAAATGCATTGCAATCAATGGAATTAATTTATGCTGAACTGGAGCCGGGCGACGCGCTGTTTTTTCATAGTAACCTATTGCACCGGTCAGAAGTTAATTTGTCTGATTACCCCAGATGGTCAATTATATCCTGCTATAGCCTGCAATCAAACCTTGCTTATAATGAAAAGTCTGCTTCATGGAAAACACCGGTAGAGGTTGTTCCTGACGAGGCAATTATGGAATGGAAAACTGAGGAGAAAGTTAAAGCTGATTTTTTGAAAAAAGAAGAAGAGCCGGCATTACGAGGTAACGAGTGGGGCAAATAATCATATATTTATATCATAACCCGGTTTAACCCGACGAACCGGTTTTACCATAGACTAAATTAAAAAAATGGAAGTAAAGTTTTTTTGCCCGCGCTGGGGTTCTGAGCAATTGCCCTGGGATGAATTTTGTTTTAAAGTAAAAGAAGCCGGTTACCAGGGTGTTGAAGCAGGTGTACCTTTTGATGAAAGCGAAAAAGACATCATTTTAAATGCGATCAAAAAATATGACCTGTTATTGATTGGCCAGTATTACCAGTCGTTTGAAGAGGATTTTGAGTTGCATAAAATCAGCTTCTGCAAGCACCTGGAAAATATAGTAAAAGCACAGCCGGTTTTAATTGATTCGCAAACCGGAAAGGATTATTTCACAAACGACCAAAATAAAGAGCTTTTTGCCATAGCCAACGGTATTGCCCTTGCAAGCGGCATCACCATTGCCCATGAAACACACCGTAATAAAGCTTTATTTGCCGCCCATATCGCTAAGCAATTACTTACCGATAACCCTGATGTTTTAATAACGGCAGATTTTTCGCACTGGTGTAATGTATCTGAAAGCTTGTTGGAACAGCAGGCAGAGGCGGTAAAAATAGCCATTGGCCGCACTGTTCATATTCACGCGCGCGTTGGCCACGCCCAGTCTGCCCAGGTTTCTGACCCAAATGCCCCCGAATGGCAAACAGAGCTGGAAACACATTTGCAGTGGTGGGATGCCATAATAAATTCACGCCGGCAAAGCGGCGCGCACCTATTGACCATTACACCCGAGTTTGGCCCTTCCCCCTACATGCCTGTGCTGCCATATACAAAAATGCCGGTATCAAACCAATGGGACATTAATGTGGGGATGATGCGGTTACTCAGGAAGAGATATGAGTCTTAAGTCCGAAGTCTTAAGTCTGACGTAAACCATCAACCTAAAGTTTGAATTGCCTTTTTTGACTTAGAACTTAAGGCTCCAGACTTATGACTTAAAACACGAAGAGCCTGTCGCGTTAAACAACAGGCCCCCGTGCGTACTTGTTTACTTTATATAGATCTTAGTTAAGATTAAGATTGATACGGTTGCCCCTGATTACCACCGACGAGCCGCCGCCATTTAGTTTACCTTCTATTTTTTCCTTTTCTTTGGTGCCGCTAAAGTTCGAGCTGAAGCTGGCCTCAACTCTATCGGCACGCAGATCAAGATCTAAACCTTGCTTTGCGGGAACTGAAATATCCACATGACCGCTTACATCAACCTTAACATATTTGCCCACACTGTTAAATTGCGCGTGGAAGCTGCCGCCGCTGGTAGATGCATCAAGCGCGCATGCCAATTGGGTAAGGTTGATGCTACCTCCCGAAGTCCCGGTTTTAAATTCGCCGGCTATGTTATTTGCGCTGATACTGCCACCGCTGGTATTTGCATCAATAGTACCTTTTAAATCGCTAAGGTGTAACGAGCCGCCAGAAGTTTCCAGGTGAATTTTACCATTGCAATTGCTGGCTTCAATACTGCCGCCGCTGGTTTCCAAATCA
The DNA here is from genome assembly GCF_056404995.1 of Mucilaginibacter sp. P2_A5. Taxonomy (NCBI): domain Bacteria; kingdom Pseudomonadati; phylum Bacteroidota; class Sphingobacteriia; order Sphingobacteriales; family Sphingobacteriaceae; genus Mucilaginibacter; species Mucilaginibacter sp. P2_A5. Next base: position 22,493 of record NZ_JBFUCY010000022.1, read on the forward strand.
ATACTCGAACCCGAATTACTTACATGGATACTGCCGCCAGATGTTTGGCCTTTGATAACGCCGGTTAATTTATCAACATGTAAGCTACCCCCACTGGTTTCAAATTTTTCGTTACCTGATAAATTATCCATGTGGATGCTGCCCCCACTGGTATTCAGGCTGGTGTTAACATTTTTTGGTACAAATACTTTAAAGCCGATACTTAATGAGTTTCTCCAGTTCGAAAAATTGTGCTTGTTCTTTGCAGTCGCGTGAACTTCGCCGCCACTAACGGTAACGCTTAGTTCGTAGTTTTGCAGGCGTTTCTCTATTTCTTCTTTTGATATTTTGCCAATAACGTTGTTGCCCTGGATATAAACCTCAACACGTGGCGCCTCCCCGGCTGCTCCGCTAACACTGATGCTGCCACCCGACGTATTAACAAATACATCTTTAACAGCCCCGGATATGGGTTTAGTCATGTATGGCGTTTTGGAGTCCTGCGCAAAAACAACACAGCTTTGGCAGGCGACAAAAAATAACAGTAAATGCTTTTTCATAATGTTTTAGTTTGGTTTATTAATAAGACAACGGCGGGAAGAAATACGTTGCATGTGGAGGAAAATAAAAAGCCTCACCTAAATCCTCTCCAAAGGAGAGGACTTAAAAAGAAAAGTTTATAATTTTCAGTGTGCAAGTCAAGAACCCTCTCCTTTGGAGAGGGCAGGGTGAGGCTCCTACTCACTCCTCAAACTATCCACCGGATTTGCCAGCGCCGCCTTAATTGCATGATAGCTTACAGTAATAATGGCTGCTACTACAGCAATGCCGCCTGCGGCAGTAAATACCCACCAGGGTATAATGATACGGTTAGCAAAATTCTGCAGCCAGTTATGCATCGCCCACCAGGCCACCGGCGAAGCGATAATAACCGATAAAAGCACCAGTTTTAAAAAATCCAAAGAAAGCAATGTGCTTATTTTTGACAGGCTGGCTCCTAATATTTTGCGGATGCCAATCTCTTTGGTGCGCTGCTCAATAGTGAACGCTGCAAGCCCAAACAAGCCCATCGTAGCCAATATCACCGTGATGTAAGTGAATAAGCTAAAGATGGCGGCTAACCTGTCTTCGGCCTTGTATTGCTGGTTAAAGGCATCATCCATGAAAGTGTAATCAAAAGGCGTATCCTGGTCGTATTTTTTATAGATGCCCTGCATTTTGCTAAGTAACGTTGGCAAATTGGTATGGGGTTTTATTTGGGCGAAAAGGCTGCAGCCAGTTCTTTTCCAAAAGGATGCGGTATCCGGCAGCGTAAACAAAGCAAAGGGTCTTAACTCATCTGCCATTGAGCTAAAGTTGAAATTTTTAAGCACCCCCATAACCTGGAGTTTGTTATTGCCATCACTAATAAAACTGCCTACAGGGTTTGCAGGCAAATTCAGTTTTCCTATAGCCAGTTCGTTAATCACTACTTTGTCACGACCGGTAATTTCGGTATTTTGTGCAGGAGGATATTTCCATTTTAAACCAAGAACAGGGATAAAGTTATTATCGGCAACTAAGTTGGCTATAGCTATACTTTTCTCTTCTTTAGTTTTGCCGGCGGCAAAAAACATATCATAGCCTTTATACATGGCATAATGCGATGTAGCTATCTTATCGATACCTGCCAAATCACTGATGTCTTTTTTAAAGGCCTGGTAATTTTTTACGAGGTTGGTACCTACAGGCAGCATCACAATATTATCGCGGTTGATACCTGTATCCGCATGCCTGAAATAGTAGAGCTGCCTATCGATAATAATACCGCAAATAATCAACCCTACCGATATGGCAAATTGCAATGTAGTAAATACTTTACGTACCGCGGTACCACCAGCCTGCCTGCTCATTTTGCCTTTGAGTGTAATCACCGGCTTAAACGCCGATAAAACCAACGAAGGATAGCTACCGGCTATTAACACCGTAAGCACCAGCAAAGCCGACAGCAAACCTAAAACCATCGGGCTATACAAAAACGAGTTGTCTATTTTTAACTGTAACACGTTTAAAAACCACGGCTTACACAGGTAACACAGGCAGTAACCCAGCACGAATGAGATGCCCGTAAACAAAGCAGACTCTACATAAAACTGCATGGCAATGCTGAAACGGCTTGCACCGGATACCTTGCGGACCCCTACCTCCTTGGCCCTCAGCGTTGCCCTCGCGGTTGAAAGACTCATGTAATTTACCAGGGCCAGCAGCAATATGAGCACGGCCACCAGCGGAAAAATCTTTAAATACCTGGTGTTTGATGAATCGCCAAAGTTCATGTGCAGGTGGGTATCCGTTATTGGCGATAAGGAATAAATCATCTCGCCAAAACTTTTATCCTTTTTGGCCATTGCCTGCAGGTTGCGCTTCAACGCGGCAGTATCCGAGGCGTGTTTTAAAAGCAGGGTCAATCCGAATGAACCAAAGCTTATACCTTGCGAACCTGTGTACATCGATGCTTCTTTCATAGCAAGCAAACTTGAGTTCGAGGCCACAAAATTAAAGTCGATAGATGAATTTGACGGAGCGTTTTCGGCTACGCCCGTAATGTGGTAGGTATATGCGCTATCTGTTTTTATAACAAGCGTTTGGCCTACCGGGTTTGCGTTGCCAAAATATTTTTTGGCGATATCCCTGGATATTACTACCGAGAATGGCGCTTTAAGTGCATCAGAGGCCTCGCCTGCCAATAATTTGAAGGAATAAAAATTAAAGAAACCCGCATCTGCAAAGATAAGTTTACTTTCCGCGAACTTATTTTCGGGTGATTTTGGATTGCTCACCACCATTGGCCTGAAATAAGCCAATGTTCGCATGTAATCCTCCACCATGGGATTGTTTTGTTTTACAATAGGGCCGGCAGTGTAACTCATGTAGGCCATATTCATGACATTTCCCCCCACCTTAATAGATGCCCGGAGGTTATAAATCCGCTTACCGTTTTTGTGAAAGCCATCGTAACTCATTTCATGCGTTACATACAGCATGATCATGATACAAACCGCAAGCCCTACGGCCAAACCCGTAATGTTAATAAAGGTAAAACCCTTATTCCTGCTCAAAGCTCTGAAAGCAATTTTTATATTGTTCATGGGTTAGTTCATTGGTTCACTGGTTCATTAGTTCGTTGGTACTTATCGCTGGCAAACGACTTATTACTGTAACTCTGTCATGTGTCCACTGCAAACTGTTAACTGCCGGCTGCAAACTGTTAACTGCCGGCTGCAAGCTGCCCACTGCAAACTGCCTACTCACTCTTCAGGCTTTTTACCGGGTTGGCCAACGCGGCTTTGGTTGATTGTATGCTTACCGTAACGGCGGCTACCAATAAGGCTGCAATACCTGTTACTACAAACACCCACCACTGTATATCAATACGATAAGCGAAATCCTGCAGCCATTTGCTGGATATATACCAGGCAATGGGCGATGCAATAACGGTGGCAATAATCACCAGCGCTAAAAAATCTTTGGCTATCAGCATAATAATATTGGCAATGCTTGCGCCTAACACCTTGCGGATACCAATCTCTTTGGTGCGTTGTACTACGGCAAAGGCTGTAATGGCAAACAACCCTAAGCAGGCCAACATTATAGCCAGTGCAGAAAAGGTAGTGAATACACCTGCCGTACGCTGTTCGGTACGGTATAACGCATCATAATCATCATCCAGAAAACGGTAATCAAAGGGGCGGTGGCTGACCCTATCTTTCCATACCTTACCAATTTCTGCCAAAGTTGCGGCGGTGCTATTCCCATCTATCTTCACAAACATCCGGTGTAGCTGTTCGTTGTCCAGGAATAAGATCAGGGGCGTGATCTGGTCATGGAATGATTTAAAATTAAAGTCTTTTATCACGCCTTTTATTGTTCCGGTTACTCCTTTTGATATGGTTTTGCCAATAGCCTGCTCTGGAGTCCAGCCCAATGCTTTTACCGCCGACTCATTCAACATAAAGGTGTAATGATAATTTTTACCATGATTTGTAGTATCCAGCAATAGCAAATCCGCATGTGTATAATCACTTCCCGAAATTAGTTTGAGCTGCATCGTTTTTATAAAATCCTCGTCGACAGGGATAGCATTTACAGAAATATTTTTACCGTCATTGGTGTTTATACCATCGCCCCAGCCAACATTTATAGGTTCGTCATTAGCGGCAGCTACTGATTGCACGCCGGGAATGCCGCTCATCGCTTTTTTTATTGCATCCAACTGTGGTAACATTTTCGCATCTATAGGCAGTACTACCATGTTGCTTTTGCTGTAACCAATATCCTTATTGCGGATGTATGATAATTGCTGCAGTATCACGATGGTAGATATGATCAAAAATATCGAGATTGCAAACTGGAAGACTATTAACGATTTACGTACGTTTTGACCGGATGTAAATGAGAAACCCGATTTTAATATTTTTACCAGCTTAGCATTTGATAATAACAATGCAGGATAAACTCCCGCCGCAAAACCAACTAATACACTTAATGCAATAAGACCCAAAACGATGACCGGGTTAATTAAGGTAGCAGCCTCCAGTTGTTTGCCCGATATTTGGTTGAACAGAGGCAAAACCAACGCCGCCAGCGCAATGGCTAATAGTGCAGCTATAGCCGCTGTAAATACGGATTCAACAATGAATTGCCAAAATAATTCGCCATTGCCGGCACCCATAACTTTGCGTACACCAATTTCGGCACCCCGGCCTGCGGATTGGGCGATAGCAAGGTTAACATAATTTACACAACCTATTATCAATATTAATAAGGCTACAATTAAAAGAACGTAGATGTACGTTATGCTGCCAACCGGCTCAAATTCATCAGCCAGGTTTGATTTTAAATGTATGTCTGTTAAAGGCTGCAAATTGTAAGTAAGATAATGGTTGCCATCCATTTTTAGTTCTTTTTTGCTCACCGTATTTACCATGTAAGCCGATACCTGTTTTTGCAATGCAGCAGGTGAAGCTTTATCGTTAAGCAGCAAATAAGTCATGTTATTGGCTGTCCACCATTGCTCCGGCCCGTTCATATCCATATAAAGACTAAAGGGCAGCACAAAATCAAACTGTATTTGCGAATTACTGGGCGCATTTTCTGCTATTGCCGAAACGGTGAAGTTTTTAGAGCCAACTTTAAGCACCTTTCCCACGGCATCCTGGTTACCAAAGTATTTCGTGGCCGATTTTTGAGTGATCACAATTTTATCCGGGGCACTTAAAGCCGATGAGATATCACCTTTAACTAAATTAAATGAAAATACTTTGAAGAAATTCGGATCAGCATATAAAATGCTCTTTTCGTCGAATACCTGGTTATTATAACCAATTACCCTGTTTGATTTAAAGGTGCGTACATAGTCCTTCACCCCAGGCAACACCCGCTTAAATTGCGGGCCAGCTTTAGTGCCGCTAACGGCTATGCTTTGTGGTCCATCAGCGTTGTTATATTCCATAGTAGCCCGCACTATCCTATCGCCATTAACGTGAAACTTATCGTAACTTGTTTCGTGCTTAATGTAGATGCCTATAAGCAAACAACTGGCAATCCCCACAGTTAAACCCAGTATGTTGATGAACGCATACAACTTGTTCTTTTTTAAATTACGCCACGCTAATTTGGTATTCATATGTATTTAAATGATAATTTCTAAACTCAAAAAGGAAAAATCCTAAATTCTAAAAAGGAAAAATCCTAAATCCTAATTTCTAAACTCTAAAAGGAAAAATCCTAAACTCTAAATTCCAAGTTTCCGAACTTTTCACCAATGAACCAGTGAACTAATGAACCAGTGAACCATAAACTAATGAACAATCTATTCAGATCTTAAGCTTTTCACCGGGTTCATCAACGCTGCTTTAAGCGATTGAAAACTAATGGTAACCAACGCTATAACAAAAGTTAAAAATGCCGCCAGCACAAAAATCCACCAGTGCAGCGGGGTTTTGTAAGCAAAGGTTTGCAGCCATTTATTCATGCAATAATAACCAATTGGCATTGCTATTACTGTTGCCAGTAATACCGGTTTTAACAGATCTTTCGAAATCAATATCAAAATGCTTTGCACCGATGATCCTAACACCTTGCGCACGCCAATTTCTTTGGTGCGCTTAGTGGCTGTAAACGATGCCAGGCCAAATAAACCAAGGCAGGCGATAAAAATGGCCAGGCCCGAGAAAATAGTGAGCATGGTTTGCTGCCTGATATCGGTTTTGTACGTGGTATCAAACTTTTGGTCTAAAAACGTATACTCAAATGGGTAAACCGGCGCTACCTTGCTATAAATATCTTTAACCGCCGCCACAGATGCAGGGATATTGCCTGCCTTTAATTTGATAACGACCACCCTCCTGTCGTCGCCCGGCGAGATTACCAGGGCATCCATATTTTCTTTAAGTGAAAGGAAGTTAAAATCGTCTACTACACCAATAATAGTACGCCGCTTATCATCACGCACTTTGTTTTTTATCCATTTGCCGATAGCCTGTTGCGGCAAAAAACCCAGGTCTTTGGCTGCCGTACGGTTGATAAGGACCGAATTGGTAGTATCGGTGGCAAACGCGGGCGAAAAATCGCGGCCGGCAATTATTTTCAGCCCTAAGGTTTTTACGTATTCAAAATCGGCAAATTCTGTTCGCGCCATAAAATTGGCTTGTTGTCCTTCGGCGTCAAAACCATGCACATCGTAAAAGCCACCGGGCTCGCCTGACATCAGCGACACCGATGAAACTGCTCCGGAGTTTTGTAACTCGTCTTTAAAAGTTTTACGGTGATCATAAATATCGTTGTTATCAATTTTTATCACCAGCGTTTGTTCCTTATCATACCCTAATGATTTGCTTTTGATATACCGCATCTGGTTTACAATAACAATAGTACCAATGATAAGCATTACCGAAATACTGAATTGCAACACCACCAATCCCTGCCTGAAAATACTGCCGCCTTTGCCCAGCTTCAATTTGCCCTTTAAAGCCTGGATAGGCGAAAACGCCGACATAAATATGGCCGGATAACTTCCCGCCAAAAAGCCTACTACCAAAATAACCCCCAAAAGGAACAACCAGATAGGCAGGCTACTCCAGGATACAGTTAAATCATAACCTAACAATTGGTTATAGGATGGCATCAATACCAGCAGCAAGCCGACAGATAATGCACACGAAATAAGCGCCAGCATCATTGACTCGCCGATAAACTGCCATATTAAATGATTGCGCAACGCACCCATTACTTTGCGCATCCCTACCTCTTTTGAACGCTCAACCGCCCTGATGGTGGCCAGGTTGGTGAAGTTGATACAGGCGATAAGCATAATAAGCGCCGCTATCGATATAAATATAAAAACCACCGTTTTATCGCCATGCTTCACATTATCAAAGGCCGAATACTGTTCAAAATAAATATCGTTGAGCGGGGTAAGCGATAAATCAAACTTAGCGCCGAATTTTTGCATATCCTTGCCCATGTACTTATCCATAAACTGGGTAAAACGGCGTTCGAGCGCGGTTTGACTGCTGTGCTCATTTAAAAGCACATACACAAACAGGCCATTATTTATCCACACATCAAAGCCCGGGTTTTTGGTGTAATTGGCAATGGACATCACCAAATCAAAATCAAGGTGCGAGTTTGATGGCGCATCTTTAGCAACGCCGGTAACTTTCAAGTTTAACTGCTTGTCAAACTGTACCACTTTGCCTATCGCGTTATCAACAGTGCCAAAGTATTTTTTTGCGGTAGTTTCGGTAAGCACCACGCTGTTAGGATTATCAAGCGCTGTGGCGGCATCCCCCCTCAGCAGCGGGAAGGTAAACAGTTTAAAAAAGCCGGCATCTACGGCATAAACCTTCTTTTCGTTAAAAGCTTTTTCGCCAAAAGATACCAGGTTGTTTTGTGGCGATACCCGCACTGCCATCTTAATATCCTGCGGATAATCGTTCAGCAAGGCCGGCGCATACGGGCCCGACAGGTATGGCACCTTTGGTTTTGCAGGATCGAACCCGCGCATTACCCGGTAAATATTTTTGCCCTGCTTATGAAATTTATCAACACTAAACTCATTCATAATATACAGGAAAATCATGAGGCACACCGTAATGCCCATGGTTAACCCCAGGATGTGGATCAGCGAAAAAGCCTTTTGCTTATAAAGGTTCCGCCAGGCTATTTTTAAATAATTTCTTATCATCTTTTAGTTCATTTGTTCACTGGTTCATTAGTTCATTGGTACTTATCGTTTCATAACTTTGTAGCGAGCTCCCCGCTGCTTACTGCAAACCCACAACTGCCCACTCACTACTCACTACTCACTACTCACTACTCACTACGAAGGCTCTTTACCGGGTTACTCAACGCCGCTTTGATGGATTGAAAACTGATGGTTGCAAAAGCGATAAAAACAGCCAGGAAAGCCGATACTGCTATTACCCACCACTGAATATTTTGGCGATAGGCAAAGCTTTGCAGCCACTGGTGCATAGCCAGCCAGGCTAAGGGTGTTGCCACCAAAATGGCTATCAGTACCAGTTTAATAAAATCTTTACTTAACATGGCCACAATGGTACTTACCTCGGCGCCCAATACTTTGCGGATGCCTATTTCTTTTCTGCGTTGTTCGGCGGCATAGGCGGCAAGGCCAAACAGGCCAAGGCAGGCAATAATAATGGCCAGCGTGGTAAACACAATGGCTATGGTGCCCATGCGCTGCTCGGCGCGATAGGTGGCATCAAAGTCCTCGTCCATAAACGAGTAGCTAAACTCCCGGTTGGGCGCTACCGATTTCCATTTGTTTTTAATGAGGCCCATCAGCGTGGTAATGTTGGCGGTATTAACTTTTAAACTTAAAGCCCCTTTGTCTTCGCCATACATCAACACAACAGGGCTAATGTTGGTCTTCAACGAATTGAAGTTAAAATCTTTTATCACCCCGATTATCCGGTACCCCTTCCAAATTTTGGCCATATTATCCTGCGGAACGTACATCATTTTGTTTATAGGATCAGCCACATCCATCAATTTGGCCGCTGTTTCGTTAATGATCATCGATGCGGTATCGGTGCCCATTTGTTTATTAAAGTTGCGGCCCTTTACCAGTTTCAAACCGAGTGTGCCCATATAGTCTTCGTCAACGGTCCAGGTTTGTGCAAGCACTGCTTTCTTTTGGTCAAGGTTACGGTCCGGAAATACGCTGCTGCTGTTGCGGTAGTCCATGGTCGGCAAAAAGCCTGTCATGGTTGCATCCATTACGCCGGGCAGCTGTTTTACCTCATTTTTAAACGTGGCGGCCTGGTTGCCTAAATCCCAGGTGTTGTGTACAACCAATACCTGGTCGCGTTTATAGCCCAGGTCTTTATGCTGGATAAATTGCAGCTGGTTATAAATAACCAGCGTACCAATAATCAGAAAAATAGATATCGAAAACTGGAATACTACCAAAAAGCTTCTGAGCCAGCCGCCTTTAAAACCATTAGCCAGTTTACCCTTTAATACCTCGATAGGCTGAAATGCCGAAAGGAAGAAAGCCGGGTAAAAACCAGCCAAACAGCCAATAATTAATACTGCCGCCAGCATGCCCGGCAACAGCCAGCTTAATGAGCTGATGTTAAAGCTGAACGATTTATCGGCCATGTTATTAAATACCGGCAAAAACAAATAAGCGGCAATAATGGCCAGCACCGCCGCTATAAATGTAACCATTACCGACTCGGCCAAAAACTGGAAAATAAGGTATTTACGCGGCGAGCCCAGCACTTTACGCACCCCAACCTCTCGTGCCCGGTTTGATGAGCGGGCGGTAGATAGGTTCATAAAGTTTACACAGGCTATCAGCAATATAAAAATAGCCACAGCCGTAAATATGTATACATACTGCATGTTACCATTTGGCGCAAGTTCTGATACAGCGTTCGACTTTAGGTGGATGTCTTTTAACGAAATTAAATTAAGCTGGTATTTATTACCTGCTTTTTCAAACTGATCGAAAGTGATATGCAGGATGCTTTGCAGCTGCGGCCCGGCGTATTTACGCATTAGCAGCGGCAGCTTTGCTTTAAATTTCTGCGGATCGGCTCCTTCCCGCAATAAAACATAGGTATTAAAATTATTGCTGAACCAGGCAGTCTCCTTACTTTCGGCAAGGGTGCTCATGGATAAAAAGAAGCCAAAATTAAAGTGCGATTGCTTTGGGATATCTTTTATAACACCCGTTACTTTATAAAGTGTGCTATCATTAAAGGTTAAGGTTTTGCCTACAGCCTGTAGCGGATCATTAAAATAGCGCCTGGCAACGGTTTCATTAATAACCACACTATGTGGCTCAACCAAAGCTTTTTGCGGGTCGCCGGCAATCATCGGGAAGGTAAACACGTCAAAAAGCGTGGCATCGGCATATAACATATGGTCTTCCTTAATATTCTGGTTGCCCTTTTTAACATTGTTGCCGCCCCGGTTTATCAGTCGCACAGTTTTCTCTACCTCCGGTATATCGGCTACCAAAGCAGCAGCCAAAGGTGCCGGCGAACTGGCGTACGACTGATCATTGCCGCCAAACTTGATATCGTTGTTGACGCGATAAATCCTATCGGCATTGATATTAAACCTGTCATAACTCAGCTCATCTACCACATAAAAAACAATAAGCAAACAGGTAGCCAGCCCAAGGGCCAGCCCCAAAACATTAATAGCCGTAAACCCTAAGTTTTTCTTCAGCGTACGAAACGCCGTTTTAATGTAGTTTTTTATCATTCTATTGGTTCATTAGTTCATTGGTACTTATCGCTTCATAACTTTGTAGTGAGCTCCCCGCTGCTTACTGCAAACTCACAACTGCCCACTCACTACTCACTACGAAGGCTCTTAACCGGGTTGGCCAAAGCGGCTTTTACCGATTGTATGCTGATGGTTAGCAGGGCTATTGCTGTTGCGCCAAAGCCGGCCATCAGGAAAATCCAGGCGGTTATGGTAATTCGGTAAGCGTAATCCTGCAGCCACTTATCCATGGCATAATAAGCTATGGGCACGGCTATACAAATGGATATTATAATGAGCACAACAAACTCGGTGGCCAGCAACCTGATAATGCCTGCAACGCTTGACCCTAATACCTTGCGGATACCGATCTCCCTTGTTTTTACCTGTGCCGAATAAGTTGCCAGGCCAAATAAGCCAAGGCATGATATAAAAATGGCAATGGCCGAAAACACATTAAATAGCGAGCCTGTACGTTGCTCTGTTTTGTAGAGCTGGTTAAACGAGTCATCTAAAAAAGTATAGGAAAATGGCGAATCGTTATTGTATTGCTTCCAGGAGGCAAGCACGGCTGCAATGGCTTTTTGCGCATCGGCACCGGTAGTTTTGATGTATATTTTGTAACAGTCGTCGGTACGGTAATACAATACGGCCGGTTCGATTTTTTTACGCATAGATGCGAAGTGAAAATCCTTTACTACCCCGCTTATGGTACCCTTCATTTTTTGGATGCGGATATTTTTACCTATCGGATCTTTAAGGCCCATGGCAGATACAGCGGCCTCATTTAGCACAAAACGGGTAGTATCAGAAACAGCCCCGGTAAAGGCCGCGCCCTCCTTCATTTTTATTTTAAAGAAGGATATAAAATCCTTGTCGGCAGCAATCGGATGAAAAAACAGGTTTGCTTTGGCTGATTTACCGTCCCAGTCGTTATCGCCCGTCCAGTTATCGTTTTCAATAATGTCATTACCCGATCGGGTTACCGATATAATGCCGGGCTGCTTCAGCAACTCCTGTTTAATGGCATCGTAATGCGTTTTCATATCGCGCATATTAAACACAAACACGTTCTCTTTATCGTAGCCAAGATCCTTTTTCTGGATAAAATTGAGCTGCCTGCCAATTACCAGGGTGCCGATGATCAACACAATAGAAACGCTGAACTGAACCACAACCAGTACCTTCCGGAAAACGGTATTTCCTATACCCGCCGTTACTTTACCCCTAAGTGCTTTTAATGGCTCAAAAGATGAAAGTAACAAAGCGGGGTAAATGCTTGATGCCGCTAAAGTGCCTGTGAGTGTAATCACTACATACATCCAAACCTGGTAGTTGGTTACAGACAGTTGTAATTGCTTGCCCGAGAAGTTATTATACATAGGCATCAGCACATACATCAAAACAAGGGCAAACAGGGTTGATATGGCAAACAGCAAAGTAGTTTCAATCATAAACTGCATAAATAGCTGCAGTTTACCGGCACCTATTATTTTGCGCATACTTACTTCCTTGGCCCTCAACATTGATCGCGCTGTTGAAAGGTTTACGTAGTTAATGCAGGCTATCACCAGGATCAGGATGGCCACAACGGCAAATGTGCGCACGGTTTCAATGCCGCCGTTGCTGCCGTCGGCTTTGTACAAATGCATCTCGAACAGTGGCTGCGCCAGGTAAGGCACGGGCGCATCTACCGGGTGTTCGCGTTCGTGTATCGCACGAAGCTTTTGGGTAACCTTGCCAATATCGGTGTTGGGCTTAAGCAACAGGTAGGTATCATATGCAAAATTAGCCCAATCACCATCTATCGAAGGGATAAATGTTTTATTATCGTAGCTTAATTTTCTATCCTGGTAGGCCAGTTTGTTAAACCGGCTCATGGGCAGCAGGATGTTATATTTTAGGGTGGAGTTTGCAGGATAATCGGCAACTACACCGGTTACCTTCAGGTTTTCGTTTAAGCCTAAAACAACCACTTTGCCTATGGGGTCTTCGTTACCAAAGTATTTTTTGGCTATAGCCTGGGTTATCACTACCGAACTATTATCCGGGAATGGGTTTTTCTTATCGCCGGCAACCAGCTTAAAGTCGAATACCGAAAAGTATGAAGGATCGGTAAAAGCAAAATTATCTTCCCTGAAATTCTTGTCCTTATATTTAAACGGCGCAACGCCGATATTCCTGATCCGCACGGCATCGGTAACCTCCGGCATCTCGGCCTTGGCGTAAGTAGCAAGCGGAGCAATAATCGAGGTAAATATCTGTTTGCTTTCATCAGTACCACCCACAATGCCAACGCGGTATATTTCGGGCCCTTTTTTGTTGAACGTATCAAAACTCAACTCATCCTGCACCCAAAGCAGCATAAACAGGCCAATCACCAATCCAAAGGTTAACCCCGCCACATTAATGGCCGCGTAAAACTTGTTGTTTACAATATTACGCCAGGCTGTTTTAAAATAATTTTTTATCATTTTGATTAGTCATTAGTCATTTCGCTGTGCTGTCATTGGTCATTTCGTTGCATTACACTGTTATTGGTACTTTAAATTGATTTACTTGCCACCAGACAAGCACCAATGACCAATGACTATTGACCAATGACCAATCATTCACTTTTAAGGCTCTTCGCCGGGTTAGCCGTCGCGGCTTTTATTGATTGTATGCTTACTGTAACAAGGGCTATCGCGATAGCTGCTGTGCCTGCCATGGCAAATACCCACCAGTGGATGTTGATACGGTAGGCAAAGCTTTGCAGCCATTTGCTCATGCTGTACCATGCCAATGGCGATGCCACGATAGTTGATATTAAAACCAGCTTGATTAAATCCTTTGACAACAGGCCAACGATAGAGGTTACACTTGCCCCTAATACCTTGCGGATGCCTATCTCCTTTACCCTTTGCTCGGCAGTAAAAGTCACCAGGCCAAACAGGCCAAGGCAGGCAATGCTGATGGCCAGTATGGTAAATATGAACAGGATGTTGCCTTGCTTTTGCTCTGTTTGGTATTGTTTGGCAAAGTTCTGATCAAGAAAGTGGAATTCTGCTTTGCTCGCGATATCAAAACGGCCATATACTTTACTGATGTAATCAAGCGTAGCCGGGATATTAGTTTTGGCTATCCGCACGTATAAATTATCCTCGTCGTTTGCTTTGGCCGGCATCTGTAGTACCATAGGCTCTACTTTGTGCTGTAACGAGTAGGTGTTAAAATCTTTAACAACGCCCACAATGGTTTGGGTAATTACATTACCCTTCTCATCAACACCGGTACGCACCCTTTTGCCTACGGCATCCTTCCAGCCCATTTCATTTACCAGGGTTTGGTTTACAATGATGGCTTCTTTTTGATCGGTAGCCATCGATGGCGAAAAATTGCGCCCTTTTGCCATTTTTATTTGCAGTGTAGGGATAAAATCCTCGTCAACAACCAGGTTTTCTACAATTTTCGATTCGGGGTTTATTTTACCATCGGGGCCAAGGTTAAAATCGCCGCCGCCAATGTTGTTATTACCAATGGGGTTACCGGCTATGCCAACGCTTTCTACGGCCGGGTTTTGCAGCAATTGACTTTTAAGGGCAGCTATTTTTGTACGTGCCGATTTATCGCCGATGTGAAAGGTGAGCACCTGGGCCTTGTTAAAGCCCAAATCCTTGTTCATTACAAAATTTAGCTGTTGATAAATTATACACGATCCGGCTATCATTACGATGGTAACAATAAACTGAAATATCACCAGCGATTTACGGAACAATATGGTAGCCGATTGGCTGCCCACCTGCCCTTTGATAGCAGATATAGTGCCGAAACCCGACAGGAACAACGCCGGATATAAACCGCTAAACATGCCGGTAACAAACGAGAATATGGCTAAAGCTGCAATTGTTTCGGCCTGCCCGAATTGGGTTAGTATTAATGTTTTGCCCGATAGCTGGTTAAAATAAGGCAGCGCTACTTCAATTAATACCACAGCTACAACTGTAGCAATAACCGTTAACAAAACAGATTCGGCAAAAAACATCAGCATCAATTGCTTTTTACTGGAACCAATAACCTTGCGCACTCCTATCTCTTTCATCCTCACCGATGAACGGGCTGTTGCCAGGTTTACATAATTGATAACCGCTATTACCAATATAAGCAAAGCCACAACGCCAAACACGTACACGTAGGTAATGTTACCGTTGTTGCCAATCTCGTAACCAAGGTTTGATTTTAAATGGATATCGGTAAGCGGCTGAAGCTCCAACCGGTACTTCATAGGGCCAAGGTCGGCGGTAAGATACTTTTTGTGAAACGCAACCGAACCGGCCTCTATCTTTTTAAAATCATCATGATTTTTTAGCAGCAGGTAAGTATATATGCCCGAGTTGCCCCACCTATCAGTATAACCCGATGGAAATGAGCGCAAAGCCGAAAATGTAAAATGCGAGTTTGCAGGAACATCGTCAATAACTCCTGTAACTGCGTTTTGCTGATCATTAATGGTGATTATTTTATTAAGCGCGTTACCTGCATCGCCAAAAAGTTTAACAGCCAGTGTTTTGGTTAAAACCACAGTTTGCAGCTTTGACAAGGCCGAACCGGCATCGCCTGATAAAAAGTGGTGGCTGAATATATTAAAAAAGCCATTATCGGTAAAAAGGATGCCGCCTTCATTTACCTGCTTGTCACCGTAAACTACTTTGCCACCGCCTTCTGCGTCGATACGGGCAAAATCTTCAACTTCAGGATAGTCATTTTTTAAAGTAGGGCCATAAGGTGGCGATGTAACTGCCAGGTTAAATTTGCCGCCATTCCACTCGCCATGCTGCGCAACCCTAAAAACACGATCTGCCTTTGCATGATAACGGTCATAACTCCACTCATCAGCAACATATAAACTGATAAGCCAGAAGGCCGCCACACCAATAGCCAAACCGCTTACGTTGATGATGGAAAAAACCTTGTGCTTAAGCAGGTTTCGCCAGGCTATTTTTATATAATTCCTCAACATAAGTACAACTATTTAATGTTTGCACTATTTAAATACTAAAACCCGTACCAATTACATAATAAATTAACTGTCAGTTACTTATAAAAAAACTAAAACTCACAAACCGTACGAAAGCGGACGGTAGCCGTGCACAGGCGAACAGATGTGGTTGTAAAAAGGCTTTCGTAAAAAGGGCTGTCATGGTGAGCCTGTCGAACCATAGCGGATAAAGGACTCTCCGCGAGACCCTTCGACAGGCCACCCATGAGATATCCAATTTTCCTCTCATCCTGGGGTACGAAGGATTTGCCAGCTGTGCATGACCGATAGAAAAGTTAGCGAATAGATCTTTCGTATCTCAATATGACAGTCTTCTATTTTTGTATAGTCTGAAAATTTCGCGAAATTCTGAAGGGGTGATGATAAGCCGGCGAAAGACTTAACGTTTTAAAAACTTCTAAGTCCGGGATTTTCCAATATGTCATGGTACTCCAAATCTGCACATCTGAAATCTATTTCCCCCGTCCTGTCAGACTTTTAATCAGTTCTGTTTCTTCGGTTTTATATGGCGTACCATCTTTGTGAAAAATATCGTGGAACCACAGTTTTGGTTCGGCGCCATCGGGCATTGGGGTATCCCAGGCGTAAATGGTATTAGTTTTGCCGGTTACGAAGCCCCAGTTTATGGCGCCTACATTTTCTTTTTTCAGCATGGGCAATATGGTTGCAAATGTACTGTTACGCGGGCGGGCCATATATTCGGTACAAATTAAGGGGCGGCCAATCATTTTTAGGAATTGTACTGTTTTCAGGTGATCATCAACCGGCGAATAATCGTGATAAGTAGTTACATCCGAATTAGCTATCTGGAACTTGTTTAAATCCTCTAATCCCCATGACCATACACCTGCACTTAGCGGCTGGCCTGGGTTAACCTGGCGGGCCCATTTAAATATGTTTTTAAGCAGTGGTAAACTTTTGTTCCCTTTACCGGAGTTACCTGGCTCGTTATATAAATCCCAAAGCAATACGCGCTTATCTGCCTTAAAAGTGGTTAATACGTCCTTTACGTATTTTTCCAATACGGGCGAGTTGGCCATCTCTTCAGATGCCGGCTGGCCGGGGTCCTGCGCCCAGCCCGAATTGTGGATGCCCGGTTTTGGCTCGGGTTGTTTACCTGTTTTTGGCACCTTGTTCCAGCAATCGTCAAAAAACACAAACATGGTTTTAATGCCGTGTTTGCTGGATATGGCCAGGTATTCGTTCACCCGTTTTTTAAAGCCGGCTGGATCTTGCTGCCAGGCCAGGTGGTGTAAAAACACACGCATTACATTCATGCCAATGCCCTGCGCATAGCCCAGTTCCTTATCGATAGTCTTCGGGTCGAAGGTATCGGCCTGCCACATTTCCAATTGGTTAATGGCGTTGCTGGGGATAAAATCGCTGCCTACCAGCCATTGGTTTTTGGCGTACCAGGCATTGGCTTTTTGAGGGCTCCAAACGGGTGCTGTTGCTTTTTGCTGGGCCGCCAGCTTCATGCTCAATGGCATTATTAAAGCAATGGCCAATACTTTTAATTTAGTTTGCATGTATAAGTGTTTAATAGTTTAATTCAATTTTTTATTGGTTAAATGTCCTTTTATCATCCAGATAGCGTTGCTGCCATAAGCATCTGTTGATGTTAAGGCGATAATGGTATCGTCACTAAGCACGCACAGCGAATTCCACAAGCCATGCTTGTTTAAAGGTACGATAAATGGCGTGCTTACATTTTTAAAGTTTTTTGCACTATTATCACCAACGGCCACCTGCATACAGGCCAAATCGCCATTGCTATCCCGGTTTTGAGTGCTTTGGTACGATAAAATTGTTTGCCCGCTATGCAACTGCCGCAAATAAGGTGCGCCGGCGTAAACCGCCTGCGGCAACCTGGGTGTAATGGCATAAGTGCGTTCAGTATCGCCAGGCCCAACAGTTTTTTGCCAGTTTTGCGCAATGCTGTTGCGAATGACTGAGGGCTTAAACTGGCCGCCGCCATTATCTTCGATGGAAAACACTATCTCTCTTGTCCCTTTTAACAAAACAGGCACAGGCATCCCGTCGCGATGGCCGGGCGTGAATGATACTATTTCGGGTTTCTTCGTCCAGGTGAGGCCGCCATCGAACGATCTGAAAAGCGAAATATTTTGCTCATTCGATTGTGTATAGATGCCCTCGTCAGAATAAAACAACTGAATTTCGCCGGATGGCAGCTGCAATTGCGATGGCTCCCAACAGCCATCCTCAAACCGGTAGCCCGCCTGGCATATCAAGCGTTCATCAGTCCAGGTTTTACCTTCGTCGTAACTTTTTTTGGTGACGATGGCAAAGTGTTTAGTAGTATCTGTCCCGCCATTTACTTTGTGTGGCCGGGGATTATAGGATACCAGCAACGAGTGGTCTTTCAGCTCCAAAATATCGGGTACAGCCATATTAACCCCGGCAACGGATGATGCCACTTTTACCGGTGCCAACCATGTTTTGCCCAGGTTGGTACTCACCGTACTCTGAATTCCGCCATCGCCTTCATAAACGCAAAGCAGGTAGCCGTTGCTAAGTTGTATGGCACGGGCATAGTTGCCACCACCGGCAGATACTTGTTTTAGGGTGGACTGATCCCAGAGGATATCGACTGAATTACTTGCTTTTACAGGCATTTTTTCTTGTCCACAAGCCATCAGCGGGATTAACATACCGGCAAGCCATATCTTTGTTATCCCCATTTTCATCATCCGTCAGTTTACAATATCGGCCAGCCAAAAGTTAAAGGGTTTATCCCTGTCGCACACCAAAGTGCTGCCATCAAATTCAAGTTCGGCAGCATGTATAGACGTGCGCCTGGTTGAGTAAGAATAAACCCCGTCTTTATCCAGCCCCCCGTTATCCCCATGTGTTTTACGGCCGGGGTGGGTAAAATAAATGATATAGGCATGATCGCCGCTCACCACTACATCGGCATGGGCACCCGTTGGCGTATCCTCGTTACGGTGGCCGGGTTTATCCAATATAAGGCCCTGGTGTTCCCAGGTTTGCGCATCTTTTGAACGGTACACGCGCTGGCCCTGCCATTCGTCGGTTATCATCCAGTAATAGTTTTTAAACCAGAATATCTTGGGGCCTTCGTGGGCACGCCCACCTATGGCGGGTTTATCATCAACCTTCCAATTCACCAGGTCGGTACTTTGAGCAGTCATGGTTATGCTGTTCAGCTTTTGATCTTTATACCACATATGCCATTTTCCATCGGGCAGTTTTATCAGCGTTGGGTCGATGATATTATGATCGGGCAGATGAAGAGGACCTTCATATTTCCAATCCCACAGGTTTTTACTGGTATAATGTACCAGTTGCGAATCGCCGCCCCATTGGCTGTAAACACCTTTGATGTAAACTACAAACATATGGTAAACGCCGTTTTGATAAACAACATCCGGCGCCCAGAAAGTATTCTGGCCCTGTCCGTGTTCTAAATTTAACGCGCCTTTATATACCCAGCTATGCCCATGATCTTTTGACACCGCTACACCTATAGCCGTGCCATAACAATATGCCACACCCGGCGATTGTACGTTGGCCCGGCGCTGGGTATACAGCATCGTCCACTCCTTTTCGGCACGGTTAAAAACCAATACCGGGTCGGCAGCGCCATCATAAATGGGATCGCGATACAGCGGCGATGGTGGTTGCCGGGTGATAGCCCCTTCCTTAGGCTGAGCCACAACGGTTAAACACATCGTGGCCAATGCGGTGAATGCTGTTATAAATTTAAGGCTTTTCATTAGCTGTTATATTTACTCTGCTACCGGGAACGACGAAATTCTTAACCTTGCGCCGCCCATAGGCACCAATGTTAAATTGACTGTTGGCTGTCTGGTTTTAACAGGGCTTTGAGGCAGCACACCACAAAGGCCATATTGATCAATTGCCCATCCGGGAATTTGTTTGCCCTTTGTCCTCAACTCAATCGGGGCATTGGCGTTTGTGAATGGATTGTTGTTTTTAGGCCATGCACGGTGAATAATTTCAATTGATTTCTCAGGATGTTCCTGGTCAATTACCAAACCGTAGTTCCAATCAGATGCAGCGTGAATTTCATACGACGGCCATTTTTGCGGATCGGCCGTAGGCTGCCAATGCGAATCACCCTGCGTTGTAGTGCGGCTATCTTCCCTGGTATATTGCTCATCAATTTTGAGCGAATAAGTTAGCGGACCGTAGTTTACGCTCACGCTATTCTTATTTTGCTCCCACCGGCGTACTTTTAATTGCATAGGTAAATGCAGGGTTATCTTATCGCCGTTTTTCCAGGTTTTGTCCAGTTTTATATAGTCGCCTGCGGTGGTATTTAATTTTACAGGAATGCCGTTTACCTTTACTGATGCAGCCTTACACCATTCCGGTATACGCAGGTAAAGCGGAAAAGCAACCGTTTTTGACGCATTTACTTTAAAGGTTACCTGGTCTTCAAAAGGATATTTGGTGGCCTCTACAATATTTACATTTACACCTTTGCCAACTTTTGCCGATACCTGGCCTTGAGTATACAATTGGGCTACAATGCCATTATCGGGTGTAGCCATCCAGCTATTTTCGACATAGTATACCCAGCCTGCCGCGTGGTTGTGCTGGCAGCAACGGCTGCTAAAAGGATTCATCATTAAAAACGGACCTTCATTGGCAATGCCGGGGCTGTGGTTTTTGCCATCGCTAAGCACCATGTTAGGCGCAGTTAAATACCTTAAAGAACGATAGTCGGGCATAAACGCCGCCGAAAACGTGTTGAATGCCACATCCTCGCAGTTTGATGCCCAAAAGGTATCGCCGGTTGATCCTAACAGCATTTGATCTGATGTCATTTGCTCAACCATGCCGCAGGTTTCTACAGCCTGGCGTGGGTCGTCATAACCTTTGCGGGCATTTTCATCGGCGCCAAACATACCGCCGGGTACCTGGCCATATATTTTACGGATAAGGCTAAAATCGTTATAAGTAGCAGCCAGATCCTTTGGCTCATGGCTCTGCAGGTAAAAAGTTGCCGGTTCGCGAAAGCATTGTGCTACGTTTACATTATGCCAGTTGGGCAGGTTATTGGCCTGGCGCCAGTTAGCGGTATTTTTATCCAGCTTGGCAGCCAAATCCAGCAGGAATTTATCGCCGGTGCGGTTGTACAGCCAGTAAACACTCAGCATATTATCGCCGCCACGGCTGTTTTCCCAGTAATCTTCTAAAAACTGATCATCGGGCACCGATAGTTCATACTTAAAATATTTGGTCATGAACGGGATAACCCTCGGATCTTTAGTGTACTCATAGTACGATTGCAGGCACCAAAGCATCGGCATGTTTGTCCACAGGTCGCGGTTACCTTTATTGATACGGGCCGGGCCAAAATCGCCGTTATCGCGCTGGTTATTTAATACCGCATCAATCCAGAATTTGGCTTCTTTAATAATCTTTTGATCGCCCAGCATATAGCCAATGTTGGCGTAGCCTTTTAACCAGTAAGGTAATTCTTCCCATCCATATTCGCCTTTACCTTCTTTATTTAGCCAGGCGTTGTTAGTTTTTGATAGCCAAACACTTATTTCGCCCAGGTTACCGGTAAGGCCATCACGCTGTAACTCCAACGCTTTTTTTAGCCAGCCGCCTGCTTTAATGCTGCCTACCGGCAGTTTGGTAAAATATTCGTGCTGCAGTGGCGCCCGGTTATTAACGTAATTGGTATTCATCTGCCGGTTATTAACCTTTGCTACTACCGATGCCTTTACTGCTTGTGCCGATGCTGTATAAATATTGCCGCATGCAGCTAATGCAATTAAGCAAAAGCCTGTCCCTATCTTATTGAAATTACTCATATTAAGTATATTAGCCTCACCCTGCCCTCTCCAAAGGAGAGGGTTCTAAAATTTTATTTCTGCGAATTAAGTTATCTCCGTTTTAAGAGAATTATTCACGCTTTTTTTTGTTGTTTGTACTCGTGGATAGCTACACAGTTTAGCGCTGCTAAATCGTTACTATCATTTATTTCACTAACGCCGGGTCGTAAAGTTTCACGTTTTCTTTGTGTAACAAATCCACAGGCATTTTAATCACTTTACGATCATAAGTCATAAAACCGTTTACCTCTCCTTCTACATCGGTGGTTTGGGTATACACAGCTGCCGAAAGGCCAAGTTTTATAAGTTCCTGTAACCTATCGGTAAAAGTGATGTATCGTTTTAGCAGGTCGTCGCCGTTCTTAAAGTTCTGGTAACCCCAGTTTTTGTTGGCTTGCCAGGTATGCCCGTCAACAGGCCAGCCAAGGCCGCCAAACTCGCCCAGTACCACGGCTTTGGTTTTACCAAAAATCTCGGGCCGCGGCATTGCAGGGTGCGGGTAATTGTGCAAATCCACCATGTTTCCGGTATCGTAAAAATTCCCCCCGCTGGCACTGTTCACCAGGCGCGATGGATCTTTTTTCATCGTCCATTCTGTAATTTCAACTGTTTTAAATTGTCCCCAGGCTTCGTTAAATGGTGTCCATACCACAATACAGGGGTAGTTGTACAATGAGTTGATGATGGCGTTCCACTCCTTGCGGTAATAATCTTCAGATTCGGGCGTGCGTTGCTGGTCGGTAGCTTTATCCAACACGCCTGGGCGGTTTTCCCAGTGGTTACCCAAATCGCCGCTTGGCATATCCTGCCAAAGCAGCATACCTGTTTTATCGCAGTAATTGTAATAGCGGGCAGGCTCAACCTTAATGTGCTTACGTATCATGTTAAAGCCCATGGCTTTTAACTGGTCAATATCGTAGCTCATGGCCTCGTAAGTTGGCGGGGTATACAAACCATCGGGCCACCAGCCCTGGTCAAGCGGGCCGTATTCAAATACAAACTTGTTGTTCAGCAACATGCGCTGCACGCCATTGGCATCGGCACCAAGCGAAATTTTGCGCATAGCAAAATAGCTTTTTACCTCATCAACCGGCTTACCCTTGCGGATAACGGCCACCTGCAAATCGTACAGGAAAGGATCTGTTGTCGACCATAATTTTTCGTCCTTTATATCCAAAACAGCGGCAGCACCTGCATCAACTATTTTTTCGTCAACTTTGGTTTTGCCGTCCCATGCCGATATTTTTAGTTGGTCGCCGGGCTGGTTATCGGTTACTTCGGCCGAAACAGTTAATGTATGATTATCAATATCGGGGGTTTGTTTGGTGGCTTCAATATGCGTTTTGGCAACGCCCTCCAGCCAAACGGTTTGCCATATACCGGTTACAGGCGTGTACCAGATCCCTTCGGGATTTTTTACCTGTTTACCGCGTGGCTGCGGGCCATCATCTGTGGGATCCCACACACTCACTTTAATTTCTTGTTTGGCACCGCCTTTTAAATAAGGGGTGATATTGAAGGTAAAGGGATCAAAGCCCCCTTCGTGTTTGCCGGCGCTTACACCGTTTACAAATACTTCGGTACGCCAGTCAACAGCACCAAAATGCAGTAATACATCTTTCCCTTTTAAGTTTTTATTGAGGGTGATGGTCGTTTTATACCATAACACGCTATCCTTCCCTACCGTTTTGCCAACGCCCGAAAGCGCGGATTCCACAGCGAAAGGAACCAATATCTTACCTTCATACTTTGCAGGGCCTGCGATACTTTTTTGTACTATGGCGTAATCCCACAATCCATTCAGGTTTTGCCAGTTACCCCTTACCAACTGCGGACGCGGATACTCCGGCAGCGGCGCTTTTGGGTCGACCTTATCGGCCCAGGGTGTGGTAATTTTTGTTTTGATAAGGTGCCAGCCGCTTTGCTGCGCATTAGCCGATAAACAGGCAGCAGTAAAAACCGCAAGGCATAAATTCAGTTTTTTCATTAGTTTTATTAGAATAAATTCATAAGTATCAAGTAATTAGTATCAAGTATCAAGATTTTATTGTGATTAAAGGTACCGTATTTGCAACTGTCTTGATACCTGATACTTGCTACTTGATACTAAATGGTAGCTGTCTTGATACCCGATACTTTCTACTAAAGGGCAGCAGTCTTGCTACTTGCTACTAACTACTTGATACAAAAAGGGGCCGCACCGCACAGTACGACCCCAACCAATTATTAACTTAGAAGGACACTTTTGTTACAGGCGTATAGATCATATCTTCAACGCCTGCAATTTTTAGCCCAACCCGGGCAAAAACATAGTTTTGGGTAGGCGTAATAGTTGGTATATTAACAGTTAACGAAACATTGTTAAGGCCACTAACTGCCGAACCCGCCAAATCAGTCCTGGCGATACGGTTATCGCCGTTTTCGGATACAAACTGGGTTTTACCAAGGTATAAAGTAACACGTTCAATATCCTTTGCATCAACGCCGGCAATAACTTTCTCGATATTAAATACCGCTGTTACCTTTTTACTGGCAGTGGTAAACTTTGCCTCACGTAACATGTAATAGGGTGTTACTTCAATATCTATAGTTTGATTGCCGCTTAAGTTTATGGCAACAGTATCACGTTTTCCGGGACTAAGTTCCTTCCATAAAAACGGACCCTGGTTGGCGGGCATGGTAAATTTATAATTACCATTGAACAGCAACAACGAGTAAGCGCCTTCCTGGTCAAAAAATCCCCTGATTGATCCGGACTTGCCGAATCCAGGCTGATAAATATCGAAAGGCACCTGGTTGGTTTCAACATTAATATTATCTCCTTTGTAGGTTAAATGCCCTTTTAGCGTTACCGATGGCGCGTCGTAGTTATCCTTCTTACAGCCCGTGGTTGCAAGTAAGAGCGTTATTATGATATGATGAAATTTTATTTTCATGATGTTATTTTAATTAATACCTATTGATTTGGTTGTTTAACGATTTTCGGATTTTTCGAGATAACGTCATCCGAAATTTGTGAATAATAATTACCAAACTGGAACCTGTTTGAGCCCGTAACCGGACTTGGTTTTACCTCTTTAAAAATCCATTTGCCGTTATTGGCATTGCCCGGGTTGTAATATTTATATGGCCACAAACCAAAAGGCTGGGTATTGTGTTTTTTAGCATTGCCAATATTGCTTACCAAATCGGCAACGTCCATGGTATTACCATCCCAAACAATGTGGGCCAGCCTCCAGCGTTTCATATCAAACAAGGTATGCCCTTCAAAAGCAAGCTCAACACGGCGTTCGTGTACTATCCTGTCAAAATAATTAGCCGGGGTTAATACAAGCGGTGTGGTAAGGCCCGCCCTTGCACGTACCTGGTTAATATAAATTGAAGCTGTAGCATAATCGCCCAGCTCGGCAGATGCCTCAGCCGCGTTTAACAAAACTTCGGCGTAACGATAGCGGATGAAGTTAACATCACTACCACGGCCACGACGGCCGGAGCCTACAGTAGGATCAAGGTATTTGCGGATATAAAAACCTGTTTGTGTCCGAAACTCGGCACCGTTAACCGGGCCATCTTTTCCTACAACCTGCACGCGGCCTAAGCCTGGTACCTCCTGTAATTGTGTGGCATCGCCGCTGCTGATAACAGTTCCGTTAGCCAACTGGTAACCGGCCATTACATCGGTACGTTTTCCTTTAAACAAACCGTTTGGCAACAGCACCGTGCCGGCAAGCCTGGCATCTCGGCCAGCAAATATATCTAACTGGCTGGCATAATAAATAGGATCGCCTGAGCCATCTTTAGTAGCCATAGGCGCATAAGTATTATCCAGTTTTTCAAACGCTTCTACCAGGTTTAATGATGGGTTTAACCTGCCCGCATCTAAACCTTCATCTGAGATAGAAAAGGGCTGATCGTTGGTTGTAAAGCCATGTGTTTTACCACCGTTTGCTTTAAAATCTTCCACAAAGATTGATTCGGGGCTGGTTTTATCCAGGAAAAGGTTGGCAAAGTTGTCGCTCGGATCCGGAAGGGATTTGTATAACTGGTAGTTGCCCGCGCTGCCACTGATAATAGCCTTTGCAGCAGTAAGGGCTTTGGTATAGTAGCCGGTTGCCATGCTTGCAGGTATACCTACTTCGTTACCTGGCAAAGTAACCAATGGCGTTGTAGCGCCATATTTAGCAATTGAGGCGGCATATAAGGCTGCCCTTGCCTCCATGGCCAGGATAGCGCCTTTTGACGCCCTTGATTTATCGTTAACGTTGGTGGCCAGATCTTTAATCGCTTCGGCTTCGCTGATGATAAAATCATATACTTCCGATTCTTTGGCGCGTGGTATTTGCAGCGGTGTTACGTTGCCCGAAAAATCGTAATCTAATGATTTCGTGATGAGTGGTACACCGCCCATTCTTTTTACCATCTCGAAGTAAAAGTTGGCACGCAAAAACCTGCCTTCGGCAATAAAGCCATTTTTAACATCATCCGTAAGTTTGGTAGCGGCCGTAGCACGCTCAATAAACAGGTTAAGGTCCCTGATGTAGGTGTAATCATATAAACCCCATTCGCCAAAGCCCCAGCCTGTTCTTTGTACAAAGAAATAGCTTCCGTTTTCTGATGGGAATGCCTCGCTAAAATCGGTAAAGGACGACCAGCCATTGTCCAGACCAGAAAAATCTACCTGCCTGTTATAAAGATCGCCTAAGATAGACAGTACAAGCGCCGGATCTGAAAACGCTACATCAGCAGATACGATCTGCTTTGGCGGCACATCCAGGAACTCGCTGTCTTTTTTACATGCACCTGTAATTAACAGTGCTGCAAACATGGTTGTTATAGTTATTTTTTTCATTGAATTTAAACTTAAGGGATAATTAAAAGGTTAAATTAACACCGAAGTTAAGTACCTTGCTTTGAGGAAACTGAAGCCCGTTATCATCTGTTACTTCCGGATCAACCGCGTATTGTTTCAGGTTATCAAATGAAAACATGTTGTATGCGTTAACATAAAATCTCGCTTTCCTGATCTTCACCTTTGTTAACATGTTGGCCGGCAACGAATAACCTAACTCAAGCGTTCGGGCACGCAGGTATTTTACATTATGCAGCCAGTAAGTGGAGTTACGCTGGCCATTCAACTCATAATCGGCATGACCAAATCCGGGATTAACCCTGTTTGCCGGATATTTGCCCGGAACCCACGGACTGTTTACATCAAATGGATCCGAATGGTGGTACCTATCGGTAAAAATGGCATTTAAGTTGCCGTTGTTTTGGAAAGCCCAGCGTGTCTCCCAGTTCTGGAACCAGGTATAGCCGGCGCCTCCCGAAAAATCAGCATGAAAGTCAAAGCCTTTATATGCGCCGCCTAAGGTAAATCCAAAATTAATGTTGGGTTGCGTACCGTAACCAAAACCAATAGGGCGCTCGTCGTACTGGTCAATCCGTCCATCGTTATTTTGATCCTTGTACATCAAATCGCCTGGTAGCAGGGAAATATTGCCCTTACCGTCGTTGTTGATCTTGTAATTATTGATCTGTTCCTGTGACGTAAACTGGCCAATAACCTGGTAGCCCCAATCGATATGAGCATACCTGTTTGCCGCCGAGTTACGGTATTGATCGAGCGAATTGTTAAATAACGGCTTGTATTGCTGCAGATTTTTGGAACGCGAATAAGAGAAGTTACCACCAATGTTATAAGCAAAAGCGCCTATTTTGTTAGCGTAATTAAGCGATATCTCCTCACCATACTGCGCATCGCTGTTTAAATTTTCCTGCGGCAGGTCATATCCTACTTCCGAAGGCAGTACTACATCATACTTACGTGCAAGCAGGCCCGTGCGCTTACGATAAAAATAATCTACCGTACCGCTTAAATGGTTATTGAGGAAACTGAAATCGGCACCAACGTCAAATATTTTACTTTTTAGCCATGATATATTTTTGGTTACAATCCCCTTATCTCTTGAGGTTACCAGCGGGTTGCCGCCTATGATTGCCGTACCTTGATTATAGTTGTAACCGGGAATGTAGGAATAAGCACCGATCAGGTTTCTGTCATCTCCCAATACACCGTATGATGCCCTTAATTTTAGATCGTTAAGCACACTATTTTCGCCCAACAGGCTGCTAACAAAATGTTCCTGCGTAATTCTCCATCCAACAGATGCACCGGGGAAATAGCCCACACGTTTATCTGGGGCAAACAGGTATGATGCGTCGCGCCTTGCCGAAGCCTCAAAGTAATATTTATTGTCGTAATTATAGTTAAACCGACCGATGTAACCTGTACGTGCTTCTTTATCATCGCTGTCATCATACCTATCCGTTATAGGGAAATAAATAAGCGGTAAATTATTGGATACAGGTGAAGCATGCAGCCAGTTACGCAGGTGTTGTAATTCAATACGCTCGGATACGAAAGTAGCGCCTATAGTATGCTTGCCGAAGGTATTGTTGTAGTTAATTTGCCATTGGTAAGTTTTGGCAAACTCTTTACGCTGTTCGCGCTCTCTCCAAGGGTTGGTACTGCCACCGGTTACATCGTAAGTATCGGTTGCCGGCCTATAGGTATAGGCATTATAAGTATACTCCTGGTTATTCAGCAAATAATCGGCAAGGTAATAGGAATATAAACCTTTAACAGTTAAACCTTTTATGCCCGGAATTTGATACTCTGCACCAAAGTTGGTTTGTAAAACGCGCCAATCGCTGTGATAAAGACCTGATAATTTTTTGTTGAGGAACGCGTAATTTGATTCGGTATGACCGATATCGTTCAAATAAGCAGGATTGTCATTGGCGTACGGACGCTCTAAGGGCGTGTTTCTTAAAACAGCATACCTGGCCAAAAAGTAGTCGTCGCCCCCCGGAACACCCGGGTTTTCGCGGGTTTCAATACGGCCGTTAATGTCTAAACTTACTTTTAAACCGGCAGCGACCTTAACCGAAACGTTTGACTGGATATTGGAACGGTTAAATTTGTACTCTTTACCTAACTGCGAGTTCTGGTACAGGTTGGTTGCCGATACATAATAGTTAACCCTATCGGTACCACCGGTAAAGTTGGCATTCACGGAGTTTTGAGGGGCGTTATTATTTGCCTTTAACACGTAATCGCGCCAGTTAAAGCTTTGATAACCTTTTTCGGTACCGGTCTTGTATTTTTCAAGCTCGGCCGGGGTTATCTGGGTTGATCCATTGCTATTTACCTCAGCTTCGGCACGGTAACGCATATAATCGTACGAGTTGGTTAACACATTGGGGAACCTGTACCAGTTTTGATAACCGGTATAAGCATCAATGTTAATGCGCGCATCACCACTACCTTTTTTGGTAGTCACCACCACAACACCGTTTGCCGCACGTACACCGTAAATAGCTGCCGAACCATCTTTTAACACCGTAATACTTTCCACGTCATTTGGAGCAAGGTTATTAAACTGGCCTTCATCCTGCTGGATACCGTCGATCACGTACAACGGCGAACCCATGTTACGGATTTGGATACTGGCGCTTGCACCAGGCCGGCCTTCGGACATTCTGAAGGTTACCCCCGGAATTTTGCCGGCCAAACCTGTACTCACCGTCGATCCGGCATGTACACGGTCGAGATCTTTACTGGTTACGCTGGAGATTGCACCGGTTATTGACTCCTTTTTTTGCGAGCCATAACCTGTAACCACCACTTCCTGCAGCGATGAGTTGGTTGCCTTCAGGCGCACCCTGATACTGGTTTGTCCGTTCAGCGGAAACTCGGTTGTTGCGAAGCCAATGTAGCTTAGTAGCAGTACGCTATTGGCATTGGGTACGGTTAAACTGAATTGCCCTTTTACATCGGTTGTTGAGCCGCCCTGAGCGCCTTTAATACGTACGGCAACGCCGGTAAGCGCTTCGCCGGTGGTATCGGTTACCGTTCCCGTTACCTTCACCTGTGCCGATGCACCAAGCGAAAAAAGCAGACAGCTCATGACGGAAAATACAACTAATGTTACTTTTTGGCACCATTTACTGGGCGGCCATTGCACGCGGGAGGGCCCCCCATGCCTGAGTAGTAAAAATTTTCTCATAAATTGATTTTTTATTGGTTAAATGTTGATTTTAAAAATGTAATGTTGACATATCTAAAATCACGATGTAAAGAAAAAGGATTTAGCGTGCTCCTTATTAACCAAATCATCTCAATAATTAGTCAAAAAGTATCAATTTTTATTCAGACGAAAACCCTTGCCCAGAATGGCTATATTTGTTTAAGCGATCGATTTTGAAACCTGCATATTTATTTTTTTTACTCTTCGTACTCCCCTTCAATATCTGTAATGCACAGCCTTATTATTTCAGGCATTACCAGGTTGAGCAGGGCTTGTCAAACAATACCGTTTACTGCAGCCTGCAGGATAAACAGGGTTTTTTGTGGTTTGGCACACGCGATGGTTTAAACCGTTTTGATGGTTATACCTTCAGGATTTTCAGGCATAATCCCAAAAACAATAAAAGTATCTGCAGCAATATGGTGCATGCCCTGGCGCTTGACCACGATGGCAACCTATGGGTTGGTACCGATGAGGGGATTGACAAATTTGATAGTAAAACAGAAAGTTTTACACGTGTAAATTCTCTTAATACCAATGGTGTGCGGAGTATTGCTTTTGACAATTACAATAACTGCTGGTACGTTGCGGGTGCTTCGCTCATCAAATACAACACCAAAACAAAACAAATTACCGATTACTTTCCGCAGCAACATTTTGAGGCAACGGGCATTGCCCAAAACAGCGATGGGGCTATATGGGTATCCACCAGCAGGGGCAGCATTGAACAAATGGACACTGTTCATAATTCATTTAAAAGCTACAGCATAACCAGCCACTCCAAATGGGCGCCATCAAATTTTGTCGAAAAAATATTTAGTGCTGGTAATAACAAAATATTTATAGCTACAACAAGCCAGGGCTTTAAGGATTTTGACTGCGCAACCGGCGCGTACCGCGACCTGTTAACCTATAACAAAAACAAAACCGAGATATATGTAAGGGATTTTACTAAATATGCCGAGCACGAATTTTGGCTGGCTACAGAATCGGGCATATTTATTTATGATGATGTGCATGGCACTTTTTTGAACCTCCGGAAGAAATATAATGACCCGTATTCCATATCTGATAATGCTGTTTACACTTTATGCCACGACATGGAAGGTGGTATGTGGGCAGGCACCTATTTTGGTGGTGTAAACTATTACCCCAAACAATATTCAACCTTTAATAAATTTTACCCAGGCGACGAGAAAAACTCGCTCAAGGGCAATGTTGTGCGCGAAATTTGCAAAGACGATTATGGCAATCTGTGGATGGGTACCGAAGATAATGGCCTGAACAAGCTGAGCGCCGATAAACATACCTGGACACATTACCTTCCCGGTGGCAACACAGATATAACTAATACTAACATTCATGGACTAATTGCCGACGGGAAAAATCTTTTTATAGGCACATTTGAGCGCGGCCTGGATATTATGGATATCCCCACCGGGAAAGTAGTAAAAGTTTACATAGCCGGAAAAGATAGCAAAACGTTAAAAAGTAATTTTGTAATATGTTTCCGCAAAACGCGCGACGGCAATATATATATTGGTGCTACCAGAGGCTTTTACCTGTACAACCGCAAGGAGAAAGACTTTACGCTGATTGATAAAATACCTGTCTGGGATTTTATTTACGACATTGTTGAAGATCGTGCCGGGATGCTTTGGATTGCCACGGTGCGCGATGGTATTTACCGGTATGATCCTATACAAGACACCAGCTATCATGTGCCCTATAATTACCCGGTAAAAAATGCGCTAAATGGTATTACTGTAAACGGGGCGTTTGAAGATAGTAACCACATTTTATGGTTTGCAACCGATGGCCTTGGCTTATGGCGACATGACCCGGTAAAAAACGATTTTAAATTTTACGATCTGGACAATGGCTTTCCCAGTAATTATGTGTTCCGGATGCTGGAGGATGATCATAAAAACCTATGGGTAAGCACGTCCCGCGGCCTGGTTTGTCTTAATATAAATACCAATACAATTAAGGTATATACTAAAGCCAATGGGTTGCTAAGCGATCAGTTTAACTACAACTCGGCATTTAAGGATACCGATGGCACTATGTATTTTGGCTGTGTTAAGGGCATGATAAGTTTTAACCCGGCCGGCTTTAACAATAACAACTACGTAGCCCCGGTATATATAACAGGTTTCCAGGTTCATAATAAAGAAATCACGGTAAAAGGGGCCGATTCCCTGCTTAGCCAGTCAATCATCTACACAAAAAAAATAAATTTAAATTACAACCAGTCTTCCTTTAGTATTGATTTTGCCGCTTTAAGCTATCCATCGCCCGAGATGACCCAGTATAAGTACACCATGAAGGGGCTTGACAAGGGCTGGACCGATTTAAAGCGAAACCGGAAAGTATACTTTACACAGCTACAGCCCGGCCATTATACTTTTATAGTGAAGGCCGCCAATAACAATGGTGTTTGGACCACCAAAGAAACCACGCTTGAAATAAACATAGCGCCGCCTTTTTGGGCAAGCATATGGGCTTATATCCTGTATGCAATGCTGGTTATTTTTATTTGCTATTACCTGCTAAGCCAATACCATAACCGCAACAAACAGCGCAATAAACGGTTGATAGAGATACTGGAGAGCGATAAAGAAAAGCAGATATATAATGCAAAAATTGAATTTTTCACCAATGTGGCCCATGAAATACGTACTCCCCTAACCCTCATTAAAGGGCCTATGGAAAAGGTGATCAAAAGATCGGAGCATGTGCCCGAAATTCAGAATAACCTGAAAATCATGGAGAAAAACACCAACCGGCTGCTTGATCTTACAAACCAGCTGCTTGATTTCAGGAAAACAGAAACCAATGGCTTTAGCCTGAGCTTTGTAAAAACAAACATTGCCGATTTGCTGGCCGATATATTTTTGAGGTTTAAGCCCCTGGCCGAACAAAAGGGGCAACAATATACCTTGTTGAGTATTGATAAAACCCGTTACGCCTACGTTGATATTGAGGCTTTTACCAAAATAATAAGTAACCTCATTAACAATGCCATCAAATACGGCGAAAACGCGATAGAAGTGGAATTATTAAAATCAGAACCGGGCGATAATACATTTACCATCGAAATAAGGAACAACGGCTACATTGTACCCTATGAAATGCGCGAAAAGATTTTTGAGCCATTTTTCAGGATGAAGGAATCAGAAAAGCAAATTGGTACGGGGATAGGTCTTTCGCTTTCACGTTCACTTGCCGAACTGCATAAAGGTTTACTAGCATTGAATAAATCCATCAACGACTTTAATATTTTTAACCTGACCTTACCTATTCACCAGGAAAAAGAATTTGACCTGCACACTACTCCCGGCGATTATGAACTAACCGATATTATTAAAGAAGAAAATTTTGACTTTATGAAACCGATTATACTTTTAGTGGATGACAATCCCGAGATCCTTGATTTTATTTCGGATGACCTGGGCGATAAATACGCTGTAATAAAAGCACTTAACGGCCAGGAAGCATTGGATATGATAGAAATTGAAAACATTCAGCTTATCATAAGCGATGTAATGATGCCAGGCATTGATGGCTTTGAATTATGCAAACGCATCAAAACCACATTTGATTACAGCCACATTCCTATCATATTGCTCACGGCCAAAAACACCCTGCAAAGCAAAATAGAAGGCCTGGAAGTAGGCGCGGATGCCTATATCGAAAAACCGTTTTCGCCAGAGCATTTGCAGGTGCAAATAGCCAATTTGCTTATTAACCGCAATAAAATTAAAGATCATTTTGCAAGTTCGCCGCTGGCAAATATTAAAACCATGGCCTACTCCAAACCGGATGAAAGCTTTTTGGATAAGCTTAACGCTGTAATTAACCACAACATTCAAAACCCCGACCTTGATGTGGAGCATATTGCCAGCCTGATGAACATGAGCAAGCCTACGTTGTACCGTAAAATTAAAGCTATATCCAACTTAACCATCAACGAGCTTATAAATATAACCCGCCTTAAGGCTGCCGCAAAACTGTTGGAGGATGGCGATTACAAGGTTTACGAGGTTGCCAATATGGTAGGCTACAGCTCACAATCGCACCTGGGCCGTAACTTTTTAAAACAATTTGGCACTACCCCTACCGAGTATCAACAAAACAAAAAGAACCTGAAGATTATTAATTATAGTATCAAGTAGTAAGTATCAAGATTTTTGACTTACTACTTGATACTAAACAAGGTAGCGGTCTTGATAATTGATACTAAACAAGGCAGCTGTCTTGATACTTGATACTTACTGCTTGATACTACTCACGTGTCTTTAGCTTGTTGATCGCGAAGTTTCCGATACGCCTCCCTTCATCAACGCCATTTACAATAGATGGCATATAGTGGATGCCGCCATAAAACCGGCTGATGGCCGCCTCGTCGGCCGCTGCTTTAAATGATTTAAATTTCCGTGCCGGGATGCTAAACTCCACCTCGGTAGAATCGGTAAAGGCAAAATTATCGCCAAACAGCTTGCCAAGTACAACTGCCGATGCATTTGAAACTACGCTATGCCCGCTGGTATATTCGGGGAACGGCGGGGTTTGCAGCAACGGCATCCAATTTTGATCAATGTATTGGTTAATATAGGTTTCGGGGCGAATGACCTTGCTTTTGTACTTTTCGTCCCAGCAATTTATAAAGCTATCGGCAATTACAACAGCCAGGCAGGCATAGGTCTCGGACGAACGGACGTAGTCGGCTTTTGCCTTGCGGCAAACCAGCCCCGCAATGTTTATCCAATGGCCTCCCGGCGATATTTTTTTGGTGGCAAACATGGTATGCCCATTGGTATTAACCTTAAACGGGTTATCGTCCCAATAAATAGCTATCGCGCTTTGTTCTGGTGTTAAATGTTGGCCTGCATCCCTAACGGCAACAGCCAGTTTATAAAAATAACTGGTGGGTTCCTTCGAAAAATCTACAGCTTTTGCAGGCTTAAACTGCTGTGCCGAATCCAGCAAAAATGGGCGTATTTCGTTCCAGTGCGGCTCCACACCTTTCATATAGGCCGGTGGTGTTGGCTTCCAGGTGGCGTCATCTGTTTGCACATCGTATTTTGATAATGAACGGGTATGCTTGTAATTATCCTTGCCCGCCCATTTAATGATCCGGTCGGCAATCAACTTTCCATAAGTTATCGAGTTTTGATATACGTCGTCGGGCATGCCGGTATTTTTAAATTCATCCATCAACTCCGTGTGAAAAGCCTCTATCCGGCCTTCGGACATGACCAGGATTTTCCCAACCGTTAAAATGGCATGTGCGGCGGCTAAATTGTAGCAGTATTTTTTGCCGGCTTCCGGTTTGGGGATTGAATCCAACCCTTTTACCTGTCCCGCAAGCGACAGGTAGTTTGTGTTGCCGTTACGTGCGGCCTCATACCCTGCAACGGTAATATAGGCATAGATACGACTTGCCACCGGCGGCGAATAAATATCATGCAGCATTACCTCGCTAACCTCGCGTACCGACCGATGGATGTAATTGGGATTTTCGGCTAATTTTTTCCACCCATTATTTTTATTACAGGCAAACAACAAGGCAACAGCAAAAACAGTAAAGTAAAGTTTATTCATATATGGGTTCCGATAAAATTAATAAAGGTTAATTGGCCCGGATAGGGTATCCATCAAAGCTAACAGTAAATCCATAAACATATATTGAGCGATACAATTTGACGAAATATTGAGATGATTTGCAGAATCGGTTATATCAAAATCCATTTTCTTTACGTGCGCTTACTGTATAGCATTCAGTAACTTAAAGCTCGGCCAAAGCATAAACCATTATTAAATTTTCATTGTAATTACATGATAAAACCTCTACTCATTAAGTTTAAACTCCCCCTTGTACTATTGTTTTTTTTAGCGGCCGGCTGCTCGCGCAAACAGGACGGTCCTACCCTTTTTAAACTATTAGATGCATCGCAAACCGGCATCGATTTTAAGAACACCCTGAGCCCAAGCGATAGTATCAACATTCTTAACCATCCTTATTTGTACAACGGCGGCGGCGTAGGCATAGGCGATTTTAATAACGATGGCCTGCCCGACGTTTATTTTGCAGGCAACATGGTGGCCAACAAGCTATTCCTCAACAAAGGCGATTTAAAATTTACTGATATAACCAACACAG
The DNA here is from genome assembly GCF_056404995.1 of Mucilaginibacter sp. P2_A5. NCBI lineage: Bacteria > Pseudomonadati > Bacteroidota > Sphingobacteriia > Sphingobacteriales > Sphingobacteriaceae > Mucilaginibacter > Mucilaginibacter sp. P2_A5. The sequence continues at coordinate 58,406 of NZ_JBFUCY010000022.1, forward strand.
CCTGCGTTGATGGCGAAGGCAAATGGAGCGCGGGTGTATCTGTTGTAGATATTAATAGCGACGGCAAAATGGATATTTACGTTTGCGCGTCGTTTAAATCAACTCCCGAACAGCGCCGTAACATGCTGTACATTAACCAGGGCAACAATAAAGATGGTATACCCACTTTTAAAGATGAAGCAAAGGCGTACGGATTAGATGATAACGGCTACAGCACACAGGCCATTTTTTTTGACTACGACCATGATGGCGACCTGGACATGTACCTGCTAACCAACTTTTTAGGCAAAACCACTCCTGTGGCCTATCGCCCTAAACTGACTGATGGCAGCGCCGAAAATAACGACCGACTGTACCGCAATAACAGTAACGGCACCTTTAGCAATGTTACTAAAGAGGCAGGAATTTTAATTGAGGGTTTTGGCAACTCGGTATCGGTAACTGATATCAACAACGATGGTTGGCCTGATATTTATGTAGGCAATGATTTTATATCAAACGATGTGCTATACATCAACAATAAAAACGGAACATTTACCAACCGCGCAGGCGAATACTTTAAACATACCGGCTGGTCGGTAATGGGGTCGGATATGGTAGACATCAATAACGACGGCCTGCCCGACCTGGTATCGTTAGAGATGCTGCCAGAAGAAAATGTGCGTAAAAAAACCATGCTGATGGGCGATAACTACATTACCTACATCAACAACAAAAAGTTTAATTACGAGCATCAATACATTCGTAACGTATTGCAATTAAACCAGGGACAAACGCCGCTGGGGCACACCCAGTTCAGCGAAATAGCCTACATGGCAGGCATCTACCAAACCGACTGGAGCTGGACGCCCTTAGTGGCCGATTTTGATAACGATGGCTACCGCGATATGGTGATTACCAACGGCTACCCACGAGACGTAACCGACCTTGACCATGCCCTTTACAGTAACGACCAGGGCCGTACTGTAAAGGAAAACCGCACGCTGGCTGCGGCCGACTCGTTCCCGGTTGTTAAAACGGCCAGTTATGCTTTTAAAAACCAGGGCGGTTATATGTTTGCCGATCAGTCGAAAAACTGGGGTATTGTTAAGCCAACTTTTTCGACCGGCGGCGTTTATGCCGATCTTGATAACGATGGCGACCTTGACCTGGTGATCAACAATATTGATGACGATGCCTTTGTTTACGAAAACAAGCTGAATAGCAAAACACAGGTAGATAAAACGCACCATTACCTCACCGTTAAACTAACTGGTGATAGTAAAAACCTTGATGGTATTGGTGCAACCCTGCGTATTTACTACCAGGGCAAGCAGCAATTTTACGATCAGCAACCCTGCCGCGGCTATATGAGCACCGATGATGCCAAAGCACATTTCGGTATCGGCACAGCCAATGAGATTGATTCATTGCGCATCCGCTGGGCCGATGGCAAAACCGAATTGGTAAAAAATATCAAGGCAAATCAAACTATCAACCTGCTATACAAAAACGGTTCGGGCAATTACAGTCCGCAACTTCCGGTGGAGCGTACACCGGTATTCCAATCAGCAGCAAGCCAATTGGGTATCAAATATGTGCACCAGGAAAAAGATGCCATCGACTATAACATCCAGCCAACACTCCCGCATAAACTAAGCCAATACGGGCCATCAATAGCTGTGGGCGATATTGATAACAACGGCTATGATGATTTTTATATCGGCGGATCGGCAGGCAATAAAGGCGTATTTTTTATGCAGGGTGCCGACGGTAAGTTTACGATGGACAATAACCGTTTTTTAAACGATAGTTTCAAGGAAGAAGAAGATATGGGCGCACTGTTGTTTGATGCCAATGGCGATGGCTTCCTTGATTTATATGTAGTTAGCGGCAGCTATGAATTCCCGAAAGACCATACCAGCGCACAAGACCGTTTGTATATAAACAATGGCAAGGGGCAGTTTACCAAAAGCTTTGGCGCAGTGCCGGTTGAGTACGATAATGGCTCCTGCGTACGGGCTGCCGATTTTGACCGCGATGGAGACCTTGACCTGTTTGTAGGCGGGCGGTCTGTTTCGGGAGCTTACCCATCATCGCCGGTGACCCATATTTTCAGGAATGATGGCGGCAAATTTACCGACGTAGCCGCCCAGCTTTGCCCCGAACTGGTTCGCGGCGGGATGATTACCGATGCGCTATGGTCTGATTTTGATAGCGACGGCCTTGTTGACCTGGTTGTGGTTGGCGAGTGGATGCCGGTAAGCTTCTACAAAAATACCGGTAATGGTTTTACGAAACTTAAAACAGGAATTGACGACCACGTTGGCTGGTGGAACAGTATTGTTTCCGGTGATTTTAATAACGATGGCCAGGTGGATTATGTGGCCGGCAACCTGGGCCAAAATTCAAATTACAAAGCGACTTTTGCACAACCAATGACCATTATGGGTAAAGACCTTGATGGCAACGGCTCATTCGACTCTATGATATTTTGCTACATGAAGGCCGGGGACGGTTTGCAAAAACCCTTCCCAATGCACACCCGCGACGATTTGATAAGTCAGCTGATATCTATCCGTAAAAAATACCCAAGCTATCGGGGCTTCGGCAAAGCTACCATGGACGATTTATGGAACGACAAAGACAAAGAAAACGCGGTGATCATGAAAGCCACCGATATGAACACCAGCTTTATTACCAATAAAGGAAACGGCAAATTTACAATAAGCCCTATGCCATTAGGCACACAAATGGCACCCGTGTACGGCATGGTTGCCGAAGACATTGACCAGGACGGCAACCTGGACCTGGTAATGGCAGGTAACGACTTTGGCATGGAGCCCTTTACCGGCCGACATGATGCCTTCATGGGCTTGTACTTGAAAGGTAATGGCAAAGGCGGCTTCGCTCCCCTATCTGTGGCTAAAAGCGGCCTGTTTATTAACGGCGATGCCAAGGGATTGGCCACCATACAATCCGCCAAGGGAGGCGACGTTTTAGTTGCCACGCAAAACCAGGATAGCCTGAAGGTTTACCGTCAAAGCAGTATTGGTATTAAGTCTAAAAAGTACATCAAGCTAAAAGCAGATGATTTTTACGCCGATATCACTTATAAAAACGGCAGCAAAAAAAGGGTGGAATTTTATTATGGTTCAACTTACTTGTCGCAATCATCGCGTAGCTTGCAGGTTGACGCCAATGTAGTGAGGGTTACGATAACCGGTTATGGTGGCAAAAAAAGGCTGGTGAATGACTAAAGATAATGGTGACGGTTTAAACAGCCAACCTTTCGAATATCCGGCAAGTAATAGTTTAATTCAATCAGCGCCTGAGGCCGGTTATACAAAACGTTTGAAGCAATCTGGTCACCAAAGGGCTTTAGCGGGAGCAGAATTTGCCGGTGCTAAACAAATAAGGCCGAAAAACTCTCGCAGTTTTATCGGCCTTTACATCTACCTATGAAAAACAATCCTTTGAGAAGGATATTAAGTTATATTCAATTGCAATGCCAATTATTAAATACTGGTTAAAACCCATAAAACAGCACTTAATATTGCATTACATAATAGTTTGTGGAAATTACTCCACTATTATTGTGTAATAATGACACGGTTTGCAGTGGGCAGTTCTCGGTTTGCAGTAGGCAGTTCCCAGTGGGCTGTTGGCTGCTTGCCGGGATCAGGCTATCCAAGTTGATATACCCACGAGTTTCGATCGAGAGTGACAATACCATCACTGCAAACCCACCGCAGCCAACAAACCGGGAACTGCCCACTGCCCACTGCCAACTGCTAACTGCCAACTAAAAAGGTCCCTTCGTCGGCACATTTAAGCCGCTCGTCTATTGCATTTACAGCGATGAATAAATGCATTTACCTTAGCCCGCATGTTTAACCGCATAAAGCCGGCGCTTATTATCGAGGTGTGTATCCACCTGCTGTTTTGGGCGCTTATTATTTATACCCCCATCATCTCCCGGCCAGACATGCGGGGCATGCCTCAGCACTTTTTTTCGCCCGGGCGTATTATCACCTTCAACCTGGTGCTTGCCGCCGAGTTTTACCTGAACGCCTTTTTACTTATCCCCAAGGTATTAAAAAAGAATGTATGGTTTTATTTTTTGGCTTTGCTGGCATCCTTTGTAGTGTTTAACATCGTGCTATTATATGCCAGGCCACATTTTCCATTGCCCAACATGAAAGACATGGAAGGCCGGGTGCCGCGCGGGCCCTCATTTGTACTGTTCCCGTTACTATCTATAACCGCAGGCAGCTTCGCGTACCATTATCTTGCCGATCAGTTTAGGGCGATGAACAAAAAGAAGGATATTACCAATGCCTCGCTCCTGTCCGAACTGGCATTTTTACGCTCACAGATCAGTCCCCATTTTATATTTAATGTGATCAACAGCGCGGTGGCGTTATCCAGGTTAAATCCTGCGGCAGTTGAGCCTACGCTGATACAGTTATCCCAATTATTGCGTTACATGCTATATGTTACCGATGCCGAAATGGTAACGGTACAAAAAAAAGAAGATTACCTGCGCAGTTATATCGACCTGCAACAAATGCGCTTTGGCGACCAGGTAAAAATTCACTTTAAATCGGATATAAAAGCACCTGATAAAACTATCGAACCCATGCTGCTGATCCCATTTGTGGAGAATGCATTTAAACATGGCACGGGCGATATTGATAGCCCCGATATAGCGATTACACTTTTTGCCGATGAAGAAACCCTTCGGTTTACGGTACAAAATGTGTATAACGCAGCCGAAAAGCAAAAAGATAATGATAGTGGCATAGGCCTGGCCAACGTAAAACGGCGGCTGGAATTGCTTTATCCCGGTAAACACAACTTATATATCAATAAAAACGAGCAAACCTATATCGTAATGCTGCAAATTGAACTGAAATGATGAGATGCCTGATTATTGACGACGAACCGCTGGCCCTTGACCTGTTGGAAGACAACCTGAAACACGTGCACAGCATACAAATAGCAGCACGCTGCCGCAATGCAGGCGAAGCCATACTGGCCATGCAAAAGGAGCAGATTGACCTGATATTTTGCGACATATATATGCCCGGCATCAATGGTTTGCAACTGATCAAAAGCCTCACCAATAAGCCGATGGTAATATTTGTAACCGCTTACGAAAAATTTGCCCTGGAAGGTTTTGAGCTGGATGTAATTGATTACCTGGTAAAGCCGGTACCGCTGGATAGGTTTTTAAAAGCCTGTCACAAAGCCATCGACCTTTTCGAACTTCGCCGAAGTTATGTGCCCCAACCCGTGGTAAAAAACTATTTCTTTTTGCATGCCGATTATAACCTCATCAAAATAAGTTTTGAGCAGGTGGAGTATATTGAAGGCTTAAAAGACTATGTAAAAGTACATTTCGCTAATCAGCAAAAGCCTGTGTGATCGCGCATCAGCCTCAAAGCTGTGGAACTGCAACTGCCATCTGAACAATTTTTCCGGGTACATAAATCTTTCCTGGTAAACCTGCAGCACGTATCCCAGCTGCGCAGGGCCCGCATTAAACTCATCAATACCGAAGTACCCCTGAGCGACAGCTATAGGGACGTGATTAATAAAATGATTGGGAAGGTGTGAGTGGTTGGTGTAGTGGTTGACTGGGTGCATGGTTGATTGAGTTAGGTTAAGGCGAAGCATAGCTTACCCGTCAATTTAACATAATGCCAACTCAGAACTCAGAACTCAGAACTCAGAACTCAGAACTCAGAACTCAGAACTCAGAACTCAGAACTCAGAACTCACAACTCACAACTCAGAACTCAGAACTCAGAACTCAGAACTCACAACTCACAACTCACAACTCACGATCTCGGATGAAACTGGCTTATCGTGCTTTTCAGATACTCCCTGTCCAAATGCGTATAAATTTCGGTGGTGGTGATGCTTTCGTGGCCCAGCATTTCCTGTACGGCGCGCAGGTCGGCGCCGCCTTCAACCAGGTGGGTGGCAAAGGAGTGGCGGAAGGTGTGCGGGCTGATTGTTTTTTTAAGGCCGATAGCTTGCGCCAGGTCCTGGATCATCAAAAATATCATTTGGCGGCTAAGCCTTGCCCCCCTCCTGTTTAAAAACACAATATCGTCTTCGCCTTTTTTAATGGGGATGTGCACCCGCAGGTTTTCGATATAAATTTTAATGGCTTTAATGGCCTCGGCACCTATGGGTACCAGGCGCTCTTTATTACCCTTGCCGATCACTTTTATAAATTCAATATCCAGGTACAGGTTTGATAGCTTTAGCTCGGTTAGTTCGGATACCCGCAGGCCGCTGCCGTACAAGGTTTCTAAAATGGCTTTGTTGCGCGGGCCTTCGGGCTTAGATAGGTCAATGGCGGCTATCAGTTTATTAATATCCTGGTAACTCAATGTATCGGGCAGCTTACGCCGAATTTTGGGCGATTCCAATAACTCCGACGGATCACTTTTTATCAGATCTTCCATCAGCATGTATTTGTAAAAAGCCTTAATGCCCGATAATATGCGTGCCTGGGACGATGGGATCATGCCCAGTTCGGCGGCCCAGGTAATAAACTCCCGCAAGTCGGTTAAAGTAATGGTTTCCGGCTTCAGCTTAAATGGTTTCGTTTCGGCATACTGATATAGCTTTTCTATATCCCGGCTATAGGCCTCCACAGAATTATCGGCCAGCGATTTCTCTAATTTCAAATAAGCCTGGAAACCCTTTATTGCCGAACGCCAATCCAAATTGATTTTAATTTAATGTATTTAAGAAAAGAGTCAAGATATTAGAGTCAAGAATCAAGAAAAAAACATTATTAGGGTATTTCCGCGCAGCTTCGACGAAGAAAATAGTTTGTAAAGCAATATTTTTACATCAGGCTTTTGGGTGTTTGTCTCGATTCTTGGCTCTTGATTCTTGATTCGCATTTTTATACTTAAGTTTGGAGCAATGAAGATACAAATTATAAACGGCCCCAATTTAAACCTGCTCGGCGTTCGCGAAAAATCCATTTACGGCGATACCAGCTTTGAAGGTTACCTTGAACAACTGCGTGCGCGTTACCCGGCCGTAGATATAGCTTACTACCAAAGTAATGTTGAAGGCGAAATTATAAATAAACTTCATGAAATTGGCTTTAGTTACGATGGCATTGTGATAAATGCTGGTGCATATACCCACACCTCCATCGCCATTGCCGATGCTATCGCAGCTATCAATACGCCGGTTATAGAAGTACATATATCCAACGTATACAAACGCGAAGAGTTCAGGCATCACTCCATGCTGGCTGCAAGCTGTAAGGGCGTTATTGCCGGTTTTGGGATGGACTCATACAGGCTGGGGTTAGAAAACCTGGTTGGTTAGGAGAATCAAGAGTTAAGAATCAAGATTCAAGACTAAAACTAAAGCAGATCCGCTGATGGCAAATCTGTAAACCTCCGTTTCTTTTTAACAAAAAACTGCCACACAATACTGCCCTGGAAAGTACCTTTTGAGTTATGAGTTGTGAGTTGTGAGTTATATAATCCTTTTGCCTTTTGCCTTTTACCTTTTGCCTTAAATAAGCTCAAAACAAAGGCCTGGTGTGCCCTGCTTACGGCCCAGGCATCTTTACGTTTGCCTTCCATCATGAACCGGATGAGGGCCAGCAAATCCATTAAAAAGCGGATACTGATAACCCAGAATGCACTCCAGAAAGGCAGGTTCTTTTTTAACAACAAAAGGTTATTCCTGAAATTGAGGTAGGTTTTAAAAGGGTTTTCGGTATTGAGCGTACCGCCGCCAACGTGGTAAACGGTAGATTCGGCGCAATACATTACTTTATAGCCCATATTTTTTAGTCGCCAGCACAGGTCAATCTCTTCCATGTGGGCAAAAAAGTATTCGTCAAAACCGCCTGCCAGGTCCCAGTATTTCTTTTTGATGAACAACGATGCACCCGAGGCCCAGAAAACCTCGCCTGAATGCTGGTATTGGCCATGGTCTTTTTCAACTTCATAAAACATGCGGCCACGGCAAAAGGGATAACCGTATGCGTCAATAAACCCGCCGGCAGCACCTGCGTGTTCAAAGGTATCTTTATTGGCATAAGCTAATAGCTTGGGTGCTGCCGCGGCTATCTTCTCGTCGCCTTCCATCAGGCTTATCACCGGCTCAATCCAACCGGGTACCACCTCAACATCTGAGTTTAACAGGATATAATAATCGGCCTCAACCTTGGCCAGCACACGGTTGTAGCCACCGGTAAAACCGTAATTTTCATCATTCTGAATGATCGTTATTGTGGGATAGTTTTCTTTCACAAACGCCACCGAATCATCTGTGGAGGCATTGTCTCCCAAAACAACATCAAGCCCGGGCCAGGTTGATGCCATCACCGAAGGAAGAAATTGTTTAAGATATTTGGTACCGTTCCAATTCAGGATAACTACGGCAACTTTGGGTGTATCGATCATTTATGTTTGTCCTCCGGCTTAAACTTCCACCTCCGGTGACTCCATAGCCAATATTGAGGCTCCTTCCTGATCATCCCTTCCAGGTATTGCACATGCATTTCGGTTAACTCATGCTCTGCGGTCTGTTTCGGGTTTTCTGTCAGCGGAACCAATGTATAAGTGTAATAACCGCGTTTAACGCGTTTCATATCGTAAAAAACAACAGCGGCATCAATTGTTTTCGAAATCTTTTCGATACCCAGGAAAACCGCTGTAGGCTGGTTTAAAAAAGTGGTAAAATAGTTTACCTCGTTTACACCAGGCGTTTGATCGCCCACCAATACGCTTACCGTTAATTCTTTCCGGTACTCCACCATTTTACGCATGGTTTGCTTCATGGCAACAGGCTGCCCCCCAAACCGCGACCTGATCCGGATAAAAAAATCGTTAAAAATTTCGTTATTCAAGGGCTTATAAACAATCATGAACCTTTTATCAGTTACGAAGTTAAAGTTCAGCGCAGCCATTTCCCAGTTGCAATAATGGCCTGCTACAGCTATGATGCTTTTGCCTTTTGCAAAGTATTCGTGTACTAATTCGGCATTGGTAGCCACTACTCTTTTTTGAATTTGCTTTTCAGATACGGTGATCATTTTTACCGTTTCTACAATCAAATCGGCAAGGTAATGGTAGTATTTACGTTCAATATCCTGGCGTTCCTTTTCTGTTTTTTCGGGAAAGGCGTTAGCCAGGTTTTGTTGTACTACTGCCCTGCGGTAATGTACAATATGGTATATGATAACGAACAAAACATCAGATATGATGTATAAAAACCAAAAGGGCAATAACGAGGTAAGGTATAAAAATAAAATCCCCAACCTTATAAACCCCTTTTTTACCATTATTTTAACCAATTTTGACCACAAACATAAAATATATGATTGAAAAAGGTGCTGTATTACCTATGTTTTATCTTCCGCCGGTTGAATACTTTGTACAATTGAACACGTACAAGCCTGATATACTGATAGAAAGAGAAGAACATTTCCCCAAACAAACTTACCGTAACCGGGCAAATATCTATTCGCCCGAGGGTATCCTTACATTGGTGGTACCAGTGGTAAAAGGTTCAAAAACGCATACCAAAGTTAAAGATGTTAAAATAAGCTACGATTTTGACTGGCAGCGCCTGCACTGGCAAAGCCTTGGCGCATGCTACCGCCGGTCGGCTTATTTTGAATACTACGAAGATGACTTTGCCCGGTTTTATGACAAGCAAAAACAGGTGCCCTATTTGTTTGATTACAACCAGGAGTTGTTACAAATGCTGCTCAAATTCCTTAAAATTAAAACAGAGTTGCAGTACACGTCCGAATATCATGCCGAATACGCTTCCGTACCTGACTTTCGTGCATCCATCCACCCAAAAAAAGAAACAGAGTTACAACAAAAACCGTATTTTCAGGTTTTTGAAGACCGGCAAGGCTTCCTGCAAAATTTGAGCATTGTCGATTTACTGTTTAACCAGGGCCCGCAGGCCATAAATTATTTGTAAATGAATAATCTGATAAAAAGGGTTAAGTATAATGCCCGCCGCAATGCAGGAAATGTTGGCGACAGCCCCGGAATGATACGCGTGCCCGATGGCGCACTTAAGCCGCATATAGCCATGTTTAGCTATAATAAGGATGAGCTGATAACATCCGAAGGCAAAGATATTAAAGTGATATTAGCACAGTTAAAAAAATGCGATAACCATACCCATTGGATAAAAATTAACGGCCTTGGCGATGCCCGGCTGATTGAACAAATTGGCGAGCACCTGAATATAAACCCTTTGGTTTTAGAGGATATTGCCAATATCCATCAACGCCCCAAGTTTGATGAGTACGAAGATTACGCCTTTAGCACCAGCCGGATTGTACATTTTAACAGCGAAGATGAATTGGTGAACCACCAGTTTTCGGCCATTATAAAAGATAACCTGATCATCAGCTTTGAAGAAGACCATGTGGAGTGCTTTGAGGCCGTTAAAGCCCGCTTAAAGGCTGGTAAAGGCGCTATCCGCACGGCAGGGCCCGGGTATATGTGTTACGCGCTTACAGATACTATAATTGACACCTATTTTATTTTGCTGGCGCAGATAGGCGATAAACTGGACGCCATTGAAGATAAGGTTTATACCGATGCCGATAAAAGCATCATGTTCAATTCGCAGCAACTTAAGCGGACGCTTATCATTATCCGCCGGGCAAGCTGGCCCGAACGCGATAAAATAAACGACATGATCCGCTCCGACAGTCCGCTGATAACACCCGAAGTTAAGCTGTTTTTACGCGATGCCTATGACCATTGCATCCAGGCTATGGATTTGATTGAAAACTACAAAGAGGTAACCTCCAGCATTATCGACCTTTACCTATCTATGGTGAGCAACCGTATGAACGAGATTATGAAGGTGCTGACCATTATATCAGTGATCTTCATCCCCCTTACCTTTATAGCCGGTATTTACGGGATGAACTTTGCACGGCAAGACGATAAAGGCCACCTTATCCCCGATAATATGCCCGAACTTTACTGGCATCACGGATATGTATATGCTATCGTTTTTATGTTTCTAATAGCCATTGTACAGGTTTTTGTGTTCTGGAAAAAGGGATGGTTTAATAAATTGTAAAGCCCCTCCTAAATCCTCCCCGGTAGTCTACCGTGTATCCACATCTTTTGGATTCTAGGAACTAATAAAACCGAATGTCGAGCGAGCGAACCAGAAAGGGGCTGGAGAGCAGGGGGTGAGGAGAAATCTTATACACCCTGTATTCCAATAGGCCGGTTGCGATGCAAGTCGTTAAAGATTTCTCTTTCGCGCCCCCCTCTTCCCCCCTCAAGCTCTATCGAAATGACAATTTTCTTTTGTTAAAAAACTGTTACTTCGCAAACTCCGGCTTCAACTCCGCAGCCATCGCTTTCCTGAATTTCAGCACTTTAGGTGTTGATACCGAGGCAATATAGGGCTGGCTTAAATGAGTTTTGTAATAGCCCTGGTGATAATTTTCGGCAGCGTAAAATACGGTAAACGGAACAACCTGTGTAACTACCGGATTATTATAATGCTTTGATTCATTTACTTTTTTGATTGTAGCCAGCAGGATATTTTTCTCTTCGGGTGTGCGGTAAAAAGCTATCGAACGGTAATCTGTACCTTCATCAGGCCCCTGGCGGTTTAAAGTTGTTGGGTCGTGGGCAAAAAAGAAAGCCTCGGCAAGTGTAGCGTAACTAATCACCTTAGGATCATAATAAATCTGCACGGTTTCGGCATGGTTGGTGGTGCGGGTGCTAACATCCTCATATGTCGGATTTTTGGTATTTCCACCGGCATATCCCGAAATAACTTTGTTTACCCCTTTAAGTTCAGACATAGCCTCGCTCATGCTCCAAAAACACCCGCCGCCAAAGGTAGCCAGGGCTTCGCCTCTTTTGGGTTTTGACAACGGGGCCATAGCGTCTGGTTTAGATTGTCCGTTTGCACAACCTATAAATAAAAATACCCCGGCAATATATAACATCAACTTTTTCATAATTATTTTATGTTTTTACTGTTAGTCGGATATACGCAGGATACCTTACAGGCGGATGGTCATCAATTGGTCACGTTAAGCTATTTTAGTTTCGGGCTAATGCCCTGCCCACTATTCAGTGATTTGCGTACCATAAACAAAATCTCGCCTAAACCATTGGTCTTGATCTCGAAAACGGTAGATAACATCATCCCAAGCTTATCTTTTGTAAAGCCTTTACCGCTCATCCACTCCAGGTAACTAATTGGTATATCGGCAATTATTGTGCCTTTATACTTACCATAAGGCATTTGTGTTTGTACAATATCAATCAATACTTTGGGGTCGGGCTGTAAGTTTTTCACGTGTTAAAGATAATGTTTTTTGGGATTGAAGATTTACCTTGGCACTAACCAATATGCAGCAAACACAAAGCAATACCGCTTGTTAGTATTAAAATTATAAACTATGGAACAGCAAATTGAAGCCACCTTGACCGGCACCGACAGTACTATTGATGGCATATTACAACCTATTACTTATGGCAATTTTACAAAAGCATATGAATTTAAGTCGGTTGATGGCACACTGCACCTGGTAATAGCGCAGGAAGCCGACGGCGAATGGATCAGGTTAACAGGCACCGAGCCTTACCTGTCAAGCTGGATTGATGAACTAGCAGAGCAGGTATTGGGTCAGTAGTACTAAGTAGAAAGTCTTAAGTTATAAGTCAAAAACAAATTCGATTTATAACTTAAAGCTTCCTACTCAAGACTATCTTCGGTTATAGTTGATATAACATTTTGCTGATTAAATTTTAACCAATAACTACAGATTTACCGGTTTCATTTTGGGCGATAACAGGTGCATAATAAACCAGGCCAGTAAATATGCACTTCCGCATATCAGGAAAATAATATTATAACCTGTTGTTAAATGCCCACCCAGCTTATAATAATCCAGTATATGCCCAACAAGAAACGGGAACAGGATGCCCCCTACAGAGCCGGCCATTCCCCCAATGCCAATCACCGAACTTAAAGCCCGTTTAGGGAACATATCTGATGCGGTGGTGAAAATATTGGCGCTCCAGGCCTGGTGTGCTGCAGCGGCAAGGCTTATTAAAGCAACGGCCTGCCATACATTAGTTGCGTATTTTGCAGATATAATAGGTACTACACACAACGCAAATATCAGCATAGCTACTTTACGCGCCTTAAATACCGGCCACCCTTTTTTGATGAAATATGACGACAGGTAACCGCCGCCAATGCTGCCTATTGAGGTGGCTGTGTAAACGATGATTAATGGCAGACTTGGTTTTTTAAGATCGAGATTAAAGGTGCTGGAAAAATATGATGGTAACCAGAACAGGAAAAACCACCAGATTGGGTCGGTTAAAAATTTACCTATCACAAATGTCCATGTTTGCCTTATGCCAAAAAGCTGAATCCATTTTATTTTACTCTCGGTAGCCAGCATTGCATCAGCGTCACTGTGGATATATTCAAATTCTCCGGGGCTTATTTTTTTATGTTTTGATGGGATCTCATAAAACAGCCACCAAAATATAAGCCATACAAAACCAATTGCTCCTGTTACCAAAAACGCAGTTTGCCAATTATAAGCACCCAATAACCATGGTACCATTACAGGTGCAACAACCGCCCCGATATTGGCTCCCGAATTAAATATACCTGTGGCAAAAGCTCGCTCTTTTTTAGGGAACCATTCTGCAACCACTTTAATTGCAGCCGGAAAGTTACCGGATTCGCCTATACCCAAAGCGGCCCTTACCACACCAAAACCAAATGTGCTTTTAACAATGGCATGCAGCATGGCGGCTACGCTCCACACAATTAATGATATGGTATACCCCAGCTTGGTGCCTATTTTATCAATAACGCCACCAAACAATAGCAATCCCGCTGCATATGCGGTAGCAAATGCCATTACGATATAGCCGTAATCTGCTTCAGTCCATTTAAATTCTGTTTCTAAAGTAGGTTTAAGCAAGCCTATCACCTGCCTGTCGAGGTAGTTGATTGTAGTTGCAAAAAATAAAAGTGAAACTACAACCCATCTGTAATTTCCAACTTTGGCTTCTCTCATTATATTTGATTTATATTTTAATTTGTTTGTAGCACAAACAAAAGACCATCTGTGCTAAAATCAAGCTTTCAACTAAAAAGTTACCTGGCAGCTTTTACCATCTCCAGCAGTGTTATGGTATCGCTGTACAGCTGGTCGTACAGCTTGTTTTCCAATACATTTTTGCTGATTAGTTTACTGCCCATACCCACCGCGCAAACGCCGGCCCTAAACCAGCCGCTGATGCTGTTGATATTTAAATCGACACCGCCCGTTGGTATAAACAACTGACCGGCAAACAAATCACGGATTGACGATACAAACTCTGGCCCTAAAATATTGGCCGGGAAAATTTTTATTAATGCAGCACCGTGCTGCTGCGCGGTATAAATTTCGGTGGGCGTCATACATCCCGGAATCCATAACAACTCCTGTTTCGCGGTAAATTCACCCACTTCGGGGTTCACAATTGGCGATACGATAAAATCGGCTCCGGCATCAATAAACGCCGTTGCCTCCTCCAGGCTTTTAATGGTGCCTATGCCCAGGTGCAAATCGGGCATTTCGGCTTGTTGCGCCTGTTTTAACACTTTAAAATTGGCCAGCGCGGCGGCCCCACGATTGGTATATTCAAATACCCTCACCCCTGCTTTGTACAAAGTGCGGGTAATTTCGAGGCTAACCTCGGCATCGGGATAAAAAAACAGCGGCAAGGTGCCCTGCGCTACTATCGCATCCAGTACTATATCTTTTTTGCTCATAATTTTGTTAAGTCTTGAGTTCTGAGCCTTGAGTTCTAAGTCTGATTCTCGTTTTCGACTTAGAACTTAAGACTTTGGACCAAATGACTATCGGTCATTTAGCGGTTAACGCGACGTTAATAATTTCTTCAACTGTCTTATCAGTGGCATCGCCCTCAATAAACAGTTTGGTGTATGCTGCGGCAGTTGCAAACTGTAATGTTTGCTGCGGCCCCAGGTTATTGTAAAACCCGTAAATAAGCCCGGCCATAAAGCAATCGCCGCTGCCAACTTTGTCAACCACTTTATCGGTTTCATACTGGCTGGAGTTGTATAGCTTATCCCCGGTATATAAAGCCGTATAGTAGTTAATACCCTCGCCGGCATCAAACCTGAAAGTATTGGCTACAGCCTTGCATTTGGGGTATTGTGCCATGATGGTTTCTGATGTTTTAAGCGCCTCTTTCAGGTAAATGCTTTTTTGTCCCGATTCATGAATATCCGGCGCTACCGGGATGTCGAGCATCAACTCGGCCGCCCAAACATTACCCATCACCAAATCGGCGTATTTTACAAGCTGGGGCATTATATCAACCGGCTGTTTACCGTATTTCCATAATCTTGAACGGTAATTTAAATCAACAGAAATAGTGATCTCTTTTGCCGATGCTGCTTCAAGCACCTCCAGGCAAACATCGGCCACATCCTGGCTTATGGCCGGGCATATCGCGCTGAAATGGAACCAGGTTACGCCATCCAAAACTTTGTCCCAATTAACCTGTCCAGGTTTTAACGTGGCAAATGCCGAGCCTGCACGGTCATAAATAAGGGCATTGTTTTTAACATCCTTACCCTGGGTTAAATAATACAACCCTATCCTATCGCCCTGCTTAAGTATGGGAGAAGTATCAACCTTTTTTGCCTCCAGGTGATCAATTATCTGGGCCGATAGCGCATTATCCGGCAGGGCCGTAAAATATGCCGATGGCAGTTGCCAAAGCGCCAGCGCGCCGGCTACATTCAGTTCGGCACCACCTATAAAAAATGGCAGCTGGTTATCGTTCAGCCATTGGCCGCCTGCATCCGGGCAAATCCGCAAAAGCAGTTCTCCGAAAGAAAGGATGCGGCCTTTTGATGCTGTTATTTCAAATGGCGCGCTCATTTGCTCTGATCGAAATTAAAGTAATTCTTCGCGTTATAATAACAAATATCCTGGACGATTTTACCCGTCCACTCGATATCGTTTGGCAACTCGCCGTTTTCGATATCATCGCCAAACAGATTGCAAACCAGCCTGCGAAAATATTCGTGCCTTGGGAAAGATAAGAAACTGCGCGAATCGGTAAGCATGCCCACCAACCTGCTCAGCAAGCCAATATTGGATAGCGCGTTCATCTGTTTGGTCATGCCGTCTTTTTGATCCAAAAACCACCAGGCCGAGCCAAACTGGATTTTACCCGCTACAGAGCCATCGTTAAAATTGCCGGTCATGGATGCCATCAGCTCATTATCAGCCGGGTTTAAGTTATACAAAATGGTTTTGCTAAGCTGATTGGTTGTATCCAACCGGTTCAGGAATTTAGACAAGGCCCTTCCCTGCGAAAAATCACCTATCGAATCCCACCCGGTGTCCGGCCCAAGCTCACTTAATCCGCGGGCGTTGTTATTGCGCAAGGCACCCAAATGTAATTGCATTACCCAGCCTTTTTCGTGGTTCCACAAAGCAAAATTATACAGCATGGCCGATTTAAATTGCAGGGCCTCGGTTGCATCCAAAGATTGGTTGTTCCTTATCTTGATAAATATATCGGCTATTTCGGCATCGGTATAATCTTCGGCATATACCTGCTCCAAACCATGGTCGGATAACCGCCCGCCGTTTGCTGCAAAATAATCGTGGCGGCCCTTTAAAGCCCATAAATAGGCATCAATAGTATTAATAGCAGTACCTGCGATTACCTGCAGCTTATCAATGTACAGATTTAGTGTAACCAAGTCATCAGCATTCATAGCTTTATCGGGCCTGAAGGTTGGTAACACCTGAACTTCATAACCATCAGCTTTGATTTTTTGATGATACGCCAGGTCATCAAGTGGGTCGTCGGTAGTACAAATTACCTCCACATTTTTGCTTTTGATGATATTGCGTATGCTGTACTCGGGCGATTGCAGTTTTTTGCTGCTCTCGTCATAAATCTGCCGGGCCGTAATTGGCGACAGCAGGTCGTGAATATCAAAATACCGCTGTAGTTCAAGATGCGTCCAATGGTAAAGGGGATTGCGCAGTGTATAGGGTACTGTGGCAGCCCATTGTTCAAATTTTTCCAGGTCGGTTTTCTTCCCGGTAATGTAATCCTCGTCAACACCGTTGGCACGCATGGCACGCCATTTATAATGGTCGCCGTTGAGCCATACCTGGGTTATGTTTTCAAAGTTGATATCGCCGGCAATCTGGTCGGGCGGCAAATGGCTGTGGTAATCAATAATAGGTAAATCGGCGGCGTATTCATGGTACAGGCGCCGCGCGGTTTCGGTAGTTAATAAAAAGTCTTTATCTAAAAAGTTTTTCATCAATAGTAGGTTATGCTTTATCCAGTAAAGAGCGTTTAACGCCCATTTCAAGCCCCCGTAATTCGGCAAGCCCTTTCAGCCTGCCTATGGCCGAGTAGCCGTGGTATGTTTTGTGATTAAAATCGTCAAGCAGTTTATGTCCATGATCGGGGCGCATGGGTATGGCAATATCATCCCGGCCATCGGCCACACGTTTTTGCTGCTCCAGTACAATATTTTTCATAACGGCATACATATCGGTACTGCCACCCAAATGCTCGGCCTCGTAAAAACTGCCATCAGCCTCGCGCTGCACATTACGCAGGTGCAGGAAGTGAATGTGTTCGCCTAATCGTTCCACAATTCCCGGTAAATCATTATCGGCCCTTGCTCCTAATGAGCCGGTACAAAAAGTGATGCCGTTACTTGGCGAAGGGTAATAGTTCACCAGGTCGGCAAGGTCCTGCTCGGTAGATACCACCCTTGGCAGGCCCAGTATCGGAAACGGCGGATCGTCGGGGTGGATACACATTTTAACGCCTGCTTTTTCGGCCGCAGGTATAATGCCACGCAAAAAGTAGGCAAGGTTTTCCTTTAAACCCGCAGCATCAATATCCGCATAGCGCTTTAAGTGCTCCTTAAATTCGGGGATGGTTAGTGTTTTGTTGGTGCCTGGTAAACCTGCCATCAGGTTATTGATCAGTTGTTCACGTTCAGCGGCGCTAATGTTATCGAGGTATTGCTTGGCAACCTGTTGCTGCGTAGCGCTGTAATCGTCGCGGGCGCCCAGGCGCTCCAGGATGTAAAGGTCAAATGCTGCTAAGGCTTTCGCATCATACCTTAAAGCGGTTGCTTTGTTGGCCAGCAGGTAATCCAGGTCGGTACGTGTCCAATCAAGCACGGGCATAAAGTTGTAGCATACAATATTGATGCCTGCCTGCGCCAGGTTTTGGAGGGTAGCAATATAGTTTTGGATGTACTTATCTCTATCGGCGCCGGCGGTTTTTATACTTTCATGAATGTTCACGCTCTCGACAACAGACCACCGTAAGCCGGCCGCCTCAATTATATTTTTACGTTGGATGATATCATCCAAACTCCAAACCTCGCCAACTGGGATGTGGTAAAGTGCTGTAACAACGCCGGTAGCCCCGGATTGCGAAATTGCTGTTAGTGTAACCGGATCGGCAGGGCCAAACCACCGGAATGTTTCTTCTAAATTATTCACTATAGGTTAATGGTATTGTAGTTTGAACGGGCAAATTACACATCATTAGTTTAGGATGGAAACGATATTTGCAACAATCTACGATAACGATTGCGGAGAGGCCTCACCCTGCCCTCTCCAAAGGAGAGGGTTCTGATTAGCGTGGCGGCTTAGTTAGGATTCTTTTTTTAGGGATACGCTAAAAAGCACATCTGCAACCCTGCAAATTACCCCCACTTTGGAAAGAGGATTGAGGGAGGCAAAAAAAAAGAGCGGCCAATAAAAACGGCCACTCTTTAAATATTAATGCTTGACTTTAGTACGTTCAACCCTGATTTCAAGAACCCTCTCCTTTGGAGAGGGCAGGGTGAGGCTCTGCTACCAGAAAATGGAGTAAAGCGCTACAAGTATGCCTGTAATAATAAGCGCACCTACAGCAAATGAATTTGATGTACGGAACATCTTAGTATCAACTTCAAGGCCGTTTGTGCGTAATCCTTTCGAGTTTTCAAGCATCGAAATGATGTACATCCCAACCACACAAATTACAAACACAAATCCCATCCTGTCAAGAAAAGGAATTTCGTACAGCGTAGTTACGCCATCTTTTTGCAATACAGGTATCGAAAAGCCAAAGCTCTTTAAGCCTTCAAGGTTAGTATATAAAGGCAATACTTTTAACACTACCGACATGATAAAACCACCTACCGTAGCAAATAAAGCTGCGTTTGAAGTAGCTTTCCGCCAGAAGAATCCGAGTATGAACATCGCGAAAATACCCGGCGATACAAACCCGGTATATTCCTGGATAAACTGGAAACCACCTTTTTTATCAATGCCCAAAAATTTACAAAGCAGCACACCTAAAGTCATGGCTACAACTACGGTAATTTTACCTACGTTAACCAGTTGTTTATCGGTAGCATCCGGCCTGATTTTCTTTTTAAAGATATCCAACGTAAAAATAGTTGCAATACTATTGGCCTTACCTGCTAACGAAGCAACAACCGCAGCCGTTAGCGCAGCAAATGATAGCCCTTTAAAACCGGCGGGCAACAAGTTTAACAATACCGGATAAGCATGGTCATGATTTTCGGCAATACTTGCTGTACTTATGTTGTCAAACACGTTTTGCTTGTACAATACGTAAGCCGCAATACCCGGCAATACAACAATAATAGGCATTAATAGCTTCAGGAAAGCGGCAAATAAAATACCTCCGCGGGCGGTTTTTAAATCGGCGCCCAATGCGCGTTGCGTAATGTATTGGTTACATCCCCAGTAATTTAAGTTTACAATCCACATACCACCCAATAATACGGTTAAGCCAGGCAAATCGCCGTAGCTTGGGTTTTCCCTTTTCAGTATCATATGGAAGTGGTCATTTGCTTGCTGATACAGTATTGTTAAACCATTGGTAATACCTTCCTGGTGGTAATGCTCGGCTACTTTGCTAACAGCTATATAGGTGGTTACCAATCCGCCCAATATTAAAAAGAACACCTGGATAACATCTGTATAACCTATTACTTTCATACCACCCAGGGTAATAACAACTGCAAAAAGGGCCAGCAATACAAGGCACAAGTTAAAGTTGATGCCCGATATACCGTTAATTGCCACCGCGCCCAGGTAAATGATAGAAGTTAAGTTTACAATTACATACAACAATAACCAAAACACAGCCATTATCATTGCCACAGTGCTGTTATAACGCTGATGCAAAAACTGAGGCATGGTAAATATCTTGTTCTTCAGGTATACCGGAATAAAGAATATAGCTACAATTAACAAAGTTGCAGCAGCCATCCATTCATACGTAGATATAGCTAAACCCATGGTAAAACCATTACCGCTCATTGCAACAAATTGCTCTGCCGAAATATTAGATGCAATAAGCGAAGCGCCTATGGCCCACCAGGTAAGTGATCCCTCTGCTAAAAAATAATCTTTTGATGTTGCATCGGCGTTATGCTTCCGTCTGTATACCCAGTATCCATAACAGGATACTATTAAAAAGTACACGATAAATACGGCGTAGTCACCGTTGGTTAATGAATTCATTGTTTGGTTAAGTTGGTTTTAATAATGTTAGATTGACAATTATAAGCTATATATAGCGATTTATCAAATTTTCTAAATATTCTTGTCGGCCGCTTAATGTTTTAGGCTCGCCATTGGTTATTGCATAGTTACGCAAATCTTCTAATGATAGCTTACCATCCTCAAAATCTTTTCCGGAACCTGCATCAAATGAGGCATATCTGTCGGCACGGATCTTTTTATATTCTGATTTTTGTAAAATGTTATCGGCTATTACCAGGGCACGGGCGAAGATATCCATGCCACCAATATGGGCGTAAAATAAATCGGCCTGATCGGTTGAGTTACGACGAATTTTGGCATCAAAGTTAATACCACCGCCTTGTAAACCACCGGCTTCCAGGATAATCATCATCGATTCGGTAATCTCGTTGATATCGTTCGGGAACTGATCGGTGTCCCATCCGTTTTGAGTATCGCCACGGTTGGCATCTATCGAACCTAATAAACCTGAATCTGCAGCTACCTGTAATTCGTGCTGGAAAGTATGGCCGGCCAATGTAGCGTGGTTAACTTCCAGGTTCAGTTTAAAATCATTCAGTAAATCGTATTTCTGCAAAAAGCCTAAAACGGTAGCGGCATCATAATCGTACTGGTGTTTGGTAGGCTCGCAAGGTTTTGGTTCGATAAAGAAGTTTCCTTTAAAGCCTTGTTTGCGCGCATAATCTTTAGCGGTATGTAAAAATTTAGCAAAATGCTCCTGCTCACGTTTCATATCGGTATTCAGCAGGCTCATATAGCCTTCGCGGCCACCCCAGAAAACGTAGTTTTCGCCGCCTAAAGCAATGGTGGCATCAATTGCCGCTTTAACCTGCGCAGCTCCATGGGCCAATACATGAAAATCAGGGTTGGTAGCTGCACCATTCATATACCGGCGATGGCTAAACAGGTTTGATGTTCCCCAAAGCAATTTAACACCGCTTTCGGCTTGTTTTTGTTTGGCATATTCAACCAAAGCCTGGATGCGGCGGTCGTTTTCGTTTACATCGTTGGTATAATCTACCACGTCTACATCATGAAAACAGTAGTAAGGGATATTCATTTTGGTAATGAATTCAAACGCAGCATCCATCTTGTCTTTAGCGCGTTCTACAGCGTCGGCTTTCTCGTCCCATGCAAAAATGTGGGTAGGCCCGCCAAACGGATCGGCGCCGTTACCGTTAAATGAATGCCAGTAAGAACAGGCAAAACGTAAATGCTCGGCCATCGTTTTACCGGCCACTACCCTGTTGGCATCATACCAGCGAAACGCCAGCGGGTTATCTGATTCCTGCCCCTCGTAAGCTATCTGCCCTATTCCTTTGAAAAATTCCTTTTCGCCTGTGATGATTTTCATATTGTTTAATTAGTGAATTATTGAGTTGTTGAATTATTGATTTACTGAATTATTGAATTATTGAATTTCGCTTTTAACCTTTTGCCTTTATCCTTTCGCCTTTAACCTAACATCAAGTAGCTCTTTCCATTCGTTATAAATAGGTTCAAAATCAACAGAAAGATCCGGTTCTATCAATTGGATAGCTTTGGTATTGCTGAATGCTTCTGCGGGCGATTTAAAGATGCCTGCACCTATTCCTGCGCCTAAGGCCGCGCCTACGCTGCCATCGTTGTTGTATAGTTCAACGGGGACGCCGGTGGCGTTTACAAAGGTTTCGGCAAATAGCTCGCTTAAAAAAAGGTTGCTTTTGCCGGCACGGATTACCGTTGGGTTCATGCCGTTGCTGCGCATGATGTCAAAACCATACCGGAACGCGCAGGCTATCCCTTCCTGTACCGCGCGGAAAATATGCGCCTGGGTATGCAGGTTCAAGTCGATATTTTGGAAATGGGCGCCTACCTGTTTATTGTTAAGCATGCGCTCGGCTCCGTTGCCAAATGGCAGTACGCGCAAGCCCTCGCTGCCTAATGGCGCTTTTTTTGCTTCTTCGTTTAGTTGGTTATAGCCTAAGCCTGCGCCGAAGTTATATTTGGCCCAGCGGTATAAGCTGCCCGTTCCGTTAATACAAAGCAATACGCCTAAACGTTTTTCCTCTTCGGAATAGTTTACGTGGGCAAAAGTGTTGATGCGCGATTGCTGGTCATAAGCCAGTTGATCGCTTACACCGTATATTACGCCGGACGTACCAGCTGTTGCAGCTACCTCGCCCGGGTTTAGTACATTTAATGATAAAGCATTATTTGGCTGATCGCCCGATTTATAGGTTACCGGGATGCCGGCTTTAAGGCCAAGTTTTTCGGCTACATCGCTTTTTAAGGCTCCGTGAGCTGAAAACACCGGGTTGATAACCGGGAACAGGCTTTCATCAAAACCAAAGTAATCAACAATCTCTTTGGAGATGCTGTTGGTTTTAAAATCGAAGAAAACGCCTTCAGATAGTGCCGATACCGATGTGGTGATCTCGCCGGTTAGTTTCATGGCGATGTAATCGCCCGGCAACATGATCTTGTCTATTTTAGCGTAAATCTCCGGCTCGTTCTCCTTTACCCAGGCCAATTTGGATGCGGTAAAGTTGCCCGGCGAGTTTAACAGGTGCGATAAGCATTTTTCCTGGCCGATGGCGGCAAAGGCTTTATCGCCAATTTCAACGGCGCGGCTATCGCACCAGATAATGCTATCGCGTAAAACGTTCTGGTCTTTATCAACCAACACCAGCCCGTGCATCTGGTAAGCAATGCCTATGGCGGCAATATCCTGCGGGTTGTAACCGCCTTTGGCATGGCAGCGTGCCAGTGCCTGTTGCGCCTGGTCCCACCACATCAGTGGCGATTGCTCGGCCCAGCCGGGATGCACGGCCTTTATCGGCGATTCCTCGTCCGGAAACTGTGCCGACGTTATAATTTGTTGCGTATCAGCGTTAACAACGCTAACTTTAACTGAAGAAGTACCTATATCAATCCCTAATAATAACATGGATTTCTTTTGGGTTTTAGCATGAATAGTAAAAACGGGTTTATTTTTGGGCATTTAACTCCACGAAATTAAATAAATATTTAAAATTACAATCGATTGCGTAAAATATTTTTTCCAACTTGCACTTTATAATGAAAAAGGGAAAACGTACCACCATTTATGACATTGCCGCCAAGCTGGGCATAACCGCTTCTTCGGTATCAAGGGCGCTGAACAACAGCAACCAGGTAAACGAAAAAACCAAGGAGCTGATCATGAAAACCGCCGATGAGCTTAACTACAAGCGTAACATCCTGGCGTCAAACCTGCGCAAGGGACACTCCAAAACTATTGGTATTGTGGTGCCGCGCATTAACCAAAACTTTTTTGCCAACGTTATTGCGGGTATCGAGGAAGCTACCTATCAAAAAGGCTACAACCTGATCATCTGCCAATCGGGCGAATCGCATGATAAAGAGATACAGTGTGTAAATACCCTGATAAACCAGGACGTGGATTGCATTGTAATATCGGTATCGGCCGATGGCAGCGACTACCAGCACCTGCAAAACGTGATTGACCACGGCATCCAACTCATTCAATTCGACCGTGTAGCCGAAGAACTGGAAACCCTGAAAGTAATAAACGATAACGAGCAGGCATCGTATGAGGCTGTATCGCACCTGATAGAAAGCGGCTATAAACGCATAGCCCTACTGGAAGGGCCCCAAAACCTCAGCATTTTTAAACAGCGTAAAACCGGCTACCTGCGGGCATTAAATGCTTATAACGTCGAAGTAATTGACGAACTGATAGTTGAAAACGCCTGGACAAAAGAGTTAGGTGCCGAAGGTACCCGCAAACTACTGAGCCTCCCCCAGCCTCCCGATGCCATATTTGCGTCAACATCTGATTTCTCGGCTCTGGGTGTTTTAGAGGTTGCTAACGCGATGAAAATAAAGGTACCATCAGAGTTAGGCGTTTGCGGCTACGCCAACGAAGGATTCTCGGAAATTACCAGCCCATCTATCACCACTATCGATCAGTTTAGTATTTACATGGGCAACACAGTTGCCAACTTATACTTCCAGGAAAAGGGAAATACGGATACCATATCTAAACCAAAAACCATCAGCATAAAACCCGAATTGATTATCAGGGGATCGACGTCGAGGAATGGGAAAGGGTAAAAGTTGATTTTTAGCTCGTGGTCGGTGTTTTCACTGCGCCATTTGTTGACGGTCTTGCCTTTCGAAGAGCTATCACCGCCACTTCAAGCTTATTATTCCGTTATTTTTAAGCTTTGCAATTACAACGAAAACAACCCTGGTGCGATGAAAACACCGACCAGAAGCTGGATTCGTCCCGGACCTGTCAAAATATAACAAGAAACTGAGTCTATAATTAAATAAATATATTGATGGATGCGATTGGCCTATTGGTAACTTATACGATGATAATAAGTGGTGTGATCGCGCTGATAGCTTTCTGTTTAACTTTTTATTTAAATAAAAATTCGCAATTGTTTTATAAGATTGCTCTCTCGTCAGTTTTTGCTATTGTGATTTTTTTTATATCAATGTTCGGCGTTCCACAATTATTGTTGCTATTGTTGCGGAGTTGATGTGCATACAAGATAGAAATTTTCATTTAGCTTGTGGTCGATGGTTCCCCCCCAAAGCGTCTTTACGTAACTGCACTAAAATGATGTCCTTGCCCTCCCAAATACCAGCCAAAGCGGTAACATCAGGATTTTCCGCAAAAGTTATCGGTAGGTTTTTGTATTCCCGAACTCCTTTGATAGTAGTATTATTCGACGGTGTTTTAATACTCATGTCAAATAACTTTGCCAAATCAGGCAAAGCCTTTAAAGCTTTTTCAGTTTTATATTTTATAATTACCTCGGGCATTGCTTATACGTTTATACAAACGTAACTATCGGGACATTAATGTGTGCCATTAAAATACGATAAGCCAACCCTTTTTTACAAAATTCTTCCCACTAATACAACACTTTACCCTAAAATCGCTATAATTCATAATCGATATCAATTAACATTTCTGTTACATTTGTGCGATATAGCTTTTAACTTTCAACCATAATTTATATCACAACTATGGATGACTTTATAGCAGCAAGGTCGCAAATGGCCTTATCCTTAGGGTTTCACATCATCTACTCCTGTATCGGTATGGTTATGCCTGTTTTTATGGCCATATCGCATTATAAATGGATAAAAACCAAAGACCCCGTTTACAAAAACGTTACCATCGCCTGGAGTAAAGGCGTTGCTATATTTTTTGCTACCGGCGCAGTATCGGGCACCATGTTGTCGTTTGAGTTGGGGCTGCTTTGGCCGGGTTTTATGAAGCATGCCGGGCCTATTTTCGGGATGCCATTTTCTTTAGAAGGTACCGCCTTTTTTATTGAAGCGATTGCCCTCGGCTTTTTCCTTTACGGGTGGAACAAACTGAACACCTGGTTTCATTGGGTTACGGGTATTGTGGTGGGTGTAAGCGGGATTGCATCGGGCATATTGGTAGTGGCGGCCAACTCCTGGATGAACAGCCCATCGGGGTTTGATTATGTAAACGGGAAATACCTCAATATAGATCCGTTAAAGGCCATGTTTAACGAAGCCTGGTTTTCTGAAGCTTTACACATGACGATAGCGGCATTTTCGGCAACGGGTTTCGCGGTAGCTGGCATCCATGCGCTGATGATCTACCGGAAACAGAACGTGGCCTTCCACACCAAATCATTTAAAATAGCCATCGTATTTGGTGCGGCTGCGGCCATTTTACAGCCCTTAAGCGGCGATATATCTGCCAAAGGGGCAGCTAAACGGCAACCCGCTAAACTGGCCGCTATGGAAGCTTATTTCCATACACAGGAATATGCGCCCCTGGTTATTGGCGGTATCCCGGATACGGCTGCTAAAAAAGTTAATTACGGACTGGAGATCCCCGGCCTGCTGAGTTTTTTGGTTCACGATGATTTTAAAACGGTGGTAAATGGCCTGGATAAAATCCCGGTTAAAGATCAGCCGCCTGTTGCTATTACGCACTACGCCTTCCAGGTGATGGTGGGTATTGGTACTTTGATGATGTTTATTGGCATCCTGTATTTTATAGCCCTGTGGAAAAAGAAAGAATGGTTAAATAAACCATGGTTTTTAAAGCTGTTTATTATTGCCACGCCAACGGGTTTTATAGCTTTAGAGGCCGGCTGGACGGTGACCGAAGTTGGCCGCCAACCCTGGATCATCCAGGGTGTGATGCGTACCAGCGAGGCGGTTACCAAAATGCCGGGCATCCAGTATACTTTTTACCTGTTTACATTTATTTACTTCACCCTAAGCGTATTTGTTATTTTCCTGCTGAAAAGACAGATCCAAATGGTGCCTAAATTGTACGACAAATAACCTGCTGATACTATGTTATACATCGTTATATTATTTTTATTTGCATCTATCACCCTATACTTTTTATTGGGCGGGGCAGATTTTGGCGCTGGCATTATCGAGCTGTTTACATCCGACGACAACAAGCACCGTACCCGCAAAACCATGTACCAGGCCATTGGCCCCATTTGGGAAGCCAATCATATGTGGCTGATCATTACGGTGGTGATACTTTTTGTGGGTTTCCCGGATATTTACAGCGAGATGTGTACCTACCTGCATATCCCGCTGCTTATCCTGTTATTAGGCATCATTGCGCGAGGTACCGCCTTCACATTCAGAAACTACGATGCCATTAAAGGCGAAAGAACACAAAACCTTTATAACCACCTGTTTATATACTCAAGTTTTATAACACCAATGTTCCTGGGTATTATAGCCGGCAGCGCATTATCCGGTCAGATTGATCCAACAGCCAAAGATTTTGTTCATGCCTATATTTTCAGCTGGTTTAACTGGTTTTCGGTGACTGTAGGCCTCTTTACCGTAGCGCTTTGCGGTTTCCTTGCTGCGATTTACATTGTGGGAGAGACAGACAGCATTGACGATATTAAGCGCTACATCAAAAAAGCAAAGATATTTAACGTAGTAGCCGTTATTTGTGGGGGACTGGTTTTTATAGCCTCAGAAATCGAGCACGTTGGCTTATCCAAATGGATCTTCGGCAATGTTATTAGTTTGGTAGCCGTAATAGCTGCCACTTTATCACTCGTGCTGCTTTGGTTTATTATCTCCGAAAAGAAAAACAGGCAATGGATAAGGTTATTAGCCGCTTTCCAGGTAAGTATGATCCTGATATCGGTAGGGTCAACCCGTTTCCCAAGGTTTGTGATATTCAAGGGCGGTAGCTCAATGTCACTACTGACAGACCACGCGACCGTAAATACTATAGATGATTTGGGGATTGGTTTATTGGTAGGGAGTTTGTTTATACTGCCGGCGCTGGGGTATTTGTATTATAGTTTTCAGAAAAAGGAACGGTAAATTCTGTCTGAACTCGGATTAAGCGGATTTTGGGATTAAGCAGATTTTGACAAATTGGCCATCCATCCGCCTGCAAATCAAATCAAAAAAATCTGCTAAATCCGCTTAATCCGAGTTCAGAAACATCCCACCATCCCCTACTATCTTTTTCTGGATAAAAAACACTTCTGTAATATTACATTTGTGAAACCCAATTGTAACGCGTGAAGAATTATCTTAAAATATTATCTATCGACGAGTATTCCATCACTCCCAAATACCTGCAGCTTTCAAACGCCATTATCAGGGCGATCGAAAGTGGCGATATCGTTAAAGATGATATGCTGCCATCTATCAATGATTTAAGTTTTGCTTTAGATACCTCGCGCAATACGATAGAACGTGTTTATAAAGAACTGAAAGACAAAGGAATAGTAAGTTCGGTTCCGGGTAAAGGTTTTTTTATATCGAACACCGATTTTCAAAAACCGCTGAAGATCTTCCTGCTGTTCAACAAGTTAAGCGCCCATAAAAAATTGATTTACGATGCCTTTGTAGACACTATCGGTGAACTGGCGACCATCGATTTTTACATTTACAATAACGACTTTTACTTTTTTAAAAAGATCATGGCCGAAAGCTTTAACAGCGACTATGCCAAGTACATTATTATCCCCCATTTTTTGGATAACGAAACCAAGGCACATGAGATCATTAACACTATCCCCAAGGATAAACTGATCTTGTTAGATAACCTGGTGCCGGCCATAAACGGCAGGTTTGCGGCCATTTATGAAAATTTTGCGTCGGATGTATATGAAGCACTCAAAAGCCTTACACACAAACTAACTAAGTATCATAACATTAAACTGATCTTTCCCGGTAAAACATACCATTCTAAAGAAATATTAAAAGGTTTCCTTAATTTTTGCAGGCAATACGCGTTCGATTACGAAGTAGTTGAATCGTCGGCAATAGAAACCATACAGAAAGACACGGTATACATCAGTCTCACCGAAGATGACCTGGTAGAACTGATCAAAAAGATCATCGCATCCGACCTAGAAATAGCTAAGGACGTGGGCGTTATATCTTATAATGAGACAGCCCTTAAGGAGATTATTTTGGATGGCATCACCACCATATCAACCGATTTTAAACTCATGGGCAGTAAAACCGCCGAGTTTGCGTTGAGCAATTGCCATGAACATTTCGCGGTACCGTTTAATGTAACGCTACGGAGCTCGTTGTAAGTCCCCTCTCTAAACGGCGAAGCCTTCATTAGCTCCTTTAAAAATCAAATTAAATGCTAATAATCTCCCCGGAAGGGGAAGACTTTGATTTTAAATATCGAACACTGAACGCCCAATATCGAATAATGAAGGGAAAATTTCGATATTGGACATTCAAAATTCATTATTCGATATTATTATACCTATGTTTTTGCCTACCTTAATAGCATTGGGGAGGATTTGGCCGGACCTTACTTTACAAACTTAGCCGCCACCCATTCCTTGTCTTTTTTGTGAATGATATATTTAAGGCCGTATTTAGCCGCTTCATCGATAATAATATCCAGGTCGGGCGATTCATAAAAACCGCTGAAATAAATCTCTCCGTCGGGTTTTAACACTTCGGCGTAGCGCTCCATCTGGTCGAGCAGGATATTGCGGTTGATATTGGCCAATATGATATCATATTGTTCATTGGGTACAACTTCCTTAGAGCCGCATAGCGGGACAATATTCTCAATATTGTTTAACGCAGCGTTTTCGATAGTGCTATCATAACAAACCGGATCATAATCAATAGCGGTAACTTGCGCGGCGCCTAATTTAGACGCCATAATAGCCAGGATACCTGTGCCGCAGCCCATATCGAGCACGTTTTTGCCTTCGTATTCGTTTTCCAGCATTAGTGCCAGCATCATCGATGTGGTTTGATGGTGGCCCGTACCAAAAGCCATTTTGGGATCTATCACTATCTCATACGGAAACTCCGGTTTGGCTGGGTGAAAGGTCGCCCTCACATAAATTTTGTCGCCAATCTCAATCGGCTCAAAATTACTTTCCCATACCTCATTCCAGTTTTGTTGCGGGATAAGTGTTACTTCATAACTAAAAGTAAACAGCTCGCGATAGGGCGCTAATTGCTCAATCAGCACTGCTTCATCAAAAGCATCTACCGGGATATAGGCTTTAAAGCCAAGGTCCAGTTCTTCAAAAGTATCAAAACCAATCTCGCCCAAAGCGTTAATCAGCAAATCCTGCTGGTAATCTTCGGTAGTTATGGTGGTAAAAAGTAATTCGTAGTAGTTCATAAGACAATATTTTCATTACATGTCATTGCGAGGTACGAAGCAATCGCAAACTTTGCAAGCCCAATATGCATAGTTCGCGATTGCCACGCTACGCTCGCAATGACATAATTTTATTTGGAGTTTCTACTCTTCGGCTGCAACCGTCTCCCGCTTCAGATTAACCACCTTCCCTGTCACCAAAAACAAAATAAAAAAGTTAATAGCCCAGTAAGCCAGCTGTATCATTAACATGATAGTTGTTAGCCCAATCAGGTTATCGTAGCCAGATTGTTCATCCCAGATAAAATAAGCCACACCCCCAGCGGCAAGGGCGCAAACAACGGCGACAATAACAAATGTAAATAACGCGCCGACAGCCGACCGCAACACAAAGGCCTCCCAAACTGGCACAATAATAATCCATTGTGTAAGTATGGCGCAAATGAAGTATAAAGGCCAACAGTAATAAAAGCAGGCTATAAAAGCATGAACATTCCCCTCACCCATATCCCCTATTTGCATAGTACGGGCGTATGCACTCGCTATCACAAAGACAGCGAATACCATAAATGCTATTAACGGTGGAAGGAAAGTTCTCATGAAATAGATTTGAGATGTGAGATATGAGATTTGAGACGCATATCCCGCACCTGCCTATCTAACACATTTCTTATACTTCTGTTTGATATTAGATTTGAGATAGCGTGCAAGCGAAGCTGGTCTCATATCTCAAATCTAATACCTCATATCTTAATTAAAGGCTTTAATGATATCCACAAAATCGCGCGATTTCAGGGATGCGCCACCTATCAGGCCGCCATCAATATCCGGGCAGGCAAACAGTTCGGCAGCGTTTTTAGGGTTGCAGCTACCGCCGTATAAAATGGTAGTGTTATCGGCAACTTCCTGGCTGTATTTGGCGGCAATTTCTTTACGGATAAACTCATGGATTTCCTGCGCCTGTGCCGATGATGCGGTTACACCTGTGCCAATAGCCCAAACCGGCTCATAAGCTAAAACCAGTTTCGAAAACTCAGCGGCATCTAAATGAAAAACACCTTCAACCAGCTGCGATTTGATCACATCAAAATGCTCATTAGCTTCGCGCTCCTGCAAAGTTTCGCCGATGCAGAAAATAGGGCGCAAATCGTGTTTTAAAACGGTATCAGTTTTTTTAGCCAAAAGCTCGTTGGTTTCGCCAAAATACTGGCGGCGCTCTGAGTGACCAAGAATAACGTAAGCCGCGCCGATAGATTTAATCATCCGGGCAGAAATTTCGCCGGTATAAGCGCCGCTTTCGGCCTGGTGGGCGTTTTGGGCGCCAACAGAAACTTTATTGTAGCCTTTTGCTAATTGTACCAGGCTATTGATATGGATAAAAGGGCTGCAAATAACCGCTTCCTGGGCACCGGTAACCTCGTCTTTAACCATGTTAATGATTTCGGTAAATACACTTAAACCTTCGTTATAGTCAAGGTTCATTTTCCAGTTTCCGGCAACAATTTTTTTTCTCATTGTGTTTATTGTTAGTTGATTGTGTTATTTTAGGGTGAGTGGTTGATTAAGTTGATTAGGTGAGTGGTTGTATGTTGGCAAGTGACATTAACCATTCACTTAATCACCAATTTAACTACTCACAATTTATAGCAAGTGTTTGTAGGCTGACAGGTGAGCTTAACCACTCACCTAATCAACCAATAACTACTCACTAAAACCTCCGATACTCCTCTGTTAATTCAAATACTTTGGCCAATATATCTTGTTCTACTTCGTCAAAATTGCGATGATCGCGGCGATCGAATACTTTTTGGGCTGTGATAAACATTTTTTTGAGGGAATAAACCTCAAAACCCTGCGCGCCACCCCATGAAAAATCGGCCACAAAATTACGCGGGAAACCTGCGCCAAACACGTTTGCACTAACGCCTACCACAGTACCCGTATTAAACATGGTATTGATGGCGCATTTTGAATGATCGGCCATGATCAATCCGCAAAACTGCAGGCCTGTTTTACGAAAGCGCATGGTATTATAATCCCAAAGCTTTACCTCGTCGTAATTATTTTTCAGGTTCGAGTTGTTGCTGTCGGCGCCGATGTTGCACCATTCGCCCAGTACCGAGTTACCTAAATAACCCTCGTGCCCTTTAGATGAATAGCCCCAGATTACGGCATTGTTTAATTCGCCGCCAACCCTTGAGTAAGGGCCAACCGTGGTTGCACCATAAATTTTGGCGCCCATTTTAACCTGCGAATGCTCGCAAATGGCAAAAGCCCCCCTAATGTGCGTGCCTTCCCAAATTTCGGTATTAGCCGATAGATAAATGGGGCCGTTGGTAGTGTTAAATGTAGAGCATTCGGCAACAGCACCTTCTTCGGCAAAAAAATCGTTGCCAATAATAACATTGGTAGCGCTTATAGTGGCGCTGGTACGGCCTTTGGTGAGCAATTGATAATCTTTCCGCAGTTCGATATCATTCTTCCTGAAAATATCTTCGGGATATTTTATCGATACAAAAAGAGTAGTGTAAGCTATAATTTTGTCGAAAACAGCTTCGGGGTTAAAACTTTGTGCCTCCGACTGATTTAAACGTACGGCCAGTAACTGGTCGTTATATTTCAAGGCCTCGCCCGTTTGCAAATTGCCTATAGCCTCCAGTAAACCTTCATCAGGGCAAACAGCGCCATTGATAAACAGGTTGTCGGCCTCAATTTTTGCAGGGAACTTAGCCTGCAAATAATCAAGCGTATGGAATGAAGTGGTTGCGTTTAAATGTTTAGCCCATTTTTCGGCAATGGTCATAATACCAATGCGCAAATCGGCAACGGGCCGGGTATAGGTGAGCGGCAGTAAAGTTTGGTGTGCGTTATCGTCGAAAAGAATAAGAGCCATGGCGCAAAAATAAAAAAAGTCCCCCGATACGTCGGGAGACTTGTAAATATTTAATTAAACAAGCAATTATTTCTTGTTGTAACGTGTACGGAATTTATCGATACGACCAGCAGTATCAACCAGTTTCATTTTACCGGTATAGAAAGGATGCGATGTGTGCGAAATTTCTAATTTGATCAATGGATACTCGTTGCCGTCTTCCCATTTAATGGATTCACGCGTATCGATGCAAGATTTAGTCATAAAGGCATATTCGTTCGACATGTCTTTAAACACAACTAATCTATAGTTTTTTGGATGCAGATCTTTTTTCATTATATATAAACTTATCTTCTGTAGTCTTTAAAAGAGGCGCAAATGTAATATTTATTTTAGAATTAGCAAAACAATGATTGAAATTAGTTTGCAGTACCCGGTTGGCAGTTTGCAGGTTAAAAAAACAACATTAATGAGTTATTCATTTAGCAATTAAAAACGCATTGCAATCTATTGATCTACAAACGAAAAACAACTGCCAACTGCCCACTTTAAACTGCTAACTGATCGACTGGCACAGCTCGATCAACACGCCATTAGTACTTTTAGGATGCACAAAACATACCAACTTATTATCCGCCCCCTGCTTAGGCTCATCATTTAACAGCACAAACCCTTCACTTTTTAAGCGGTGCATTTCGGCGATAATATCATCTACCTCAAATGCAATATGGTGTATCCCCTCCCCCTTTTTGGCTATGAACCTCGCTATCGGGCTATCGTCATTCAGGGCCTGTAGCAGTTCTATTTTATTGGGGCCTGTTTGTAAAAAAGCGGTTAGTACTCCTTCGCTTTTTACGGTCTCGGTTTTATAAACTGAAGTATTTAAAAGCTTTTCATATATGTTGCCTGCAACATTAATATCGGTTACGGCAATGCCAATATGTTCAACTTTGTTCATGTCCAAATATTGTAAATTAATGGTCAGCTTTGATAAAATACACTTTATTTTGAATGATTTTAAATAAAAACTTACTTATCTTTGTACTGTTAATATTACATAGCACATGAATATCCCCATTTATTTAGATAATAACGCAACAACACCGATGGACCCACGGGTTTTAGAGGCAATGTTACCTTATTTTACCACAAAATTTGGTAACGCAGCCAGCCGTAACCATCCGTTTGGCTGGGTGGCCGAAGAAGGTGTTGATTATGCACGCGAGCAAGTGGCCAAACTGATAGGCGCAAACGAAAAAGAAATCATCTTCACTTCGGGCGCAACCGAATCAGATAACCTTGCCATTAAGGGTGTGTTTGAAATGTATAAAGACAAAGGTAACCACATTATAACTACCGTTACCGAACATAAAGCCGTACTTGACGCTTGTAAACACGTTGAAAAATTGGGTGGTAAGGTTACTTACCTGCCGGTTAAAGAAGATGGTTTACTTGATCTTGCCGTATTAGAAGCCGCCATGACCAGCGAAACTATCCTGGTATCGGTAATGTATGGCAACAACGAGATTGGCGTTATCCAACCTATAAAAGAAATATCTGCAATTGCCCACAAATACGGCGCCCTGTTTATGACAGATGCTGTACAGGCAGTTGGTAAAATACCCGTTGATGTTAATGCTGATGGTATCGACCTTTTGGCACTATCGGCACACAAAATATACGGACCTAAAGGTGTTGGCGCATTATACGTTCGCCGTAAAGGACCGCGTGTTAAAGTAACAGCCCAAATGGACGGCGGTGGCCACGAGCGCGGCATGCGTTCAGGCACTTTAAACGTACCGGGCATTGTTGGCCTTGGTAAAGCCTGTGAACTTTGCGGCCTTGAAATGGAAAGCGAAGCCAAACGTTTATCGGCCTTACGCGATAAATTGCAGTCGGCTTTAACTGTGCTGGAAGAAAGCTATGTAAACGGAAACGTTGAGCACCGCTTGCCGCATGTTGCCAATATCTCTTTCAAATATGTGGAAGGCGAAGGCTTAATGATGGCGATGAAAGATTTAGCTGTATCGTCGGGCTCGGCTTGTACATCAGCTTCGTTAGAGCCATCGTACGTACTGAAAAGCTTAGGCTTATCAGACGACCTAGCACACTCATCAATCCGTTTTGGCCTGGGCCGCTTTACTACCGAAGAAGAAGTTGACTACGCTGTTGAAGTAACCAAAAACTCGGTTACCCACCTGCGCGAACTTTCTCCACTTTGGGAAATGTTTAAAGAAGGCATCGACCTTGACTCCATTGAGTGGGCAGAACACTAAATACGTTATACGTAGTACGTTTTACGTGGTACGTTTTTTAATTCGATAAATTATAACAATCAACGTAATACGTAAAACGTACTACGTATAACAAACAAAAAAATGGCATATTCAGATAAAGTAATCGATCACTACACTAACCCCCGCAATGTGGGCACTTTGGATAAAAGCAGCCACAAAGTAGGTACCGGCTTAGTTGGTGCGCCTGAATGCGGCGACGTAATGCGCCTGCAAATTGAGGTGGATGATAACCATGTTATCACCGATGCAAAATTTAAAACCTTCGGTTGCGGTTCGGCAATCGCTTCTTCATCTTTGGCCACCGAGTGGTTAAAAGGCAAAAGCATTGATGATGCAATGAAGATAGACAACATGGATATTGTTGAAGAACTGGCTTTACCACCGGTAAAAATTCACTGCTCAGTACTGGCAGAGGATGCCATCAAAGCAGCAATCAACGATTTCCGCGTTAAAAACGGCTTAGCGCCGATTGAAAGCGAAAAAGTACACCACTGAGAAGTAGCAAGTATATAGTATCAAGATGCCGTCGCATAAAAGGTCGATTCAGAAGTTCTGTCTTGATACTTGATACTAACTACTTGATACTAATCTTGTTACTTGATACTTACTACTTGATACTAAAAAAATGGTAACTGTAACTGATAAAGCAAAAAGTAAAATAGAACACCTGATGCAGGATGGCGGGCTTGATGCCTCGTATTTTCTGCGTGTGTCTGTACAGGGTGGCGGTTGCTCGGGTTTATCATACAATTTGGATTTTGATAACGAAGAAAAAAAAGGCGACCAGTTTTTTGAAGACCAGGGGGTACGTATGGCTTTGGATATGAAATCGTTCCTGTACCTTGCCGGTACCGAGCTTGATTTTAGCGACGGCCTTAACGGTAAGGGCTTCAATTTCCATAACCCTAACGCCAGCCGTACCTGCGGCTGCGGCGAAAGTTTTTCTGTATAAAATTTATACTTTATATATAAAAGAGGCTCCAAATTGGGGCCTTTTTTGTTTCCGTAAGTTTTTTATTAAACCTGAATGCTGGGGAATCCCTTTTAAAGAGGAGGCACCTACGGAGCCTGGCTTTTCGGTTCCCGTTGTACTATAAACACGTGACTCCCCTGGAGTCCATGATACAGCATTGTATCGTCCTAAAAAAGTTTACAGGCCCAACTCCAGCGGAGTTACGTGTTTATAGCAAAAAGAATTTCGTTTTTGGGCTCCATAGGTGCCTCCTGCTTTTTCTTAATTACATAATTACATCCCCGAACTTATATGCCAATATTTTAAAATGCCGGGGATAATAACTAACTTGTACCAAACACCTATTAACCATATCCACTATGTCGTTCCTTTTTAAATTACCGTTTCTATTGTTATTAAGCGCACTGTTTGCCTTCAAACAAACAGATTATAAAGTGGACATAGAAATTATTAAAGCATCACGAGCAGCATCTAATAATGCCATTGCCAAACACGATGTCGACGGCATATCCAAATATTGGCTACCCGATTTTGTACAAACCATAGGCAGGGGAATTACCACTACCGGGAAAGATAGCATAGCCGCAGGCTGGAAACAGCTATTTAAAATCAACAAAACCGTAGCTTATGTGCGTACGCCAATAACCATTACCGTAGGCGATAACGGCATCATGGCCTGGGAAACCGGCACCTGGACGGCCACCAACTCCTACAGCAAAGGCGGCAATTACTCGGCCATGTGGCGTAAAATTGATGGCAGCTGGAAATTACAGGCAGAGTTGTTTGTATCGTTAAGAAAACTTTAAACAAAAGAGGCTGTATCTGGATGGGCACTAAACACACACAAAAATCCAGAGGAATTCAATGCAACGAAATCTCAAATCTAATCACAGCGTAACTGTCAGGCTGATTAAGCTTTAAATAAAAATTTGAATGAAGTTGAAAACTATTGATGCATCATCGTTGACACCGGCTGAAATGCAACTTTATCTGCACTATGCCATTGCTCCCCGGCCAATATGCTTTGTATCCACTATCGACAAAAACGGCCGGGTTAATTTAAGTCCGTTTAGTTTTTTTAATGTTTTTAGTATCAATCCACCGATATGTGTTTTTTCACCCACAAGCAGGGCGCGGGATAATACCACTAAACACACGCTTGAAAACGTTTTGGAAGTACCTGAATGTGTAATTAATATTGTGAACTACGATATGGTGCAACAGACCTATTTAACCAGCCTGGATTACAAAAAAGGAGTAAATGAATTTTCGAAAGCGGGGTTTACTGAATTGGCTTCGGAGAAGGTAAAGCCACCGAGGGTAGCGGAATCGACCGTTCAATTGGAATGTGTGGTGAATGATGTAATATCGTTAGGAAAAAACGGGGGCGCGGGTAATTTGGTTATTGCCGAGGTGAAACGGATGCATATCAATGAAGCTATTTTGGATGCCAATGGCAAAATAGACCCGCATAAAATAGACCTGGTGGCTCGTTTAGGCGGCGATTGGTATTGCAGGGTAACCAGCGATAATTTATTTAAAATTGCTAAACCAACAGGCTGTGCCGCAATGGGTATCGGCGTAGATGCTTTTCCAAAAGAGGTTAAATACTCCAAAGTATTAACCGGGAATAACCTGGGATTATTGGGACTTGTTGAAACGCTACCATCCGCTGAGGAGGTAATAGCTTTTAGTGAAACCGACGAAATGAAAGAGCTTGCTGATGCTACCATCAGTGACACTCGCACCCTACACCTGCATTTAAAAGCCAGGCAATTGTTAGATGATGGCCGGGTAATGGATGCCTGGAAAGTGTTGTTAATGTAGTTTATTTATTGATCTTGCCACTGTCGCACAAGCATTAATTGTATAAACCGAAACTGGCGTGCGCGCCAGCGGGTGATCTCTCACATCTCAAATCTAATCATGGCGTACGCCGCCGGTAGAAG
Source organism: Mucilaginibacter sp. P2_A5 (assembly GCF_056404995.1). Classification (NCBI taxonomy): domain Bacteria; kingdom Pseudomonadati; phylum Bacteroidota; class Sphingobacteriia; order Sphingobacteriales; family Sphingobacteriaceae; genus Mucilaginibacter; species Mucilaginibacter sp. P2_A5. The sequence goes on from NZ_JBFUCY010000022.1 coordinate 96,781, forward strand.
CGGCGCCAGGCTATCCACTCATACTACACGAGGCCTTAGCCACAGGCCGGTATCCGTTTCTATCCTTTACGCGAGCTGCGGGTATACAAAAACAGCTGGATGAAATTAAACATCCGGGTGTTGCATATTTATTACTTAGATTGCGTTTACCTATCAGCGGGCCACAAGGCTGGAGCCTTTGCGGCAGCGACAAGTCCTTGCGTTAGCTGGAGCAGTCTGTCGGCCTCTTATTATATGACATTACACCTCAACAAGGAAGGAATTGCACATTCCCTACCTCTCTCCCCCCCCTCCTTAGCGAAAGTTTTGTGGACATTGAGCGATGGCGGACATGTGACTTTCTTAGTCTGTATCGGCCTAAAAAAGGTTTACTGGTTAATTGATTAATCCTGTTATACGTTTACAACAATGTTTTTTTGTTTTTAAGCAGTTTTTATCACATTGGTTGAAACGAACGCCCTGGTTCTATTCCTCTATAATTTCAGAAGGAATAAAAGTTTTTAGGACTTTCTTCACCCTTTCATTATCAATAATTGCGAACTTCCAATCCATCTGCGCCTTATTTGATGCTGCAATTACAACTTTCTTTGAATTGATAACAAAAAAGCCCGTGGTTTCATCAAAATTAACATTACCAGCACCAAACCCATTGGCAAGAGCTGATTTTCGAAGTGCATTTTTTTGTTTCTGATCTTCAGGTTTTGGAGCAACTTTTCCAGTATCCTCTTTAAATTTCATTTGAAGTATGGATTCACTTGCAAATTTCACATAACTGCTATCGTGAATGGTTTTGACAGGATGAAAGTCCGTCAAGGTTGGCAGGCTAATTTTAAATTCAAAATCAGCAGAATTGAATGTTCTTTTTAATATCATGATCAATTGCTCTTTTGATATTATCTTGAACAAGCCGGGATTTGTATATTCAATTGCCTTTTCGAAGTTCTTATCGGCAACAAACTTTGAATAAGCATTAAACTGCTCCTTAATTCGAATCTCTGCATCCTGAGCATTTACTTTGGATACAACAGAACATGCAAGAAGCAAATAAACGAAAATGTGTTTTTTCATATTATAAAAGAAAGTATAGGTAAATATAGAGGGATAACCAAATACGTCTCTAATACTTTTATCTTTTCCAAATACTTCTGCCATCCGATGCAATTGCCCAACGCTTTTGGTTTAGATGCCGGCATTTCACAAAATTGTAGTTGAGTTATTTCAAGTTCCAATAGAGTACGTAACGCTGTTTATCAATCTCGTAATAAGGAATCAGTGTAATGGGCCTGGCCGCCACGTCTTTGGTTTTGAAGATAAGCTGCTTCCCCGTCAATTGTGTTAGCCAGTCGGTCAATTTTCGGTCTTTAACGCTTAGTGAACTGATAACATCCTCAGGGATATTATAATTTACAAAATCCAGCTGATCCTTAGCAAAGGGTGCAGGCGGGTTTATTCCGTTGGTGCCCATATCCCCTGCCAGCAACAATGGGCCGTAAGCGATTGCGGCTACCTTTGCATCATCGTTTGCAGGGATCAATCGCAATGACATGGGAAAATTAACAACCACTTTATCGCCGGTTTTCCATACTCGTTTTAACTCAATATAGCTTCCGGGCTTTTCTGATATTTTAACTGCTTTACCATTTATTGTAACCATAGCACCTGACGTTGCCCAATGCGGATACCGGATATATAACGAAAACGGAATCCGCGACGGCGCTTCCTTTACCGTAAGGTTAGTCACACTTTCTTCGGGATAATGGGTTTGTTGAACTATTTTAAAGCCTTTCTCGCCCCAGTTCAATTCCGATGGGATAAACAGGTTAACATAAATGCCATTATCCGTGTGGTAATAAATACTTTCGGCATATTTAGCATGATTTTCAAAACCGGTGCCAACGCAACACCAAAAGGAGTCGTCGTGTGAACTATAGGTCTTGAACAAACCGGGCTTTACGGATTGTAAATATGTTACCATACCAGTCCCCGCTTCCTGCGATGGCAATATATGGTTATATAAAGCGCGTTCGTAATAATCTGCATACTTTGCGTCTGCTGTCCAGGTAAACAGATGACGTGTCAGTTTTAGCATATTGTAGGTGTTGCAGGTTTCGGTGGTAGTGGCTGTAATATGTTTCGAGATTTGATCGGGCGTAAAGAAAAATTCCTGATCGCTGTTACCACCGGTTGCAAAGGTATGGTGATTGATGACCGTTTGCCAAAAAAATTCAGCAATCGTTTTTAGCGTGTCATCATGTGTAAGTTCATATCCGCGCGCTGCACCTATTATTTTAGGGATTTGGGTATTAGAATGAACCCCCGCCAGTTTATCTTCCTTATTTGCTAAAGGGTCCATAATAGCGTGATGATAAAAAAGCTCTGCTAATCTTTTGTCGTTCATGTTTCCGGTTATGGCATACAAATTATAGGCAACTTCACTCATTCCGCCAAACTCAGTTTTTTCCATGGTGGCCAATTGCTGAGGCGTTAAAGGCTCAAGTTTATGAAAAGCCCATCCGCTCATCTTTTCTGCAATATCCAAAGCCTGCTTGTTGCCTGTATACAGATACATATCGGTTAGCCCTGCCATCACTTTGTGAATAGTATACCAGGGTGCCCACACCCACTCACCCTTGATTGCCCGGTTGATAAATTGCTTGGGGAAAGCACTTAGATAACCACCTTCATCCAAAACCTGCTGGCACTCGGCAAGTGCTGTCACCAACGAATCGGCTTTTTGTTTGTAAACTATCTCGCCTGTTGAAGCATACATCAACGCAAGCCCCGAAAGTATATGGCCCATAGTATGTCCGCGTAACTCACAATTTGGTGATTCCCATCCACCCAGCGGTTTGGCATTGGATGCAATACCGGCATTTAACCGCCAGGTATGCAACAAGCTTGCGTTGCTAATGCTCAACATCCAGCTGGCATCGCGTTCCATGTTTTGCTTGAAACGACTATCCAACAACCTTACATCCTGCAAATTAAAGCTTTGCGCCTTTGCGGCGACTTTGGGCCGGTTGGTCAGTTCTTTTTGATACTGACCGATATATTGTGAAAAAGCCGGTTTGCAAATGAGCATAACGGCAATAAAATGGCCGGCGATTACGATAGTTTTAAGTATTGTTTTTTTTTTCATATTGCAAATTTGGTAACAGGTATTATACCGGCCTTTTATGAGTGCTGCTCTCTTCATAAATTTCGACTTTAGTAAATGCCGGATAACTTTTTAAATGACTGTGCTTATAATTGGTTGGGCATTCTATATAAACGCCTTTTTCGGAATCATCAAATTTAGGTTGAAAGAAACATCAGAACGTAAACAAATTAGTCTTTTTCTTATACAAATCCGACTTTTTAACAGTTAATACTTTCATATACATACGCATATAGTTACAGGAATTGCACTTATCAATACGCCCCGCCGGCGCACGTGTGATCATGGCGTACGCCGCCGGTAGAAGCGGCGCCAGGCTATCCACTCATACTGCACGAGGCATTAGCCACAGGCCGGTACCCGTTTCTATCCTTTACGCGAACTGCGGGAATACAAAAATACCCGGATGAAATTAACAGCTGGGTGTTGCATATTCATTACTTATCATGGCGTTTACCTATCAGCGGGCCACAAGGCTGGAGCCGTGCGGCAGCGAAAAGTGCTTGCGGTAGCTGGGGGCACACGCGACATGCTTGCACCAGCGGAGGGCACAACTTGCGACAGCGCAGGACGATTCCACGGAACTACCCCTTTCGGTAATTTCATGATCTTTTACATATTTACATATCTGATTTACAGTACTTTATAAGAAAAACCGCAGAATTAATACACCACACAACATTAATCAGAGCTATTCTGAATCCAATCTATACTACTGTATGGGGTTATTATAGAATCTTTACAAACCCTTATAAATATTTTTTTTATTTGTTTTTTTATGATGACATCGGTCTCATATACATCTACTGGATCATCAATTATAATGTAGCTATATTTGTATTTTGTATTTTTAAGAATATCAATATTCAAATCCAACTTCTTTGATTTACACCATTCCTTAAATGACTTGTCTAAAAGCTCTTTTTCGCCGTTGCTAAATATATGAGGTGAAGGAGTTATTAACTTAACAATAGCACCGTTTGAATATATAGGACGGTAACCCTTATTAATTAACGGTTGGACATTTATTTCATCTCCATTGAGCATATTTGTCATAACAGCGTTGCGTTGACATCCAATTAGTAATAAAGAAAAAACACAAATAAAAACTTTCATTGCCCTTTGGGTTTAAAGGTTTTTTGATCAGATGCTGTAGAATATGGTGAAGCCCCGAAGCCGGCGCACGGGGCCGTGTGTGTCCAAATTGTTTAGCACAATTATTATCGCTTGCAAAAAGGCCCGGCACAGTTATAGTATTTTGTATAAAGCTACAATCATTCCCTTAACATTAATCATCTCTATTAATTATCAACGCAAAAAAAAACCGAATGAACTTAATATATCAGGACTAAAAGATTGCTTAGCAGATCGTTACTTTGCTGTATCGACGGCACTTCACTGAACCGTGGCCGCAAAAAAGCATCGCAGAATTCGAGTATCCGGCTTAATATCGTACTGCCGTTTTCGTATTTAGAAAATGTTTTTAGTTCCCGGAAGGCGCTCCCTGAACATCGTCATTACTGATACCCCTTTTGCTTTTCTTTACGGCTTCTTTCAGCTTGCCGAAGCGATAATTCAGGCTGGCTGTAAAACCCCTGAAATAGGCGCGGTTAATATTTGTTTGGTTAAAATCGGGCCCGAATGAATTCCTGATGTTATTCCTGTACTTGTTGAAAGGGTTATTAACAGTGGCCGAGAACGAAAGTTTATCCTTCACCACATCTTTATTAACCGTGAACGATACACTGGCATAAGGGTTTGAAGTACCCTGGATGGAAAGGTTAGGGCCATTCAGAAACACGTTGGTGCTAACACGCCAGCCCTTCTCAAAATTATAACCGCTGTTGACCGATGCACCGTACATAAAGCCCTGATTTTTCACCAGCTGACCATTCACAATACCCTGCACACGGCCATGAGCAATTCTTCCGTTGAACGATGAGCTCCATTTTTTTGTAATGGGGTAATTGATACTGCCGTTGAAGGTAAACAGGCGGGCCTTACCTGTATTATCAAAACTGCTGCGGGTAATATTCGTGGCCGGATCAAAAACCACAACAGGCATGATCAGGTCATTAAAATAATTATAGCCAAGCATCAGGTTCAACGAAGCCTTTTGGGTCCTGCTATAACCTAACTGGATATTATTGGATACAGCGGGCCTGAGGTTGGGGTTCCCCGACGATTCGAAGTTTGGGTTCGAGCGGTCTACAAAGGGGTTTAACTGGTATATACCCGGGCGCTGTATCCTTTGCGAAAACCCGAGGTTTACTGTACTGGAGTTTTTAAACCGTTTATTGATACTTACCGAAGGTACTACATTAAAGAAGTTTTTGTTCAGCTGCGACGCGGTAGAAATAAAGTCGGCATCGATCAATGTCTCCTCTATCCTCGCGCCTGCTTTAAAGCTCCAGTTTTGAAGGGTGTAGCTATAACTGTTGTATGCGCCCAATACATTTTGGCTATTATCAAACTTATTGCTTCGCGACGGGTCGGCCTCAAAACTGCTTGTTGCCGCATTGTATCCGAGGTACTGAAAATCACTGTTGTTATCGCGCATAATTGCTTTCACCCCCATTTCAATAGTCAATTTCTTTACAGGGTGTACGTAATCTACCTGAAAAGTCTGTTCCGAAGATTCGCCTTCGTTGTTTTGCAGGTAATCGGGCGTAGTATAGTTCACGCGGTTCGACGCCGTTAGCGCCGCACGCTGCCTGTTGTTGAATGTATAATACTGGTACGAAAATGTGAGCAGCCTTTGCTTACTGCTTTTAAAACCCAGCTGGTAATTTAAAGCCACATTCAGGCCCCTGCCGCCTGCCGTATTGTTATTGTACAGGTCGTACTGCTGAACCATAGTGCCGGCTTCATCCAGCACAGAACTTTGCGTATTGATGCCGTCCTGGTTATTTCCGTTAATATTGAATTGACCCGAGATAAGATCAAGGCTGTCTATTTCGTAACTGATCCCGACTTCTGCATAGCCATTCCTGCCATCCCACTCTGCAGAATTATGCTGATCAAGGCTGGTAGGGTTGCTCCCGGTGGTAAGCCTTGTAATGGAACTGAGCACTTGGGGCGAATTGGAAATATTTGCACCAAAATAGCCCGATAGCTCCAGTTTGCCTTGTTTAGACGAAAACGACCCGCCCAATCTTGGACCGCCTACCGGGAATACCTGGCTAAAGTTTAGCGTACCATTGTACCCGTTATTCGCTTTTTTATTGGTGACAATATTGATGATACCTGCCATTCCCTCGGCATCGTACCTGGACGAAGGGTTGGTAATTACTTCGATGCTTTGAATGGTTGACGCAGGCATACTTTTAAGAATATTTTTTGGGTCGCGCTCCATCATGCTCGATGGCTTGCCGTTAACAAATATCCGGTAGTTGCTATTTCCCTTCAAAAGGATATTATCGTCGCCATCTACGCTCAACAAAGGCACTTTCCGCATCATCTCCAGCACGCTGTTGCTTTTACTGTCTGGGTCGGATTTCAAGTCGTAGGTGAGTTTATCAACCTCCTGTTTAATGATGGGCCGATCTGCTGTAATAGCCACCGTTTTTAGCTGTGTGGTTTGTTCGCTGATAGCAATGTTGCCCAGACTAACGGAAGGTTTCGTATTGTCTGTCAGGTCGACAGGGAGTGTTTTTGGGTTAAAACCAACGCTTATCAGCGAGAGCAGGTATTTTCCTGATGGCAGCTTTCCAAAGATGAATGTCCCGTCGGTTTTGGTCACGGCGGTTCGCACCAATTGCTTTGCCTGGTTGCGCAGGTTTACGGTTACATAGCCGACCGGTTGTTTCGATAGCGAATCGGTTGTAACGCCGTTTACTGCAAATAATTTCTGCCCTGCCTGCCCGAATACCGCGATTCTAACTAAGGAACACAGGATGATGAGTAAAAACTTTAGTTTCATGATAGGTAAATGTTTGATAATATTTTTTTGTGCTGCTTCAACCATTGCGGCAATCCATACAATACCATGCAATACATAGTACTATAAGCATATGACGACTACCCCAATGGATTTGTTACACCCCATTTGAAATAAAAATTTTATAAAACTGCAGCTTGTATCTCAATTGTAACCCCACTGCTTGGCGCAAGTCTTGTGCGTTTGTACATTGAGCGATGACGAACTTGTGACTGTCTTAGTCTGAAAGCTCTGCCTGCACTTTATTGGAGTTGTCTCCACAGGTGTTCGGAATACTTTTTAGTTCCCCCTGCTCTCCTAAGTGTTCCGCAGTTCGAATGTCTCTGACTCAAACGACTATCCTGTAGTTCGTAACTACCCTTGCTGTCAGTAGTCTTCCGCTGTTCGAATGTCTCCGACTTCGAACGACTATGCCTGTAGTTTGCAACTACCCGTATGGATAGCAAAAATAGCGCACAGCACAAGTAGTCTGACTTGTCCTGATCTGGGTTTACACAATCAAGACAAAAAAATGGACAAATTACCGGAGAAAGAGCAAGTAGTAATAGAATACTTGGCAGGTGGGACGACAATGCGTAAATTGGCAAGGAAAAGTGGATATAGCCGTGCGGCAATATCAAGATGGGTTATAGCGGAAAGGAAAGAGATGGGTAAACGGGCTATGTTAGAAGTATCAAAAGCCACGAAAGGAAAAGATGAGATGCCAACAGAGGTTAAA